>DATEFT010000619.1:0-3659 GCA_035280505.1 Blastocatellia bacterium | reverse complement strand
AGGTGGCCATGCGCATGACCCGTTTCGCCTTCGGCCGTGTCGCGGAACAGACCGGCGAGATCGGGATAGCCCTCGACGTCAGCCTGTCGCGCGAAGTAGAGATAGCGGCGATTCGCCTGGGATTCGCCGGCAAATGCATGTTTCAGATTTTCATGAGTTTTAGTTCCTGAAAGAGCTGGCATATTGTTATTCCTCCTAAATTACATTCATGATGAAGCGGTGCTAATTGATTGCCGCGAGCAAAGAGCCGGAAAAGAGCTGGCGGCCCATGTCTCCGACAGGCAGCAAGACTGCACTGAGATCCAGACCATGTTCTTGCGATCTGTAAAGCTGCGCAGACGAGGCACTCTCACGTTAGCTTATTCGCGCGGCTTCGATACTGTCAAGCTATCGATCACCCGGAATCCGAATGCGGGACCGCGAAAATAGAAAAACGGTTCCCCGAGCATGACCTCGGGAACCGTTTTTCTCGGCTCGCAATTGAGACTAGGCCGTAAATGAGCTACCGCAGCCGCAGCCGCCCGTCGCATTAGGATTATTGAATGTGAAGCCCGATCCCATCACATTATTGACATAGTCAATCTGGACATTATCGAGATACTGGGCGCTGAACATATCAACGAAGACGCGCAGCCCGCTGGATTCGACCACCTCGTCGTTGGGCTGTTGCGCCTCCTCGATATTCATGGCGTATTGAAAACCGGAACACCCGCCCGGGACGACGCGCACCCGCAGACCACCCTGGGTCCCGACATTCTCGGCTTCTAGAAACTTCTTCACCTCTGAAGCTGCAGTTTCAGTCAGGGTCAAAACCATTGTTTCGTTCTCCTTTACTTTGAATCGTAATCGTTAAATGTTCATTGCCGGATCGCCGCGGCAACCGAGAGCTTCCCACGTAACGTCTTCCGCCTCGGGTTAAGACCTCGTCAATTGGATTGACACCAATCAAATAATAGCGGCCGGAAAAAAGAGCGTCAATTCATTTCTTGAGGTTGAGCACCGGCAGCGATTTGTTGGCCTTGATGGCCGCGATGCTGACCTGGGCCGCGACGTTCTGGGCCACCTGCCGGAACGCCCGGGCCTGGGCGCTCTCTGGCTGGCCGACCACGATCGGCACTCCCAGATCGCCGCCTTCCCGAATGTTGATCGCAATCGGAATTCCGCCGAGGAAGGGGACCTCGTAACGTTCCGCCAGCGCTTCGCCGCCGCCGTTGCCGAAGATGAAATACTTGTTGCCGTCGTTGGGGCATTCGAAGTAGCTCATATTCTCCACGATCCCCAGGATCGGAACGTGCAACTGATCGAACATATGATAGGCCTTGCGGACGTCGCCCAGCGCCACCTCCTGCGGAGTCGTGACCAGCACCGCGCCCGCGATCGAGACCAGTTGCGCCAGGCTCAACTGCACGTCGCCGGTCCCGGGCGGCATATCGACCACCAGGTAGTCGAGCTGGCCCCATTCGACCTGTCGCAAAAATTGCGAGACCGCCGTGTGGAGCATCGGGCCGCGCCAGACGACCGCCTTATCGCCCGGATTGAGCAGGCCGATCGACATGGTCTTGACGCCGTAATAGACCGGCGGAATGATGACGTTGCCGCGAGCCGCCGGAATGTCCCGGCCGCCCATCATGATCGGGACGTTCGGGCCGTAGACGTCGGTGTCGAGGATTCCGACCCGCGCGCCCATCAGTTGCAGCGAGACCGCCAGATTGACCGCGACCGTCGATTTGCCCACTCCGCCCTTGCCGGAGCTGACGGCGATAATATGTTTGATCCCCTCGATCTCGCCCTTCTCGATCGCGCCGCGGGCCTTCGGGACCTCGGCGTCCATCTGGACCTCGACCCGCTCGACGCCCGGCACGGCCATCACCGTCTTCTCGGCTTCACCCTTGAGCTGGTCGCGGACCGGGCAGGCCGGCGTGGTCAAGACGAAGCGGAAGCTGACGATCCCGCCGCAGATTTTGACGTCCCGGATCATGTTCAACGAGACAATATCTTTGTGCAGGTCGGGATCTTTAACTGCCCGTAGGGCGTTGAGGATGATCTCCTCGGTAATGGGCCCGGTAGTTGTTTCGTTCATCGGAAAAACGACTCTCAATTCTTAGTACTTTGAAAAGTTAAGTTTCTTGAAGTTTTGAGGTTCAACCGCGAATTTAGCGCGTTTCGCGGGTGGCCTCTCAAATTCCAAAGACCTTAATTTCCAGTTCATCTCTTCTTCGCCCCTCGCGTGATCTGCGTCAGGGTGGACGGCACGATTCTGAATTCGCACATGCGCGCGCCGTCGATGATCCGGCATTCGCGGACCACCTCGCAGCCCAGCGATTCGGTATAGACCCGGACCTCTTCGTCGCAGACGCCGCGGTAGGTGACGGCCACGTTCTCGGTCGGGCAGTTGCGCTGCCGCATCCGGTAGGTGCCGTCCTTGAGCCGCCGCGCCTCGGCCAGATAGCCTTTGGCGTTGATCACCTTGATCAACGTTTTGATGCGTTCATCGAGGTTCAGTTCCGCGAATTCCAGGCGCAACTGCGCGATCAACTCGTCGGCCCGCGCGCTCAGCACGCGGCGCAGACCCTCGCCGCCGAAATGGCGTTCGATCTGGGCCAGCACCTCCCGGGCGAACTCGTCATAGGCTTGCGGAAAGAGACAGCTTGCCTTTTCGGTCAGTCGATAGATGAAGCGGGGGCGCCCGCGCTCGTGCCGTTCCTCCTGATAACTGATCAGGCCGTCACTTTCAAGCAGGTTCAGGTGGCGTCGCACGCACACCTTGGAGACCTCCAATTCGGATGCCAACTGCTCCACGCTCATGGCGCCATTGATCTTGAGCAAGTCGATGATGGCGCTGCGAGACTCTTTGAGGAGGTTTTCGACGGATGCGACTGGCACAAAAAATATGATATGAGGCGTGGTTGATTTTGTCAACTTTTTGGTTTTTTAAATGATTTTTCGGAGCCGTCCGGCGTGCGAATTAGAGAGGCGCATGTTATGATGCGGCCGCATTAATTCGCTAATTCGTTATCCTAGATATTTTTTTGAACCGCACTTTCTGATGATCCGTCTGGCTCGAAGCTCGACGCGGCCCCTCGCCCCTGCCGAACTCTCGATTCTCGGGCACGGCTGAAGCTCGGAAGAGGTATACATTCCGTCACCGGAGAGAGTAGTCTTAAGGGTCGAAGAACGACGGTAAAAAAAAGCAAATGGAGTCTGTTACTAACCATGTCGACATCAACACTCAGTGAAGAAAAAATGAAGATGCTGGCCCCGATCGAAGATCTTGAAACGGTGACTATTCGCTTTGCGGGCGACTCCGGGGATGGAATGCAAGTGACCGGTACTCAGTTTACGTCCACTTCGGCGATCATCGGTAACGATATCTCGACGCTCCCCGATTTTCCGGCGGAGATTCGCGCCCCGGCGGGCAGTCTGCCGGGCGTCTCCGGCTATCAACTCAACTTCAGCAGCCGCGATATTCGGACGCCCGGCGACGAACCCAACGTCCTGGTGGCCATGAATCCGGCGGCCTTGAAGGTCAACATCAAGGATCTGGAGTCGGGCGGGATCCTGGTCGTCAACACTGACGAGTTCAACGACAATAACCTGAAGAAGGCCGGGTATGAAGTCAATCCGCTCGAGGACGGTTCGCTCTCCGGATACCGCCTCTT
>DATEFT010000618.1:0-11769 GCA_035280505.1 Blastocatellia bacterium | reverse complement strand
CGCTCGGTATAGCCCGCCAGCTTGATCACCTCCAGGCGATCCTGGAGCGCGGCCGGAATCGTATGCATGACGTTGGCGGTCGCGATGAACATGACCTGCGAGAGATCGTATTCGACGTCCAGATAATGATCATGGAAGGTGTGATTCTGTTCCGGATCCAGAACCTCGAGCAGCGCGGCCGACGGATCGCCGCGATAGTCCGAGCCGATCTTGTCGACTTCATCCAGCAAGATCAGCGGGTTGACGGTCCCGGCCTTCTTCATCATCTGGATGATCTGTCCCGGAAGGGCGCCGATATAGGTGCGCCGATGTCCGCGGATCTCGGCCTCGTCACGAACGCCGCCCAGCGAGAGCCGCACGAACTTGCGGCCGGTGGCCTTGGCGATCGAACGGCCAAGCGAAGTCTTGCCGACGCCCGGAGGGCCGACGAAACAGAGGATCGAGCCTCTCGGTTTCTCCACCAACTGGCGCACCGCCAGGTACTCCAGGATCCGTTCCTTGATCTTTTCGAGACCGTAATGGTCGGCCTCCAGCACCTCCTGGGCGCGGGCGATATCGCGAATCTCTTCGCTGCGCTTGCTCCAGGGCACGCTGATCAGCCAATCCAGGTAGTTGCGCGAGACGGTCGATTCGGCCGACATCGGCGGCATCTGCTCCAGGCGCTTCAGCTCGCCCATGGCCTTGTCGTAGGCCTCGGTCGTCATCCCCGCCTCTTCGACCTTCTGCTTCAACTCCTCGAACTCCGCGCGTTCGTCCTTGCGCCCGAGCTCCTTATGAATGGCCTTGATCTTCTCGTTGAGATAGTACTCGCGCTGCTGCTTCTCCATCTGCCGCTTGACGCGGGTCTGGATGGTGCGATCGACATTCAGCTTATCGATCTCGATCTCCAGGACCTCGATCATCTTCAAGATCCGTTCGTGGATCGAATAGACTTCGAGCAGCGTCTGTTTGTCCGCGATCTCCAGCCGCATCTTATCGGCCAGTTGATCGACCAGTTGTCCCGGGTCGTTGGCGCGCAACGCGGCCTGGATCTGATCCGGGTTCCCCTCCTGGGCCAGTTTCAGATACTGTTCGACCAGCGAGACCACTCGCGAGACGAGCGGCGCAATCCGCTTGTTGTTCTCAGCCACGATCGGCGCGCGGCGTAAAGTCGCCAGATAGTATCCATCGCGCTCCTCGACCCGGACCGCGCGGGCCCGCTCCCGCCCCTCGACCAGCACCTTGATCATCGCCTCTTCCGGCTTGGGCAGCGAATTGGCGATATAGGCCAGAGTCCCCACCTTGTAGATCTGGTCCGGCGTCGGATCTTCGATCGTCGCGTCGTGCTGGGTCGCCAAAAAGATGATCCGATTGGTGGCCAGCGCTTCCTCCAACGCGCGCACCGATGAGGGGCGCCCGATGACGAAGGCCGCCTTGGTATGGGGAAAAACTACGACATCTCGAATCGGAACCATCGGATATCTGGCAACATCGCTCGGTGTGCTATCGTGAAATTCTTGCATCGTGGCTGAACCTCGAAATTTTCAGGAAAAAATCCCACCGCATTCTGAGGACCCCTTCACGGGTTCAGAAACGGCAGATGAAAATGACCATCAACATCGACTTGACTCGTTCACACAGACCAGTGGTCAGGTCTTGACCGCTCAACAATCTCTATGCATCTCGAAGTCTCTTCTCGAAGCATCTCTATATTTCCAGGGGAATTGGTCATCAGCTCCGCGGGCCATGACTCCAGATCCGAATGGGGAATACGCCATCCGTGGTTCAGGCGCTGAGGGGCTTGCGTCATGGATTCGACTCCATGTCGGGCACCGGCGCGACCGTTCTGGATAGATCGTCCGACCCTCACCCGGCCTTCTCAAGCGGGAAGATGGCGCGGCGATTGGCGACCATTTCGGCGGTCACCACGAACTCTTTGATCTTCTTTTGTCCTGGGAGTGTGTACATCGCTTCGAGCATCAGCTCTTCGAGAATCATTCGCAGACCGCGGGCCCCGACCTTGCGCTCACAAGCCTGCCGCGCCACGGCGCGCAGAGCATCATCGGTAAAACGCAATTTGATGCCGTCCCACTCGAACTGCCGCTGATATTGCTTGGCCAGCGCGTTCTTGGGTTGCGTCAGAATCTCGATCATGGCCGCTTCATCCAGTTCGTGGAGAGTGCCGATCACCGGCAGCCGTCCGACGAATTCCGGAATCAGGCCGAATTTGATCAGGTCTTCCGGTTGGACCTGTTCCAGCAGGTTCGAAACCCGCGTTTGATTCATGGGGCGGATATTGGCCGAAAAACCCATGGCCTTCTGCCCGACCCGTTTTTGAATCACCTTGTCCAACCCGACGAAAGCCCCGCCACAAATAAACAAGATATTGGTCGTATCGACCAGATAGAACTCCTGGTGCGGATGTTTGCGGCCGCCCTGAGGCGGAACGTTGGCGACCGTCCCCTCCAGGATCTTGAGTAAAGCTTGTTGAACCCCTTCGCCCGAGACGTCGCGGGTGATCGAGGGATTCTCGTCCTTCCGACAGATCTTGTCGATCTCGTCGATATAGATGATGCCCTGTTGCGCCCGCTCGACATCGCCGTTGGCGGACTGGAGCAATTTCAAAATGATATTCTCGACGTCCTCGCCCACATAGCCGGCTTCGGTCAGGGTGGTGGCATCGACGATGGTGAACGGGACCTTCAGCATGCGCGCCAGCGTCTGGGCCAGCAGCGTCTTGCCGGTGCCGGTCGGCCCGATCAGCAGAATATTCGATTTCTGGATCTCGACGTCGCTCCGCCGTTTCATCATCTCAATTCGCTTGTAGTGCTGGTAGACGGCGACGGCGAGCTTCTTCTTGGTATCTTCCTGGCCGATCACGTATTCGTCCAGAAAAGTCTTGATCTCGGTCGGTTTCGGGAGTGGCGGGCGGGCAGCGGCGGCCTCTTGCTGCGCATCATCACTGATGATCTCAATGCAGATATCAATGCATTCATTGCAAATATATACAGTGGGGCCCGCGATCAGTTTCTTGACTTCATTTTGGCTCTTACCACAGAAACTGCATCGTAATGTATCGTCGCTTCTTCTCATTCCTTTGCGGCCTCCACTTTAAAATTTAGAAAGTATTTTTGCATTGTTTGATGACAAGCTTATGAACTAGTTTTTCTGACGGCGTCGTAAATGGGTATCATCCGATTGATGGCACCGAGTCACTCTCCAGACATGACCAATGATAAACAAGGGGCCTGCTTGCGCGCAAGCAGTGGCAACTTTCTCAAACTATTTTGATCAAAACATAATTAATGATCTAGCCGCCTAGAATTAGACTCGATTTGAGCACTTCGCAGGCGCGCACGCACTTTTCGCAGATCTGGGCGTTAATTCCCGGAAAGAGGCGTTCGCCCTGCGGGTTGCTGCGGTCATGAATGTTGAAGCTGCAGGCGTTACTGGTCCCGCCGTTGTCACCAAAGAGCTTCTTGTACCAGGGCTGATTGACCCGGGGCGGCCGGATCCCCATCTCGCGATAGTCCTGTAAAAGCTGCACGCAGACATCCACGCACTCATCGCAGATATAACCGGAGTGTCCCTCGAAGAGCCTGGCAACTTCCCCTTCGCCCAGGCCACAAAATGAGCAGCGTAAGACCTGCCGTTGGACTTCCAGGCCCAACGCCCCGCTAAAACCAGAGGAATGTTCGACTGAGAGGTTGCTATTATTCATACAGGTGTGAGCGCAAGCCCCCGGCGGCGAATCGCACGCGACTCACCGCCGAAGCGCCTGGTAGTTATTCACGGTGCTTGATCACCTGATCAATAATCCCGTATTCCTTGGCCTGCATCGCACTCATTATCCGATCGCGCTCGACATCTCGCTCGATCGTCTCAATCGGCTGCCCCGTGTGATGGGAGAGAATTTCGTTGAGCCGCTCACGCAACCTCAGGATCTCCTCCGCCGCGATCTTGATATCGGTCGCCTGACCCGAAATCCCACCCGCCGAAGGCTGGTGGATCAGAATCCGCGAATTCGGAAGAGCGAAGCGCCGGCCTTTGCTGCCGGCCGCCAACAGCACCGCGCCCATCGACGCGCACTGTCCGATGCAGAAGGTCGTGACCGGGCTCCGCACGAACTGCATCGTGTCATAGATGGCCATTCCGGCGGTCACCGAACCGCCCGGCGAGTTGATATAGAGAGAGATTTCACGATCTGGGTCTTCGGACTCGAGAAAGAGCATCTGCGCCACGACGAGGTTGGCGACCGTATCGTCGATCGGCGTTCCGATGAAAATGATGTTGTCTTTGAGCAAGCGCGAGTAAATGTCGAATGCGCGTTCGCCTCGCGCGGTCTGCTCAACAACCATGGGCACTAAATGAGCATATGGATTGATCATAAGATTTGATTCTAAGAGCTAAGATCCGTTTGTCTGTTGATCAGATTACTAATGGGCAGAACAAATTTCAAAAAATTTAATTGCCAAATGAATCCTGTATCGGCGCCATCCGCCCGGGAAATTAAGAGGCCTGGTCTCTCATGTCACAGATCCTGCAGACAGGCTGGCTGTCACGGTATCTAATATTCCGTTCGGCTCCGACCCGAAAACCCTCCGCCGGCCCGAGGACCCCGAGGCTAAGAGTTTTCGGCGGTCTGAGCATTTTCAAGGTTCTCGATTTCAGTCTCCGGCTGCTCCCTCCGGGCCAACTCACCCGGGGTCAGCTCCTCAACCGTGATCTCGGCGCTCTTCGCCACCAGATCGAGAGCCTTTTGGTATATCAATCTGTTTTCGATACTAGAAAGCGACTCTTCCTTTGTCAAGCGGGCCTTCAACTGAGCCAGGGGCTCGCCGGACGAGGCCGCAATCCGCTCGAGTTCGGCGTCGAGTTCCTCCTGAGCGATCTTGACGCCCTCGGCGGTCGCGATCCGTCCGACCACCAGCGCCGCTCGAATATCGCGCACCGCCTCGACTCGGGCCCGCGGCAGGCGTTCCTCCCAATCCAGATTCTTGATCATGCTCGGGTCGACGCCGCTGCGCAGCATTAAATAGGCCACTTCGCGCACGCGATTGACGGCCTCCTCTTCGACCAGCGAGGCCGGAATCTCGAAATCGTAGGACTTCAGAATTTCGGTCAGCAACTGATCGCGCAGTCTCAATCCGGCCCGGTGCTCGGCCTCTTTGACCAGCTTCTCGCGGACTTTCTCGCGGGCCTGTTCCAGCGTCTCATACTCGCCCAGACCCTTCACAAAATCGTCGTCGAGTTCCGGCAACTCTTTGCACCGGATCGCCAGGACCTTCACCGAAAAATCGACGGTCTTCCCGGCGAAGTCGCGGCCCTCATGGTTCTCGGGATAGACGACGCGAAATTCGCGTGCGTCGCCGGCCCGGACCCCGCGGAGGTGTTCATCGAATTCGGGCTGGACGTTGGGCGAGCCCAGCTCGACCTGCGTATTCTCGAGTTTGATCTCGGGAGCGTCCGCCGGTTCGAGATGCTTGCCGACCAGATCGAACGAAACGAAATCGCCCTGCGCCGAAGGCCGGTCCTCGACCGGGACGAACTCCGCGGCCGATTCACGCCACTTTTCGATCACGCCCGCGACATCCTCATCCGTGACCTTCGTCACCTGCTTGGTCGCCTTCAACCCCTGGTAGGGCTGGAGCTCGAATTGCGGCATGACCTCGATGCTGGCCTTGAACGTCAGGGGCTGGCCTTCGGTCAACGAAATATCGTCGACGTGAGGCTGACCGACCACCTGCAGCTTGTGGTCTTCGATCGCGTGTTGAAGCGCGTGCGGCAAGAGCCGCCCCACCACCTCATCTTTGATCTCTTTTCCGAAGCGCTGCTTGACCACTCCCCGCGGCACATGGCCCGGGCGAAAACCCGGAACCTTGGCGTGGCGCGCAAAGGTCTGATAGGCCTTTTCGAACTCCGCGGCGACCTCGTCGGCAGCGACTTCTATTGTGAGATCCTTCTTGGACTGGGAGATGTCCGCTACGGCAACTTCCAATTTCAACTTTTATTCACCTCTCTTCATACTCGATTCACACTCGACGGCTCAACCGCTCATGGCCTGCGTTCGTTCTACCTCCAAAAATGATACCAATTTCGATATCGATCACGATTTGTCAACGACTAACCGCCGTTTACTGCTAAAGACCGTGAATTACTGGCAGGCCGATGAAGAGCTGAATTCGGGAACCGGTATTCGTTCTCGATGCGAAAGGGGGGACTCGAACCCCCACGCCTTATGGGCACCAGATCCTAAGTCTGGCGCGTCTACCAGTTCCGCCACTTTCGCGAACCGTAATTTAAGTAGGAGAGACTAACAAATTTCGCATGGCGGCGCAACCAGACCCTGGGATGCAATTTGACACCTGCCGGAGCGGGCCCTATAAACTAGAAGTTATCCTGACAGTACCTCTTCGGGAGCTGCCCTGATTGGAGGAGACCTCAAACGGGAGAATAGAGCATGACGTTCCTGGATCGCATCAATGAAGATTTGAAGACCGCCATGAAAGAGCGAGAGAGCGAGCGCCTCTCCACGCTGCGGATGGTCAAGACCGCCCTCAAAAACCGCGAGATCGAAAAGATGGCCCCGCTGGCCGACGACGAAGCGATCAAGATCTTGCAGTCGCTGGTCAAACAACGCCGCGAGAGCATCGAACAGTATCGACAGGGCGGGCGCCCGGAGCTGGCCGATAAAGAGGCCGCCGAGATCCTGGTGATCGAGACCTATCTGCCGGCCGCCCTCGACGCAGCCGCCATCACCGCCGTCGTCGAAGCCGCCATCGCCGAGACCGGCGCGACCTCCGTCAAAGAACTGGGCGCCGTCATGAAGGCGACCATGGCTAAACTCGCCGGGCAGACGGTCGACGGCAAGATCGTCAACCAGATTGTGCGATCGAAATTGGGCGGATGAACCGCTCGCCGATCCGCCGGTCTTAATTTCGCGCTCGCCGAGATTATAGAAGAACAAAGATTCCGGAAGGGTCGTAAGGTTTAAGGCCCCAGGTTAATCCGGCCAGGTCGATCATGCCAGGTCCCGTACTTGCCCGTACTTGATGGATCCTGGGTGGCTGATGGCGGTCCCCGCCACTCATCCAAAATTCCGGAGGTAGCAGATGCCATGAAGAATTTTCTACTAGGTGCCTATTTCGTGCTCAGTCTCTATGCCATCCTCGATGTGTTGAAATCATCTCGAGACTGGGCGACGAAAGTCGTCCTGGCCGTCATCATCCTGATCCCCTTTGTCGGGGCTGGCCTCTATCTATTCGCCTTTCGCGACAAGAGAGCTTCCTGAAATTCCCGCCGCGGGGCCGCCGGAGCCCCGATCAATCGCCTGGACCCGTCCCGTTTTAGAATTCGCTAAGGCCCAAATTTCCTTGATTAGACTTGCGCCGGGAATGTTTTCCGAAGTAAGCTAATTTCCGCGCCGAACACGACCCTTGTATTCATCGCCGTCCTCAACTCGAATCAACACCGAATGCCCAATTGTCTGCTGCTTGGCGTTGGTGTAGATGAAAGAGGAGGTCGTCATTGGCGGCGCGTCAAGCTACCATCTATCGCCCCGATGCTATCGACGTTCTGTCCCATGGCCCCGAACGATCAATGTTGCGTCACGCGACGATTGAGAGCGGTTCGCAAGCCGCCTCAATGTCTGCTAGGTCACAGCGCAGAGAGATTGATCTGTGCGATTTTACAGTGAGCAATTCGGGCACGAACATTCCCGATCGTGCTATTCGAAGGGGGAAAAGTAATGAACAACATTTCGAGACGTGAAGCGATTGAATCGATGATGCTCGGCGGCAGTGTCTTGACCTTCTCCAGTTTGATGACCGGCGAAGTTGAGGGACAGACTCCGGGGCAAGCTCCGGTCGTGGCGGACTCGCCGGCGCCGGCCAGCGTCATCAAGGCCTTTGCTGGTAAACACCAACCCAAACCCCTTGGTTTCGATCCGGCCAAATTGAATGGTCTCTCGGAGAAGTTGATCCGTTCGCATCACGAGAACAACTATGGCGGTACGATCAAGGCGCTCAACACCGTTGAGTTGAAACTGGCATCGCTGCTGACCGAAAAGGATCTGCCGCCCTATATGTACGGCGACATCAAACGCGAGGAGTTGATTCGGACCGGATCCGTGGTCATGCACGATCTCTATTTCGGCAACCTGGGCGGCGACGGCAAGGCCAGCAGCGATATCCTGTTCGCCATCCGCCTGACCTGGGGCAGCTACGATCAATGGGAAGCCGAGTTCAAGAAGGTCGGCAACGCGCTGGCCGGCGGATCGGGATGGGTGACCCTCGGTTATAACTTCCATACCGGCGTCCTGCATAATTACTGGGGTTGGGACCATATGCACAACGCCCCCTTTAGCTGTCCGCTGCTGGTGATGGATATGTACGAACATTCATATCACATCGATTTCGGCGCGGCGGCCGCCAAATACGTCGATGCCTTCATGCTCAACGTCAGTTGGGAAGAGGTCAATCGACGCTTCGTGAGAGCGCAGAAAGCGGCTGGCGAGCTGCGCGCGTAACTCCAGAGGGAATGGTCATTCACGAATTCAACTGCCTGCGTTGGGCGCGGTTTTTCAAGATCGGGTGATTTGATTCCGGCAACTTTGGCCAGAGGGCGGCGAATCCGAGATTTGGTTCTCGCGATCTGTTACAATCTGCCAAAGTTGTGGATCACCCAGTCGTCTAGAAAAGCTGTGCCCCAACCAGGAGGCTGGGATGGCTTTAGAAGGCTGGCTTAGTCGCTTACTTTGCTAAGTCGAGCTGGCATTGTTAAGCCATGAGGAATCAAGACCATGGACGTTCGGGGATCTTCTCTGACTCCCTCTCGTTTGATAATCCATCAACCTCCCTCGCGTAATAATCCCAACCAGTTCGCCGATGATGTGCGGCTGGGGCTGACGGCTGCTCCCAAAACGCTTTCGCCCAAATATTTTTACGATGCGCTCGGATCGCAGTTGTTCGAAGCGATCTGCCTGCTGCCGGAATACTATCTGACTCGGGCCGAGGCTCAGATCTTCGAGCATCACGCGGCGGAGATCGTGGCCCAGTTGCCGAATCCGGTGAGCATCGTCGAATTGGGGAGCGGCAGTTCGATCAAAACCCGGCTGCTGATTGAAGCCCTCCTGGCCCGCCAGCGGCGGCTTCATTACCAGCCGATCGATATTTCGGCGACCATTCTGGAACAGAGCGCCGATAAACTGCTGGGAGCCTATCCCAATCTCCAGATCACGGCCCAGGTGGGCGATTACACGCAGGGCCTCGGTTCGATCGCGCGGCAGAGTGACGAGCGCGTGCTGGTCCTCTTCCTCGGCTCGAACATCGGCAACTATCCGCCGGAAGAGGCGACCGATCTCCTGCGCCGTTTCCGCGCCGCCTTGATCCCGGGTGACGGTTTGCTGCTCGGGACCGACCTGAAAAAACCGGCGCACATTCTGGAGCCCGCCTATAACGACGCGCTGGGCGTGACGGCCACTTTCAATCTGAACCTCCTGCTGCGCATCAACCGTGAGTTGGGGGCGAACTTCGACCTCCGCCGTTTCGAGCACAACGCCCGCTATCACGAGCAGCTCGGGCGAGTCGAGATCCGAATCATCAGCCGTCCGGCCCAGACCGTTCGGATCGAGAAGCTCGGAATCCAGGTCGAATTTCAGGAGGGTGAGGCCATCTATACCGAAAGCTCGTACAAATACGATCTGGCGCAGCTTCGAACCATCGCCGAATCGACCGGATTCAAGCCCGTCCGCTTCTGGCTCGACCCGGAGCGGCTATTCGGGTGCAATTTCTGGAAAGCGATTTAAAAGAGTCTAGAAAAGTCTAGAGTTTTCGCAACTTCACGCCCTGAATCGCATGATCCGGCCCTTTCTCCAGGATCAGGTGGGCGCGGCTGCGGGTCGGTAGGATATTCTCCCGCAGGTTGAGGCCGTTGATCTCCACCCAGATCTTCAGAGCCGTCTCCCGGGCCTCCTTATCCGAGAGGCTCGCATACCGATGAAAAAATGAAGCCGGATCGAGGAACGCGGTGCGCCGCAGGGTCAGGAAGCGGTCGACATACCATTTTTTGACATGGCGCTCCTCGGCGTCGACGAAGATCGAAAAATCGAAGTAGTCGGAGACGAAGACCGGGGAGTGATCGGCGCTGCCGATTCCGGTCTGCAGCACGTTCAAGCCCTCCAGGATCATGATGTCCGGCCGCCTGACGAGCTGCTTCTGATCCGGCAACACGTCATAAGCGAGATGCGAATAGACGGGGGCGGAGACCTCCGGGATCCCGGATTTGACCTCGGCGACAAATCTCACCAATCGCTTCCGATCGTAACTCTCGGGAAAGCCTTTCCGTTTCATCAGCCCGCGCTCCTGGAGAATGGCATTGGGATAGAGAAATCCGTCCGTCGTGATCAGATCGACCTTGGGATGATTGGGCCAACGCGAGAGCAGCGCCTGCAGGATGCGCGCCATCGTACTCTTGCCGACCGCCACGCTGCCGGCCACGCCGATCACATAGGGCACCTTCGCCGTCGTATTGCCCAGGAAGGTATGGGTGGCGGTGTGCAGGCTCTGGGTCGCCTCCACGTACAGATTCAGCAACCGCGAGAGCGGCAGATAGATCTCTTCCACTTCACGCAGCGAGATCTGGTCGTTGATGCCCCGCAATCTGGCCAGGTCCTCTTCGGTCAGGGTCAACGGCGTCGAATTGCGCAATTGACTCCATTCCTGGCGCAGGAGGCTAATGTATGGTGAGAGTGGCATGCCAACCCCCTAGATTCCGGTGATGCGGATGCCGGTATGAGTTTTGTATCGGATGTTGATCCCGATCAGCAGGGCGGTCATGGCTTCGACCGTCCGCGAGTTGGCCAGGGCGCCGCCATCCACGTAGCGGCAGCCGGGAATGGCCTCGACCAGCGGCCGCACCCGATCCTTGGCGCCTTTGTCATCGCCGCAAACGATGACGTCACATTCGATCTCGTGCCGCAGGTCGGCCAGCGCGGCGGCCCCCACATTATGGAAGGCGGAGACGACCCGCACGCCATCCGGCGCCAGTTCGGCACATTGTTCCGCCGCCGATCCGGACCAGACTCCCAGCATTCGCGTCGGCCGCCCCCCGACGGCCGGTTCCAGCGGCACCGTGACATCGATCAGCACGGAACCGGGGAGCAGATTTTTACCGATCGATTTGAGAGTCGCAATCTGGGCCGCGAAGGGCACGGTCAGAATGACCAGCGAGGCGCCGGCCGCGGCCTCGGCATTGCCCCATCCCTCAACCGCCGCCTGGCCCCCGGCCGCGTCACGGACCTCGGCGGCCACGGCCTGCGCCCGCTCCACATCCCGAGAGCCGATGATCACGGGCCACCCCGAGCGAGCCCATCTGAGCGCCAGGCCTTTGCCCTGATCGCCCGTCCCGCCGATAATAGCAATGTGTTCTTTTGACATAATAATTTAGATTGTAACACTCCCCTATTTTACAACCTATTGCAGAAAGAAATTGAGCCAAGGTGAGTGAAAGAAGTGATAGAAGCGAATTGATGCTGACGTTTATCAACGGTCTTTTTCAATTGCGGGATTGGATCTCCGATCAGTTCGCACCGGAGCAGGCCAAGGTCGACTGGAAAGCCCTGGCCAAGACCTTTTTTAAACTGGGTTTCATCGGTTTCGGAGGCGGCATCGCCGTCATCTCGCAGATTCGCCGGTTGGTGGTCAGGGAGCGCCGGTGGCTCTCGGAGGAGGAGTTCCTCGACGCCGTTTCGCTGGCGCAAAGTCTGCCGGGAGCCAACGCCGCCAACGCCAT
>DATEFT010000617.1:0-2379 GCA_035280505.1 Blastocatellia bacterium | reverse complement strand
AACGGAGATGCATGGGAATGGATTGATGAGCCCCAATATCCCTTGAAATACGGGCTCGCTGCTTATCGGCTGGGGATGAACCTGATCGTTTACGCGATGACGCACTGATACGTACTTAAGCTCTCGATAGTATCAGCTATGGAACGAACGGCGAGGTCCGCGTGAGGAACTCCCCGTTGATTATGGTATCTCATTTCCATCAGGAGAACGGACAATGAAAATCAAAGGCATCGGCATGGCGTCAGTGTGCGTCGGCACGGCCCTGGTCTGCGCCATGGCCTTCGGCACGCCGGACTTCTCGGCCCCCGCACATTCCGCCATCAAGCGACTCTCTTCCTTTGACACCCAGGCGCAAGACCTGATCTCGAAGATGAGTCTCGAAGAGAAGATCGGACAGATGACTCAACCGGAGCAGAGCGGTCTCAAGGATCTCCGCGACATCGAGACCTACTATCTGGGTTCGCTGTTGAGCGGCGGCGGCTCCGACCCGAAAGAGGGCAACGGCCTGCAGGCCTGGACCGATATGATCGACCGCTATCAGACCCAGGCGCTCAAGACCCGGCACGCGATCCCGCTGCTCTACGGCATCGACGCGGTCCATGGCCATGGCAACGTGCTGGGGGCCGTGATCTTCCCCCACAACATCGGGCTGGGCTGCGCCCACAATCCCAAGCTGGTCGAACAGGCGGCGCGGATCACCGCCCTCGAGGTTCGAGCCACCGGCATTAACTGGACCTTCGCTCCCTGCGTGACGGTCGCCCGCGACGAGCGGTGGGGCCGCACCTACGAGGGCTTCGGCGAGTCTCCGGACCTGGTCAAGACTCTCGGAGAGGCCGCCGTCCGCGGCTATCAGGGCACGGATATCAGCAATCCGCTGAACGTGCTGGCCTGCGCCAAACATTTCGTCGGCGACGGCGGCACGATCTGGGGGACCGGCATTCCCAAACAGCCGGAATCCGCGGAGCGTTATGCGCTGGACCAGGGCGACGTCAAGTTGAGCGAGAAAGAGCTCCGCGAGGTTCATATGCAGGGCTATCTGACCGCGATCAAGGCCGGGGTCGGGACCATCATGCCCTCCTACAACAGTTGGAACGGCGTCAAATGTTCGGGCAGCAAGCGGCTGCTGACCGAGATTCTGAAGGGCGAGCTGGGATTCGAAGGCTTCCTGATCTCCGATTACAACGCGATCGATCAGTTGCCGGGGGATTTCAAGGCCGATGTCGAGCAGTCGATCAACGCCGGAATGGACATGGTCATGGTCCCCGATCGGTACCGCGAGTTCTACAGCACCCTGACCGAACTGGTCAAAGAGCAGAAGGTCCCGATGTCGCGCATCGACGACGCGGTCAAGCGCATCCTGCGGGTCAAATTCGCGATGGGGCTCATGGATAAGAATCGGTCTCCGCTGGCCGATCGCAGCCTGCACAAGAGTTTCGGCTCGCCCGAGCATCGAGCCGTGGCTCGCGACGCCGTCCGCCAGTCGCTGGTGCTGCTCAAGAATGACCACAAGACCCTCCCGATCTCCAAGAAGCTCGCCCGCATCCACGTCGGCGGCAAGAGCGCGGACGACATCGGCAATCAATGCGGCGGCTGGACCATCGAGTGGCAGGGCAAGAGCGGCGACGTCACCACCGGCGGCACGACGATCCTGAAGGCGGTTCAGAGCGCGGTCTCCCCGGAGACCAAAGTCACTTTCACGAAGGACGGCACCGGCGCCAAGGGGGCCGATCTCGGAATCGTGGTCATCGGCGAGACTCCGTATGCCGAGATGAAGGGCGATACCGAAGACCTGACGATCAGCAAGGAAGATCTGGCGGCGATCGAGAACATGAAGCAGGCCGGAATTCCGGTGGTGGTCGTGCTGCTCTCCGGACGTCCGATGATCATCGAGTCGGTGCTGGGTAAGAGCGATGCTTTTGTCGCGGCCTGGCTGCCGGGCACTGAGGGGCAGGGCGTGACGGACGTGCTCTTCGGCGATTATAAACCCACGGGGAAACTCTCGTTCACCTGGCCGCGTTCGATGGCTCAGATTCCGATCAACGTGGGCGATCGCAACTACAATCCGCTCTTTAAGTATGGTTATGGGCTGAGCTATTAAGTCCGGGGTCTGAAAAAAGCACACGCCAGCAACAAATCAAACGAAAACCTCGGCTTTATTTCGTATGGTTCGCTACTGGCGTATGTTTCGGAAGACCCAGAGCAGTTCCTGACACTGCTTCAAGAGGCTGCCCTGGGCTGGACTTAAGACTGACTTAGACTCTACTGCACATCCAAACGATCGAGGGTGGGGCCGCCCGCTCTGGAGATAGCGGTCAGCCGTACTTTGGCTCCCGGGTTGTTGCCCAGGTTGGCCGACGTTGAGAAGGTCGTGAAGTTGCC
>DATEFT010000616.1:0-4520 GCA_035280505.1 Blastocatellia bacterium | reverse complement strand
GGTGCCGAACCGCAGCCGGTGCGAGCCCCGTTGCCAGGTCAGATGGTCCAGGATGTTGAAGCGGCGGACGTCGCGTCCCTGCGGCGCGTTGAAATTGTTGCCGATCCCGAAATTGCCGGAACCCAGCAGATCGAGATCCGGGAGACCCAGGCCCAGGCAATTGGGGCAGGTCTGCTGATCGGCCAGAAAATTGCGGTTCTGCCAGTAGGAGACGTTGAAGCGAACGTCATTGACCAGGGTCGGCTTCAAGGTCGAGGTCACTCCCAGGATCACCTGATCGGCGTAGTTCTGGTTCTGGAGCCAGTTCGACGGAGAGGGCACCCCCTCAGTGGGGCCGAACCCTCGGTTCTGGTCGTGTGAATACCGGAACAGCAGACTATGGTTCTGATTGATCTTCCAGTCGAAACGCGAACTGAAGAGATGGCTGCGATAGGGGCTCCCGAAATTCCCGGCCAGCCCGCTGACCGAGGGCAGGTCCGGCAGGGTCGTGTAGACCTGGGTCTGGTTCATATACTCATAGTTGGCGAAGAAGAAGAGGCGGTTCTTGACGATCGGGCCGCCGACCCAGAGGCCCGGATTCCGCCGCGCAAAGAACGGGTCGGGGCTGATCGCGTTCCGCGCCAATCCCGGATAGGCCGCCATATTATGATCGCGGAAGTAGTAGTAACCCGATCCATGAAAATCGTTGCCGCCGGTGCGGGTCACGATATTGACCGAACCGACGCTGGTGATCCCGGTCGAGAGATCGAAGTTGTTCGAAGAGAGCTGAAACTCCTGAACGATCTCCTGCGAAAAGTTCATCCCGATCCCGCCGTCGATGGAGTTGATGACATTTCCACCGTCGATGGTGACCGCCGTCCGGCTGGTCTCGCCGCCGAGGATCGAGACCGCAAACAGCGAGTTGAACTGCCCGGTGATCCCGGGGGTCACCGTCACGCCCGGCTCCAGCGAGGCCAGGTTCAGAAAACTGCGGCCGTTCAGCGGCAAGTTCTGAATCTTCTGGCGCGTGATGACGCCGTCGACCGAATGCGACTCAAAATTGATCTGGGCCTCGCCGGCCGCCGCCACCGTCACGGTATCGGTCGTCTGCCCGACCTCCATCCGGATCTCGACCTTGACGATCGATCCGGTCGTCACCGTCACAGTCTGCAAGTAAGTACGGAAGCCAGACAGTTTGGCCGTCACCAGATACTCACCGGCCAGGAGCGAGGGAGCCGAGAAGGCCCCATCTCCGGTGGAACTCAATTTCCGCTCGATCCCGGTCGCCTGGTTGCGGATCGTCACTTCGGCCTTGGGCAAGACCGCTCCCGATTGATCGACGACGGTCCCGGAGATCGTCCCGGTGGGGGCCTGCGCCAATGAAACAACAGCTAGTAAAGCAGTTAGCCCCAGGCTACAAAAGATCGCGAGCAATCGGGCGGTAATCGCACTGACGGATCTTTGCATACACTTTCTCCTTATTTTTCCATGGAGTTGACGGACTGATACAACACGACTCCCGCCCTTGGCGACGAACCATGATCGTCACGCCAGACGGAGGCCAATTTTTCCCAGCCGGCCCTAAGAGCAGAGCTCAGTCTTCTAATTGCTCAATCTGTATGCTCGATGTGTGATAAGTATGTGGGATCAGGCAGTTGACTCGACCTGCCTGGAAGCCCGAGAGCGAACTTGGCGTCGCCCATTATACGCCACCGGATGCGGCCGCCTGAAACCCCGCGAGGCCGGATTTAGATAATTAATCCGGGCCGATTCAACTCGGTCTTAAAGATCGAGCCTCAAGATCGGACAATCGTGCAAGAAACCACTTGCCAGAGTAGGCCGATCAGTCTAAATTCATGTATTAGTTCGGCGGTCATTGTGGGTCAAAGCGTCCACTGCCGAATCAATGGTCTTGGTTAGATCAACGCAGCCCCAATTTATTATCCTCCGACCTGTAAGTTGCTAACTGGTACCAATCGTAGTTGCCGACTTATTGAACTGATAAAAGAGGTCCATCGCCCTGGTTGAGAAGAACACTCAAAAGACGTGGGGCGATGAGCCCAACATTAGTGTGAAGGCTGAGGTCGTGCCTCTGCGCAGCTACTTCACCACGGAGAGTAGGCGAACCACATGACCTGGGAACCCAGTGTTCGCACGCGACACTTAACAGTCATTATCTTTCTGGTCACCTTGGTCACTGGTGCCATCCTCTGCTTTAGCATCGCCCGCTTGCTCAATACCCAGACGACGGCCAAGATCGAGGGTTTCGAACCGATCGCCAACCAGCTCTTCACTTTCGCGCAACGGGCCATCAACAATCGCCCGCTGGAAGAGCCGCAGGTCTCGATCGGGATCGACGAATCGGTGCGCTCGCTGATCAAAGCCAACACCGGTGAGAATCGGGAGTTCGTCTATTGCGCCCTGATCGCTTCGGATGACGCGATCATCGCGCAATCCGATCCGCAGAACATCCTGCACTCGGTCGGCAAGATCCGGCCGATCAAGCAACTGCAGGAGGCCCGCTGGTACCGGCAACTCTGGCTCTTGTACGCGCAGGACAACGTCTGGGAGCTGAGCAGCACCCTGAGCCTGAGCCAGAAACCGTTCGCCAGAATTGTGGCCGGGATCGAGACCTCGAGCCTCCGGGCCAAGTTGTCGCCCGCGATCAAGCTGAGCGTCTTCTTCGGCGCGGTCATGATCGGCCTCTGCGTGCTGACGGCGCTGCTCTCCTCGAACCTGGTGCTGTGGCCGCTGCGCGAGGTCATGGAGAGCATCGAGCAGTTGGAAGCGGAGAGCACGTTGCAGACGGAACCGCGCCCGATGAATGTCGAGATGCAGTCGATCGCGGCCCGGCTGCGCGAACTCGGCCGGCGGTTCGCCGGAAATCGGACCGAGATCGATGCGATCCGCGATCAGTTGCAACAGGTCGTCGGAAGCCTCTCCGAGCGGGTCCTGCTGCTCGACCGGGAGCGCCGGGTCATCATGGCCAGCCCCGAGGCGGAAAAATTGTTGAGCGGCGGCAGCTTCACCTTGCGCGGCCAGAAACTGGGCGATGCGCTCAGTTACAATCACCCCATCACTTCGCTCGCCGAACGGGCCTACACCAGCGGCCAGTCCCTGCAGGAAGTGGCCTCGTTCTCGGTCAATGGCTCGCAGCGCCTGCAGACGATCGTCGCCTCGCTGCAGCTCTTTGAAGACCGCGGACAGCCGGCCGGCGCGTTGCTCACGCTCCGCGATTTCGAGACCCTGCAGCGGCTGGAGACGCAGCTCGACTTCGCGACCAAACTGGCCGCCCTCAATCGCATCACCGCCGGGGTCGCGCACGAGGTCAAGAATCCGCTCCACGCCATGGTCCTGCACCTCGAACTGCTCGGAGCCAAGCTCGACGCGGGCCTGGATCCGAAACCGCACGTCGATATCCTGATGTCGGAGGTCAACCGGTTGAAGCGGGTCGTCCAGACCTTCCTCGACTTCACGCGCCCGGTCGAACTGAAACTGCACCAGGTCGATGCCAACGTCCTCGTGCGCGAGGTGATCCTGCTCGCCGCCGATGCCCGCGCCCAGGGCATCAACCTCGAAGAGCATTACGGCAAAGGCCCGCTCTCCATCAAAGCCGATACCGACCTGCTCAAACAGGCGCTGCTCAATATCATCATCAACGGATGCCAGGTCATGCCCAACGGCGGCAAGCTGGTCGTCGAGACCGGCAAGGAAGAGGGCCAGATCTTCATCGCCATCACCGATCACGGTCCCGGCATCCCCGAAGAAGCCCGCGACAAGATCTTCAATCTCTACTACACGACCAAGCCGAAAGGCAGCGGGATCGGGTTGGCCCAGGCCTTCCGCGCCGTCCAACTCCACAACGGCCGCATCAAGGTCGAATCCGAAGTGGGCTCCGGCACCTGCTTCAGGATCATTCTCCCAGTAGCATAAAGCCCGCGCCGGAGATTAATCTTCCCGACCGCGCCCGCCTCGACTTATATTGACATTCGATACGAGCGCGCCGTATGCTCTCCGGAGGAGAGTAAAGATGGCGGAAAATAAGATCGATCTCTTGAAGGGGACGCTCGACCTGCTGGTGCTCAAGGCGCTGGCCCTGGGCCCGTTGCATGGGTTGGGCGTCTCGAACCGGATCTCGCAGATCACGCAGGGGACCTTTCAGGTCAAACCCGGTTCCCTGTTCCCGGCCCTGCATCGCCTGGAGGAAGCGGGCTGGCTCGCCTCGTCCTGGGGCGAATCCGAAAACAATCGCCGCGCCAAATACTATCGCCTGACCAAAGACGGCCAACGGCAACTCAAGACCGAGACCGAAGATTGGCAGCGCATCTCGCTGGCCATCACCAATGCGCTCAGAGCGACATAGAATCCCCACAGGGCTTCAGGATTGATACCCGCGAAGCGGACGCCAACAGGAACCCGCTGGCCATCACCAATATGCGCAGAGCGGCATAGAATCCCCAGAGGGCTTCGGGATTGAAACCCGCGAAGCGGGTGCCAGCATAAAGCCTGGGGGGCCGCGCGGAGCGGCAGCGACGCGCAAC
>DATEFT010000615.1:0-3897 GCA_035280505.1 Blastocatellia bacterium | reverse complement strand
AGTGGCGATCTCGCGGCGGATGGCGGCGGCGCGGAGGAGGGCAATAGTTGGGCACGCCCGTCACTCCGATCTTGAAGGTGGTGGTGTAACCGGTTCCGTCCGGCGTGACATTGAGCAGCAACTGGCTGCCCCCGCCGTTGTAGATCCCGTCGTTATTGTTCCGAGTGCCGCGCGCGGACTTGGTGTTATAGGGCGCCGACAGGAAGACCTGGTCGGTGAAGGCATCGTCGAAGAAGAACTGCGAGGTGAACTCGAAGGTCTGGTCGGTGCCGGAGAAGAGACGGATCTTGAAATGGATGTGGACCGTTCTCCCGATGTAGTAGCCGGGGAAGACGGTCGTGAAGGAGACGAATCCGTTGCTGTCTGAGATCTGATATCCGCGCAGGAACTTCTGGCCGGTCGTGTCCGGATTGCCGCCGCCGGGAGGCCCGTCGGGCGGAGGAGTGCCGGGATTGCCGCCGCCAGGCGGAGGAGTGCCGGGATTGCCGCCGCCGGGAGGCGGAGTGCCGGGGTTGCCGCCGCCGGGGCCGATGTCGGAGTAGACGCCCAGGGCATCGCAGTGCCAGATGTCCACCTGGGCGCCCGGGACCGGAACGCAGGCCTCGTCACGAACATCGATCACATAGAGATTGAGTTTCAGCAGCGCGCCTTCCGAGACGGCATTGGTCGACGGGTCCGACCGGATATCGAAACGATTGAGCTTCTCATCGACAAAGTACGGCCCCTCGGTCAGCGCCGGTTGGACCACACAGTCCGGCGTGTGATCCGACAGACGCCCCGCCGGCGAGCCGGCCTCGACGACCGAGCCGGCACTGCCGAGCACTCCCTGGATCGACCCGCCTCCCTGGCCCAGCAGCGCCGTCGCTCCTGCCGCCCCGAGAAGCCGCAGCGTATCTCGCCGGTTCAGTAGATGGTCTTCTCTCTTTTTCGTCATCGAACTTTCCTCCTATGGTCTGTTTTTCTCAAGCCGCGTCGCCGGCCGGATCGAGCCGCGAAGACACCTCTCCCGGCGAGTCGGATCGCGATCGGATCCGGCTCCGGATTTTCCGAATTGTTGAATTGAGAGCTGCCTCAGGGAAGCCGGTGGCCCTCGAGCTGAGCGACCGGCCCCTCGCACCGATTCCGAACGCGACACCTCCGGACGCACGATCAGGTCGTTCCTCACCTGCGCCCTTATTGCTTGCTTTACTCGTGTATACAGAGGCCGCCGCCCGGCAGTTCCACAATCTCCAGTTAAAAAGCGATTCGAAGGCGAGTTAAATCTGAATCCTATAATCGGGCCGAGGCGGCGGACGCCGTCAGGTGCCGCCGCGCGGACGTTCCGGGCCGATGAAGTTGTCTCTTTCGTGAGGGCAGATCGAGAAGGAATGCCCGCTGGTCAGGACCCTGCCGGTGACGAGGGTCAGGGCTGCGGCGAGCCGGCTCGGCTCGAACGGTTTGGCGAGATAGACCTGATAGCCCCAGTTGAGCGCTTTCACCCGGTATCTGGCGTGCGTATAAGCGGTGAGCGCAATGGCCGGGATCGCTCCGCCTTGTTCGGCCGGAAGCGTTCGGACCTGCTGGATCAGCGCGTAGCCGTCCACCTCCGGCATCGCAATATCGATCACGATGGCATCCGGCCTGCTCACCGGCAATCTCTCCATCGCAACCGCGGCGGAGTCGCAAGTGATGACCTCGACTCCGTACTGTCTGAGCATGATCTCCATTAGTTTTAAAGTGTCTGTCTCATCGTCTACGACCATCACCTTTTTGCCCACGAGCGCGGTGAGCGAACTATTTTGAGTTGCTTTCATGCTGTCTCCACTTGGGGGAGCGCATGTGCAGGTTGGAGCCCGGTGAGGTGAGGGGGCGATGCGGATTTGAGCTCCTCTTCACACTGCCTGGGAAGTTTTAGCCGTGGGGGCGACACTGAGCACGAGAATAAACCAATCTTGATCTTTCGATTGCTCCGTCATCAGTCCTGGCCCCTGGACCCCGTGTAAAGAGAATGATCCTCAATTGACGAGATTCAGATTCATTTGAATTATAGTACTTGCGAGGATATCTTTCTGTCCGGAACCGAACGGAGCGACGGCCTCCCCGGTCAAGTAGAAGCGCCTCACAAAGTTACGACAGCAAAAGGAGAGAGCCCGATGAGCCTGCCCGAACGCCTGCCCGATTTCGACTCGTTGCCGATCAAGCCTGAGTATCCGCCGCACTCCGCGTGGGGCGTCTTCGGTGACGACGATCAGATCGGAACGCTGAACCTGTTGACGCCGGAGCGCGTGGCCGCCGCCGCCCGGTTGGTGCAACGCGGAGAGGTCTTCGCCCTGAATTGGGAGTTGGAGCAACCGAATCCGCCGCTCTTCAGCCGAACGGTCCTGCAACATACGATCAAGCCGCGCCGCCACAACGTCTTCGACGATCAGTACGATAATTTTAATACGCAATCATCTTCGCAATGGGACGGCCTGACGCATTACGGACATCGGCTGCACGGCTTCTACAACGGAGTCACCATGTCGCAGATCACGGGTGTGGCCGGCACTCGCAACGGGATCGAACACTGGGCGCGGCGCGGGATCGCGGGGCGGGGCGTCCTGATCGATTTTCCGCGATTCGCCGCCCGGCACGGCCTGGACTTCACGCCGGGCGAACGTTACGCCATCACGGCCGAACAGTTGCAGGCGGCGGCGGACTGGCAGGGGCTCAGCTTTCAGACCGGCGACATCCTGCTGCTGCGGACCGGCTGGATCGAATGGTATCGCTCTTTGACTCAGGAGCGGAAGATTCAACTGGCGGAGCCGGGCGCCCTGCGGATCGGCGGGCTGGAGCAGAGCGAAGATTCGCTGCGCTTCCTCTGGGATCGCCATTTCGCCGCGATCGCCAGCGACAATCCCGATTTCGAAGCCTATCCGCCCGCGAACCCCGAAGAGGGCCTGATGCATGGCACGATCATCGGTCTCTGGGGCATGCCCATCGGCGAGATGTTCCAACTGGACGCCCTGGCCGCGGCTTGCGACGCCGACCGGCGCTACGAATTCTTCCTGACCTCGGCGCCGCTCAACAAACTCGGTGGGGTGGCCTCACCGCCGAACGCGCTGGCGATCAGATAGCGGCGCGGCAGACTCGGCCGCCGTAATTCGTTATACTGCTCCCGGCTCTCGGTCGAATTGCCGGAGCCGCCGGATGGATGGGGCGGCCGCGATCATTTCACGTCAGATCCGAACCGCCTCAAAGGTGTTTGTTAAAAGGAGACTTAAAACTTATGGTGAATCATCTTTTCCGGTTTGCCGGAAATCTGTTCTCTCTCGCCTTGTTGTCGCTGCTGCCGCTCATGGCGCAGGCGCAAACGGCCGATTCCAGTAAGAGCACGCTCACCGCGCAGGAGCGCGAAGCGGCGGTCAAGTATCTGGAAGAGACCCGGGTCAAGTTTCTTGATTCGATTAAGAATCTCTCCGACGAGCAATGGAAGTTCAAACCGGGGCCCGATCGCTGGTCCGCCGCCGAGGTGGCCGAACATATCGCCGTCAGCGAACAGACGCTGCTCGGATTGGTGACGGAGCGGATCATGAAGACGCCCGCCGCTCCCGAGAAGAAGGAGGCGGTCAAAGGCAAAGATGATCTGATCCGCAACAGCATCACCAACCGCACGGTTAAGGTTCAGGCGCCCGAGATGCTCAGACCGACCAATCGCTGGGCGACCCGCGAGGAACTGGTGAAGGCGTTCAATGCCAACCGCGACCAGACGATCGCGTACGTCAAGACTACGCAGGACGACCTGCGCAGCCATTTCTTTACGCACCCGGTCTTCAAGGACATGGACGGCTATCAATGGGTGCTGTTGCTCGCCGGCCATAGCGCCCGGCATACGTTGCAGATTGAAGAGGTCGAGGCCGACCCGAACTTTCCCAAGAA
>DATEFT010000614.1:0-9304 GCA_035280505.1 Blastocatellia bacterium | reverse complement strand
ATCGTTCGTGAACTGTTGCGGCAGGCTCTGCCGGTAGGCCGCCAGGTTCGGCGACTTCTCGCTCCAGAACGCCACGACGCGCGCGAGGTCCTTCCGGCCGTAGGCGGCAAAGTAGTTCTCGACGGCGGCGCGCAACGAGGGCTCGTCGGAGGGCGCGGGGGCCCGGGTCTGCGCGCGAGAAACGAGCCGGAGGTCGTCGAAGCAGGATAGGCAGAAGACGAGGAACAACCCTCCGGAGATAACCAGACTCCGCGGATAACGAGGCTTAACGAATGGCAAATGGCACCTCCCTGGCGGCAAGCATTGCTGTTAGGCCGAAATACCTGATGGCCGACAATACGTCATGGCTAAAATCTTAAAATCTACCGAGGAGACAATGCAAGTCGACGCTCGGCGAAGATGAGGAGCCCCTTAACCTGAGCCGGCCCTCTATTGACATCACGGATGATAAGAGGTAAACAGAGGGCGATCGTAATCCTCCCAGTTAGCAAATCACCGGTTTCATCTTATAAGCCCAGCTTATTTGCAATATTAACCTTTTGAATTTTACTTATCGTTGGAAGGCTGATATCTTCAAGCTCCCCGAGACATGACAAGACGATCCAGACAAAAGAATGAAATGGAGAAGAGATGGCGGCTACGGCTCACAGTCTGGGCCCCGCGGTACCAGGCCTCATAACACGCCTTTGGCAATCTTCGGTCGGTAAGAAGTACGTGATGGCGATCAGCGGACTTGGTCTGTATGTCTTCGTCATCGGCCACTTACTCGGTAATCTGCAGATCTACCTGGGTCCGGAGAAGATCAATAATTACGCGGCGTTCCTGAAATCGAATCTCGCTTTATTATGGTCGGCCCGAATCGGGCTGCTGGTGCTGGCCGTGCTCCACGTGACGGCCGGGATTCAGCTCGCGCTCGCCAATCGGCGCGCGCGGCCGGTGGCCTATACCGGCCGCAAACCGGTGGCTTCGACCCTGGCCAATCGGACGATGATCTTCAGCGGTCTGATTATTCTGGCGTTCGTCCTCTTTCATCTGGCACATTTCACTTTTGGGCTGGTCAACTCCGGATACCTGCAGTTCGAGGATCCGCTGGGCAGACATGATGTCTACCGCATGATGATCGTCGGGTTTTCGAACCCGCTGGTCACGGTCTTCTATTTGCTGTCGATGGGTCTGTTGCTGCTGCACCTGAGTCACGGCGTCAGCAGCATCTTCCAGTCGCTGGGCCTGAGGAGTAAAAAGACCTTTGGAGCCCTCGACTGGCTGGCGAAGATCTCGTCGATTTTGATCTTCCTGGGAAATTGTTCGATTCCCCTCGCCATTCTGGCGGGTGTAGTGAAATGAATAAGAGTAGGTATGGTAGTTGATTCAAAGATTCCCTCCGGGCCGGTGGGATCCAAATGGACGAAGTACCGGCAGGAGATGAAGCTGGTCAATCCGGCCAATAAACGCAAATATAACGTGATCGTCGTCGGTTCCGGTTTGGCGGGCGCCGCCGCTGCGGCCACGCTGGGCGAACTGGGATATCAGGTCAAGTGTTTCTGCTTTCAGGACAGCCCTCGCCGCGCGCATTCGATCGCCGCGCAGGGCGGCATCAACGCGGCCAAGAACTACCGCAACGATGGCGATAGCGTCTATCGCCTCTTCTACGACACGATCAAGGGCGGCGATTTCCGCGCGCGCGAGGCCAATGTCCATCGCCTGGCGGAGGTCAGCGTCAACATCATCGACCAGTGTGTGGCTCAGGGCGTGCCCTTTGCGCGCGAATACGGCGGCCTGCTCGATAATCGCAGCTTCGGCGGCGCGCAGGTCTCGCGCACCTTTTACGCGCGCGGACAGACGGGCCAGCAACTGCTGCTCGGCGCCTATCAGGCGTTGTCGCGCCAGATTCACACCGGAACCGTGCACATGTATCCGCGCACCGAGCTGCTGGACCTGGTCATCGTCGACGGACACGCCAAGGGCATCATCACCCGGGACCTCGTCAGCGGAAAGATCGAGAAGCATTCGGCCTCGGCCGTGGTCCTGGCCACGGGAGGTTACAGCCCGGTCTTCTATCTCTCGACGAACGCCAAGGGCTGCAACGTGACCGCGACGTTCCGCGCCTACAAGAAGGGCGCGCTCTTCGCCAACCCGTGTTACACGCAGATTCATCCGACCTGCATCCCGCAGACCGGCGATCATCAATCGAAGCTGACCTTGATGTCCGAATCGCTGCGCAACGACGGGCGGGTCTGGGTTCCGAAGAAGGCCGGCGATACGCGCCCCTCGAACCAGATCCCGGACGGCGATCGCGACTACTACCTGGAGCGAATGTATCCCAGTTACGGGAACCTGGCGCCGCGCGACATCGCGTCGCGCGCGGCCAAGAAGGTCTGCGACGAGGACCGTGGAGTGGGCCCCGGAGGCCGCGGCGTCTACCTCGATTTCTCCGATGCCATCAAACGGCAGGGGCAGCCGAAGATCGCCGAACGATACGGCAACCTCTTCGAAATGTACGAACGCATCACCGGAGAGAGCGCCTACGAACGGCCGATGCGCATCTATCCCGCGCCCCACTACACGATGGGCGGGCTCTGGGTCGATTATGAGTTGATGAGCAACATCCCCGGCCTCTTCGTCATCGGCGAGGCCAACTTCTCCGACCACGGCGCCAACCGGCTGGGAGCCAGCGCCCTGATGCAGGGGTTGGGAGACGGCTACTTCGTGCTGCCGCAGACCATCGGCGGCTACTTCGCCACTCACAAGAACGGCGAGTATCCGCTCGATCATCCGGAGTTCCGCAAGGCCGAGGAAGAGGTGCTGGCTCGCATCAACAGATTGCTCTCGATCAAAGGTAAACGGACGGTGACCGAGTTTCACCGCGAGCTGGGCAAACTGATGTGGAACCAGGTCGGGATGGCCCGCAACGAGGCCGGGCTCAAACAGGTGCTGCAACGGATCCCCGAAATCCGCCACGAGTTCTGGGAGAACGTCGATGTCCTGGGCACGAACCAGGAGTTGAATCCCGCGCTCGAATATGCGGGCCGGGTGGCCGACTTCCTGGAATTTGCCGAGCTTCTGACATACGATGCGCTGCAACGCGAGGAGTCTTGCGGCGGCCACTTTCGCGAAGAGTATCAGACCCCGGACGGGGAGGCGCTGCGCAATGACGAGAAGTACTCCTATGTGGCGGCCTGGGAATACAAGGGCCCGGATCAATATCCGCTGCTGCAGAAAGAGCCGCTCGTCTATGAAGAGGTGAAGATGACGCAGCGCAGTTATAAGTAGTTCGATATTTTCGGTTAGCAACCGGCGGTCAATTGCTGAGAAACCCTAGACTTGCTTGTGACGGTAGTTGATCGTCGGTTGCTGTAGATTTCCTGGAAAAAGGGTTTAAAGTCGTGAATCTGAAATTGCGAGTCTGGCGCCAAAAGAATTCCGGCACGCCCGGCAAATTCGTCGAGTACCAGGCCACTAACATCAGCCCCGATATGTCGTTTCTGGAGATGCTCGATGTGGTCAACGAAGAGCTGATCAAGCGCGGCGAGGACCAGATCGCATTCGACCATGACTGCCGCGAGGGGATCTGCGGGATGTGCGGCATGGTGATCAACGGCAAACCGCACGGCCCGCTGGGAGCCACGACGACCTGTCAACTCCACATGCGTTCGTTCAAAGACGGCGATACCATCACCATCGAGCCGTGGCGGGCGCAACCGTTCCCCGTCCTCAAGGATCTGGTCGTGGATCGCAGCGCCTTCGACCGCATCATTCAATCGGGCGGATACGTTTCGGTCTCCACGGGCGGCGCCCCCGACGGCAACGTCATTCCCATTCCCAAAGAGGCGGCCGATCAGGCCATGGACGCGGCGGCCTGCATCGGTTGCGGAGCCTGCGTCGCGGCCTGCAAGAATGCCTCGGCCATGCTCTTCGTGGCCGCCAAGATCTCGCACCTGAGCCTGTTGCCCCAGGGCCAGACCGAACAGGACCGCCGGGTGCTCAACATGGTGGCCCGAATGGACGAAGAGGGTTTCGGCAACTGCACCAATATCGGCTCGTGCGAGGCCGCCTGTCCCAAGGAGATCACGCTGGACAATATCGCCCGCATGAACCGGCTCTATTTCAAGGCGGTGGTCAAGAACAAGCTGAGCTGAGAATCTTCACTGAGATCGAGCCTGCCGGGTGGCCTGGGCCTGGATGGTGATCTTCAGCGACCGGCCGATCATCCACCGGCCGTAGGTGATTCCGAAATCGAACCGATCGACTTTCGTCTGAGCGAGATAATAGGCCACTTCTTCTCCCTGGGGCGAACGGCTGTGATCGGTCTCGGTCACGTTGAGCACCACCTCTTTGCTGCGCCCCTTAATCGTCAGGATTCCCGTCACGATCAGCGCATCTCGGTCCCGGCCCTTCTCGACTCTGGTGCTTTGAAATAGAATCTCCGGATACCTCTCGACCTCCAGAAAATCGGCTGAAGTGAGGTGGCGATCCCGCCTTCTATTTCGGGTCTCGATGCTGGAGGCGCGGATCTTGGTTGCGACCCGGGAATGACCGAGCTCCTGTTCGTTCCGCGCCAGTTCCCCCCTGAAGTCGGTAAAATCCCCCTCGACGGTGAAGAAGAACAGATTCTTCACGCTGAAATGGACGGTGGTGTACCGAGGCTCAATAATCCATTCGGCCGGAGCCTGGGCTGGCCCAGCCGGTAGAGTTTGCGGGTTCATATAAAATATCCTCGCTGAAGATCCAAAGGAAGTTTGGGCGAATTTGAATAACCAAAAACCGTGCCGGTCTCCCTCTCACAAAATGGTTGAATCTGTTAGACTTGATCGGAAGAGACCGCGCGAGAAGAGGCCCGGGACGTGCGCTTTTGGGATCCTCAGATCCCAGAAATGGGAAAAGCGACCGGTCGAACCAGGAGGTCTAATGGATTTTGTACAGCGGATAGTCCGATTGAAGGCGCGCCCGCGCGGCTGTCACGTCGTGACCCGCGATGTGCTCGAGCAACTGCCCGAGCTCCGCGATTTCGAGGTCGGGTTCCTTCAGCTCTTCATTCAACACACGTCCGCGTCGCTGACGATCAATGAGAACGTGAGTCCCGATGTGCGCCGCGACCTGGAAGAGCATCTCAATCATCTGGCGCCGGAAAACGCCCCCTACTACGAGCACACGATCGAAGGGGCCGACGATATGCCGGCCCATCTCAAGGCCTCGCTGTTGGGCAGCGGCTTGACGATTCCGGTCGGCCACGGCGAGCTGCTGCTCGGAACCTGGCAGGGCGTCTACCTCTGCGAGCATCGCAATCACGGCGGTCCGCGGCAAATCGTGGTCACGCTCTTCGGACAGCGACGGACCGACCGCTCCAAATCTTAACGGATCGAGGATCCCCGGCGAAGCTTGAGGCCCTCGACGGCTATCGCCACGAGGTCAAGAGGTGTTTCGGCGATTCCGTAGTCGATCCCCAGTTCCTCGCAGGCCTCGGTCACGATCGTCAGGATGGCGGAGAGTTCGAGGGAGAGATCGTTGACCTGGCCCTGGAGTTGTTGATTCAGGGTCCGAAGTTTGGTGGCCTGGACGTCCATCAAGCCAGAGCGCGCTTCGGTACAGTTCCAATCACCAGCCATTTCAAAAGCCTCTGATCTTGAGATAACTCAACTCGATTTCACGCGAGTCTTTGAAGAATTGGCGAATCTTCTGTTCCAGCAACAACTCGTCGTCTTCGCGCCCGCAGGTTGTGGGTTGTTCGATGGCGACCTCTGCTGTTCGTCGAGGCCGGCCTCGCTTGCGTTTGGGTTGGGTGGGGGATTGCTCCTTCATTTCGAGTTCCTTTCCGGACGGGAAATTGGACCGAAAAAAACGAGGCGGGCGGGCGGAACCCGCCTCCAGTTGGCCTTAAATCATTTCAGCCAGCAGCGGATTTTGGGAGAGAAATTTGTTGACGAGCGACGGCTTCAACTCACCGCGCAACCATTTGGGCCGCGATCACCTGCTGAAGAGTTTCATTCGCTTCCGCCAGTTCTTTGGCCGTCTGGCACTTCTGGCACCGATGGAGAAGGCGAGGCCGTCCCAGCCATTTGGAGTTCAGGTAATCGGACACGCGCAGCAGCTTCGCCTCTTGTTCGACTACGATCTTGACTTCGCCTTCCGGCCGCCGACAACCATCGCAAACTCTGATTGGGATAAATTTGATCATGGCATTGCTCCACTGTTGGGGCGGAAAGCCGGGACGGTCGGCCCCGCAATCAAAAGGCGTGTCTAGTGCGCCGGCTTGAGACCTTTGGCTCTCGAGTCCGACCGGGGAACTCGAACATAGACGATCTTGTTGTCCGGCCCCGTCACCATCACGGCGGCCCCGCCCGGTGTGCGATAGAGCGCGTAATCGACGGCGTCGTCTTTGGTCGGAAAATTGGTAGTCTCGATCTCCCCTTGCTGCTTCACATGAACGATGAATTCGTTGGCCATGTCTCCACTTCCTGTCTGTTTGAGCGAGAGGACGTTCGGTCGTCCTCCCTGTGGCACCACCTCCTCGCCGCTGCGATGAAGAGAATTGTAATCTCACAGACGACTAATGTCAACTATTAGATTACACAACTGGCCGATCTTTTCAACGGAAGCCCCGGAGCGAAGCCCCCGCCATACGCGGAGAACGGCGACGATCGCCGGCGGGCGGAAGGGGGAGGCCGACCGGATATCGCCGACTTTCAGATTGCAGGAAATGCATACTCTGAGTTAACATCGGCTCGGTAAACTCCCAGTTGACATATGGCGGAAACGTTTGGGCAAAAACTGCAGGGATGGCGCGAGCGGGCCGACATTCAACAAGCGGAGCTGGCCCGTCGGGTCGGCGTCAGTCGCGCGTACATCAGCAACCTCGAGCGGGATTTCTCCCCCTCATCGAAGGGGAGACCCCAACCGAGCGTTGAGCTGTGCGACAAAATCGCCAGGGCGCTCGGAGCTCCGGTGGCCGAGGTTCGATTGGCGGCCGGATACGCGCCACCGGCGATGAACGGCGAAGTCCCCGTCGTCCCCGAAGAGGAAGAATTGCTCTTCTACTTCAGGGGGATGGCGGCCGACCGGCGAGCGGATGTCCTGGCGATCACTCAAACCTTGCACGCCAGATCTAAAACCGATGGCGAAAAAGCGAAGATGGCCTCGGTGATTGAAGACTTGATCAAGCAGAAGGAGGAAAGAACTGCCCCGGCAGCCAAAAATATGCAACCCATCGACAATCAGGACTCCTCCGGCGCGGAAGGAGCTCCCTCAAAGAAAAAGAACAAAACCCAGGGAATAATCGTCTCAGACGCGGCCCCCGATCCGCAGCCGGGGCGCCCTCCGGCTTCCTTAGAACAGCGAATAAAGAAGATATCCAACGCGAAAGTGGTTGCTAAAGGCAAGCCCATCAAAGGATAGCCTCTCCTCATAGCTCCCTCTTCCCGACCGCCACGCGCCACCCGGCGCCCTCATGATTCAGGAGGTCCGTCCGATGTTAAGCAGTCCCCTTCTCCTGATAGGAGATCTGTCAGAAACCGTCAGCAACGACCCCTCGGATGTCGTTGTCATCGAACTACTAACTCCACTGAGCGAACTACCGCCCTTGATCATCGGCAAGGCGGCCAAGCACGTAGAACCAGGGACCCTGGCCGCCTGCGTGTTTGGCCGCCTTGCCGTGGTCGGATATGTTGACCCTATCGACAGCCGTCAATTCCGACTCAGGGGCGAAGTTTTCGATTACGGCGAAGTCGACTACTTCGTCGAAATTTCGATTTAACGCAGATCGTGGCGACGACCCCCGGGGCCATCAGGCCCCACTGGTTTGGCGAGGCGATGGGCGTGGCGAGTTTTCGGCTGATCGCCTTCGTTCACGCAATCGCCCGCGAATCCAGATTCCGGATTCTAGAATCCATATCTGAATTTCAGACTGAGAGCCTCATGCCGCCCGCCTTCCCCATCTCTGATTGGGAGATATGATCGGCTCTCCATCTGGCATACCAATTGAATCCATCTGACCTGCTGGGCTCTGAGCGTTCCGAAAGAGCGAACACCCCAAGAGGATACCAAGGAGAAGTAAGAACCGATGAGTAATCAAACGATGGTGCAAGAAATTGAGAAGGTGCTTGATATCCAGGCGTTAATGGCTATTGTCGACGGTGATACCGATTTTCTGCAAAATATCGTGGAAGTGTTCCTCGAGACCTACGAGGGTCAGATTGTCGATATCCGCGAGGCCATCGCACATCGAAACAGCGACAAATTGTACAAGTCAGCGCATTCACTGAAAGGAGCGCTGGGCGCCATCTATGCCAAAGCCGCCTTCGAATCGGCCATGCAACTCGAGATCATGGGGCGCACTGAAAGCTGGACCGATGTCGATCAGAAGCTGAAGATGCTGGAACACGAGGTCGAGTTGCTCAAGCCCGCACTCAACGAACTCTCGAGCATGGCTTTATAAAGCGGCTCGAATTCATGATCGCGGAGGATGAAGTTGTGAAATATAGGCTGGCCGCTGTAGTTCGTGCGCCAGTCTGCTGGCCTGCCGGGCTCGCCGCTCTCCAGCCTGTACTTCGGCGTATTCATCTCTGGTTAAGATGACTTTCAACCAGAATTGCAGATCCCGGTTGGCCCAGGCCAACCATTGACCCTGAGGACTGAACGCGACCGAGTTATAGCTGATATTCCGACCTCGGAGGCGCTCCACCACGGTTCCGGTGGCCACGCTCCAGACGACCATGCTCCGCCCCAGGTTCCCGGCCGCCAACAATCGGCCATCCGGACTGAACGCGACCGAGATCACGCTGTGACCGGGGCCCGCGAGAGATTGCAATTCCCGGCCGGTGCCGACCTCCCATAATCTGACGGTGGCATCCTCACCGCCGGAAGCCAGCCACCGCCCATCCGGACTGAATGCCAGAGAGGCCACGCCCCTGGTGTGTCCGGTCAGGTCGCCGATCGGCTGCATCGATGCGGCATTCCATAATCTGATCGTCCGGTCCCAACTGCCGGTCGCAAACAGTTCGCCATCCGGGCTGAAGACGACCGAAGTCACCTGCCGCGTATGGCCCTTGAGAATCTGGACTTCGCGGCCGGTGGCCACCCGCCAGATTCTGACCGTCCGGTCCTGGCTTCCCGAGATCAACCACTGCCCCTGCGGGCTGAACGCGACCGCCAGCACCTCGCCGCGATGGCCGCTGAGAGTTTGAATCTCCCGACCGGTCAGAGCCTCCCAGAGCTTGATCTTTCGATCGCGGCCGCCGGACGCGATCCATAGATCGTCGAGGCTGAACGCCACGGAATTGACGCTGGCCAGATGGCCGGAGAGCACGGAGAG
>DATEFT010000613.1:0-7862 GCA_035280505.1 Blastocatellia bacterium | reverse complement strand
GCCCTGGTCTTCTGGGCGCCGGAATGGCTCAGAGCCGACAAGGGGCTGACGGCCGAGGCCGCCAACAACGTCCTGGGCGTCTGCGCCGTGATCGGAGGATTTATCGGGACCATGGTCGGCGGAGTGATCGGAGACTGGCTGGTCAAGCGGGTTCGCGGGGCCTATTTCTGGGTCTGTGCGGTCAGCTCGATTCTGGCGGCGCCGTTCACCCTGCTCGCCATCATCTCCCAGAACCGAACGGTCTATCTGGCCAGCATCTTCATCGGCATCACCCTGGTCTTCATCGGCAATGGTCCGATCAACGCGGTGCTCGTCAATCTGGTGCCGGCCACGTTACGGACGACGGCCCTGGGACTGGTCGTCGTGATCATCCACGTCCTGGGCGACGGGATCTCGCTGTCGCTGGTCGGGGCGATCTCGACCTATCTCACCGAGCACCGCGACTCGTTGCCGGGCCTGGCCCTCAGTCTCGGCCAGATCTTCAATCTGAGCCCGGGCACCCAGACCCTCTCGATGGCCCTCTTGCTGATGCCGTTGGCGATGGTGGCCGGCGGCGTCCTCTACTGGCTGGGTCTGAAGACCCCGGAGGGAAAGCAGACCTAGCAGCAGTCTGGAAAAGTCCGGCAGGCGTTATGTCTATCGCTCAAGGAACCCGATTCGACCGATACCAGATCATCTCTCAGATTGGCGCCGGAGGGATGGGCGAGATCTATCTGGCCCAGGACAGTCGGCTCGGCCGCAAGGTGGCGCTCAAACTGCTGCCGGTCCAATACACCCAGAATCCCGAGCGGCTGCGCCGGTTCGAGCAGGAGGCCTTTGCCGCCTCGGCGCTCAACCATCCGAACATCATCACGATCCATGAGATCGGAAAGTCCGAAGGCCGGCACTTCATCGCGACCGAGTTCATCGAGGGCAGCACCCTGCGGCGCAAACTGTCCGGCCCCAGGTTGTCGATCAACGAGGTGCTCGAGATCGCGATCCAGGTCGTCAGCGCCCTCTCCGCCGCGCACGCGACCGGCATCGTTCATCGCGATATCAAACCGGAGAACATCATGATCAGGCCCGACGGGTACGTCAAAGTGCTCGATTTCGGGCTGGCCAAACTGACCGAGAAGATCGCGACGCTGGGCGGTCTCGACCTCCAGTTCGACTCCGGCCGGATCGAACCGCCCGAGGCCGACGTCTGGCTGAACGAGACCACGCCGCAACCGTCTCCGGTCTCCCCGGCGACCGATGAAGAGCTCCACTCCCGGACCTCGTCCAACATCACGAACGACACCACCCCGGGCGTGATCCTGGGGACGGCGCAATACATGTCGCCGGAGCAGTCGCGAGGGCTGAGAATCGATACCCGCACCGATATCTTCAGCTTCGGGATCGTGCTCTACGAGATGATCGCCGGACGCCCCCCATTTATCGGCAAAGGGAGCCGCGAGATCATCTCGGCGATCCTCAATCTCGAACCGCTCCCGCTCACGCATTACCGGCCGGAGACGCCGCAGGTCCTGGAGTGGGTCGTGGCCAAAGCCCTGGTCAAAGATCGCGACGAACGCTACCAGACCTCGAAAGAGATGCTGAACGACCTCAAACGGCTGCAACAGCGTCTGGGGTTGGAGCAAGGGGGATCGCGGTCGCGCGCTTCGACCGGGCCCCGCGAATTGAGCGCGGAGACGCCGTCGGAGCCGGACAGCCGGGAGTCGAACCGGGAGTTCGCGCCCCAGACCAGCTCTTTCGGATCCGGCCGGGTCAGCGAGTTCCTGGAATCGCACCTGACGTCGATCACCCAGAGCCGATTCAAATCGTCGCTGACCCTGGCGCTGATGGGATTGCTGCTGCTGGCGGCGGCCTTCGGCGTCTACCAGTTCGTCAGGTCCCAGACGCGCAGACCCGCGCCCTTCCAATCGATCCAGGTCAGACGGTTCACCTCGAGCGGCAAGGCCCGGGGCGTCGCGATCACGCCGGACGGCAAATACATCGTCTACGCGCAGAGCGAGGCCGGCAAACAGGGGCTCTACGTGCGGCAGGTCGCGACCTCCAACGACGTCGAGATCGTTCCGCCGGCCGAGGTGACCTATCGCGGATTGACCATCTCGCGCGACGGCAACTACGTCTACTACGTCATCCAGGAGCTGAGCAATCCGATCCAGACGCTCTATCAGGTTCCGGTGCTCGGCCGCACGCCGCGCAAAATCCTGGTCAACGTCGACAGCCCCATCGCCATCTCGCCCGACAACACCCGCCTGGCGTTTGTGCGCCGCCACCGTGAAAGGGGCGAAGACGAGCTGATCGTCGCCAACCTGGACGGGAGCAACGAACGCATTTTGCGGTCGCGCCGGGGAGCGGACTTCTTCTGGGTCGGAGGCCCGTCCTGGTCGCCCGACGGCCAGACGCTCGCCTGCCCCGCCGGCACCAACAACGGCGGCCGCCAGATGTACATCCTGGCGATCCGGCTCGCCGACGGCCAGGAACGCCTGATCTCCACGCAACGCTGGCCCAGCATCGGGCGCGTCGCCTGGTTACGCGACGGACAGGGCTTGATCGCGACCGCCATCGGACAGGGCGCGCTCTCCCAGGTCTGGCACGTCCCGGACTCCGGCGGAGCCCCCCGCCGAATTACCGCCGATTTGAACGACTACCGCGATCTGAACCTGACGGACGATTCGACCTCGCTGGTCACCTTGCAGAGCGAATCGCGGGTCAACGTCTGGGTCATGCCGGCCCACGATCCGGGCCGCGCCACTCAGATCACGGACGGAATCGGCCAGGCCAACGGCGTGGGCGGGGTGACCTGGCTGCCCGACGGTCAACTGGTCTATGTTTCACGCGCCCGCGAAAGCCAGGACCTCTGGATCATGAACTCCAGCGGAAAGAATGGCCGCCAGTTGACCACGGCCGAAGCGCAGGCCGAGCGATACCCGGCGGTTTCGCCCGATGGCCGTTATGTGGTCTTCGTCTCGACCAGATCGGGCAACTCCAACCTCTATCGCCTGGATCTGCAGAGCGGCGACCAGTACCAACTGACGAACGGCGCCGGAGAGGAGTTCCCCACCATCTCGGCCGACGGCAAATGGGTGATCTACGCGGTCACCAGCTCCATCAACTTCACACTCTGGAAGATCTCGATCGACGGCGGAACCCCGGTCCAACTGACCGATAAACTCTCGACGTGGCCGGACGTCTCACCGGATGGCCAATGGATCGCCTGCTGGTACCGGCCGCTTCCGGCCTCCCCCTGGCAGATGGCGATCATCCCCATCTCCGGAGGCCAACCGGCCAGGACCTTCGAGATCCCGATGGCCGACCCGAATATTCCGCTCCGCTGGATGCCCGACGGTCAGGGGATCAGTTTCGTCGCCACCAGCGGAGGCGTCTCGAACATCTGGAATCAGCCGCTCAAGCACAACCAACCGGTTCAACTCACCCAATTCACCTCGGATCAGATCTCCTGGTTCGACTGGTCGCAGAACGGCCAACAACTGGCCTGCGCGCGCGGCACCGTCACCAGCGATGTCGTCCTCATCACTCAAAATAAATAGGAGTCTAGACTTTTCCAGACTTCTCTAGACCTCTTCAATTTGTCTGAGGGCTTCGTATAACGCAATGCCGGCCGAGGTGGCCAGATTGAGAGATCTGATTCGCGGGTTGGGCATCGGGATCCGCAGACAACGGTCCCAGTTCTGGCGCAGCAACTCCTCGGGCAGACCTCGCGTCTCGCGCCCGAAGATCAGGCAATCGTTCGGCTGATACGGGAAATCGGTATACCGGCATTCGGCCTTGGTCGAGAAGTAGAGGAATCGACAATCCGGAAGGAACTGATAGAGCGCCTCGATATTCCGATGATAATGGATCTCGACCGCCTCCCAATAGTCCAATCCCGCGCGCCGCACCGATTTCTCGTCGACCCGAAATCCCAGCTTACCGACCAGATGGAGAGGCGTAAAAGTGGCTCCGCAAAGTCGCGCAATATTGCCGGTATTGGGCGGGATCTCGGGTTCGATCAGCGCCACGTGCAGACGTGAATTCATCTCTGTCAACAAGCTCGGTTTACAAACCGCGAAACACGCGGAACACGCGGAAGATTACCGATTTCGCGTGTTCCGCGTGTTTCGCGGTTTAAAGATCAAGAGTCCTAGCCGCGCCCGTTCGAGATCAACTGACGCAGGACGAAGGGCAAGATCCCGCCGTGCTGGTAGTATTCGATCTCGATCGGAGTATCGATCCGCAGGGTGACCGGAACCTCTTCTTTCGCCCCGTTGGCGCGGTGGATGACCAGTTTGACATCCTGGCGCGGTTTGACCTCGCCATCCAGCCCGATCAGGTCGAGAACTTCGGTCCCGTCGAGATTGAGCGTCTGGGCGCCGGTCCCCTCTTTGAACTGCAGGGGCAGCACACCCATCCCGACCAGATTGCTGCGATGAATGCGCTCGAAGCTCTGGGCGATGACCGCCTTCACGCCGAGCAACCGGGTCCCCTTGGCCGCCCAATCGCGAGAGCTGCCGGTTCCATACTCCTGTCCGGCGAGGATCATCAGCGGCGTGCCCGCCTGTTGATACCGGAGCGAGGCCTCATAGATGCTGAGCTGCTCGCCCTCGCGCTGGAAGGCGTCGCGGTAGATCGTCACGCCGCCTTCGACCCCGGGGACCATCAGATTTTTGATCCGGACATTGGCGAAGGTGCCGCGCGTCATGACCCGGTCGTTACCGCGCCGCGCCCCGTAGCTGTTGAAATCGGCCGGGGTGACGCCCTGCTCGATCAGATATTTGCCCGCCGGAGAGGCCGGTTTGATGGCTCCCGCCGGGCTGATGTGGTCGGTGGTCACGGAATCGCCGAAGATCGCCAGCGGACGCGCGCCTTTGAGGTCGGAGATGGTGCCCGCCTCCATCCCGAAATTCTCGAAGAACGGCGGCTCCTGAATATAGGTCGAGTGAGGATCCCATTGATAAAGATCCCCGGCGCTGCTGGGGATCTCCTGCCAGAGCGGATTCTCGGAAGTGAAATCCGAATAGAGGCGCTGGAAGGTCTCGGGCTCCATCGACGATCTCAAGGCGTCCGCGATCTCGTGCCGGCTCGGCCAGATTTCGCGCAGATAGACGTCCCGGCCGTCGGTCCCCTTGCCGAGCGGATCGGTCGCGAGATTGAGATCGACCCGGCCCGCCAGCGCGAAGGCCACCACCAACGGCGGGCTCATCAGAAAATTGGCCTTGATGCTCTGGTGCACGCGCGCCTCGAAGTTGCGATTTCCCGAGAGCACGCTGGCGGCGATCAGGTCATTCTTATTGACCACCTCTTCGAGGCCCGGATCCAGCGGACCCGAATTGCCGATGCAGGTCGTACAGCCGTAGCCCACGATGTTAAAACCCAGTTGATCGAGATACGGCTGCAGGCCGGTCTTGGTCAGATAGTCCGAGACGACCCGCGACCCCGGCGCGAGCGAGGTCTTGACCGTCGGTTTGACCCGCAGTCCCTTCTCCACGGCCTTCTTGGCCAGCAGCCCCGCGGCCAGCATGACGCTCGGGTTGGAGGTGTTGGTACAGGAGGTGATCGCCGCAATCAGGACGTCGCCGTGACCGAGATCCACGGCCACCTGCGGCGCGGAGGTCTCCCGCTCGAGCTGAACCAGGTTCCCCCGCTGCGCGGCGACGGTCGCCCCGAACCGCCGATCGAAATCGGCCGGCGACTTGCCGTAGCCGTTCTCCGTCACCGGCCGCTGAAACAGATCGACGAACTTCTCCTTGAGGGCTGAAAGCTCGATTCGATCCTGCGGCCGTTTCGGCCCGGCCACGTTGGGCGTGACCTCCGCCAGATTGACCTCCAGGACCTGGCTGTATTCGATCTCGCCAGGACGCGGAACGCCGAAGAGCCCCTGCGCCTGAAAATAGTTGCTGAAAGCATCGACCAGCTCCCGGGGCCGCCCGGTCGCGGCGAGATAGTTGCAGGTCTCTTCGTCCACCGGAAAGAAGCCCATGGTCGCCCCGTATTCGGGGGCCATATTCGCGATCGTCGCCCGATCGGTCAACGACAGCGAGGCCGCGCCCTCACCGAAATACTCGACGAATTTGCCGACGACCTTGGCCTTCCGCAGCAGCTCGGTGAGGTGCAGCACCAGATCCGTCGCCGTCACGCCCTCAACCAGACTGCCGCGCAGATGCACGCCGACCACGTCCGGAGTCAGGAAGTAGACCGGCTGGCCCAGCATTCCGGCCTCGGCCTCGATGCCGCCGACGCCCCACCCCACGACGCCCAGCCCATTGATCATGGTCGTGTGCGAGTCGGTCCCGACCAGCGTGTCGGGATAGAAGACGCCCTCTTTCTCCAGGACCCCCTTGGCCAGATACTCCAGGTTGACCTGATGCACGATGCCGATTCCGGGCGGAACGACCCGGAAGGTCTTGAACGCCTGCATTCCCCACTTTAAAAACTCATAACGTTGGCGATTGCGCTGAAATTCGATCTCCATGTTGTGTTTCAGCGCGTCCGGAGCGCCGGCGACATCGACCTGCACCGAGTGGTCCACGACCAGATCGACCGGAACCAGCGGTTCGATCAGTTGCGGGCTCCGGCCCAGTTGCGCCACGATCGAACGCATCGCGGCCAGGTCGACCAGGAGCGGCACCCCGGTGAAGTCCTGCAGCACAATTCGCGCGACGATAAAGGGGATCTCCGAAGTCCGCTCGGCGTTCGGGGCCCATCCGGCCAACGCCCGGACATCGTCCTCTTTGACCTTGAGCCCGTCACAATTGCGCAGAACCGATTCGAGCACGATCCGAATGCTGACCGGCAGTTTCGAAATCGGGCCGATCCCCTGTCGCTCGAGTTCCGGCAATGAATAGAACTTCCCTCTTTTCCCGTTCCCCAGGTCGAATTCTTGAAGCGTACCGAAGATATTATGTGGCATACCAGTTTCACCTGATCACTAGAATTTGGACACGCACGATGGAAGCGCATGGGTCGAACCAGTGCACGGGGAACATCGTGCTGGTGTGATGTGACACCTACTATGGTTCGAGTTTAAGTGCGCGCGATCTGATCGTCAAGACAGACCGAAAACGATCGGCCCTCCGAACCATCGACGATCCACCATCATTCTCCGGGCGCCGGATATTTTTTCGCCCGGGCCGAATTTTCCTCTTGCGCTCTTCGGTCGTTTTCGGTATATTTTCGGCCGTCGAACACCAAGACCGAAAACCCATTGGCCGCCCCCGACCAAGCCGCCCCGAAAGTTCTGAAACCGCCATTCGACTATCGATCGAGTGAGAAGGTAGTCGTCTGTGGTCTGTTCACAATTGGCCGCCCCAGCCGAAGAAGCCCCCGGTGAAACCAAATCCCAGAGAACCAGTGCGGATCACTGTGTGTCCGGTGCGGACCAGTGCGTCCCAATGAGTATAAGAACGAAGAAAAACGAAGAAAACGGAAGGAAAAGAGGGATCCAGATGGAAAAGACGAGAGCGAAGACGAACGTGAAGACGAAGAAGAGTGAAGGTGCGGCCCGCCAAAATCAGGTGATCGCCGTCGTGATCAAACAGTATGCGACCGGGCTCTATCGGGCCTGCGTCAGTCTCCACCGAGACGACGTGACCTTTCTCAGTTCGCATAAAGACGAGCGGAGCGCCAATGAGACCATCAATCTATTCTGGAGGGCGTATGACGAGGGCCGGCTGCAGACGCGGGAGGACCTCGCCACCTTCATCAATGTGATTCAACGCCGAAACGCCGCGCCAACCGACCCGCAACCGGTGCCGCCGCTGCCTCCGAGACCGGCCGTCTCCTCGATACCGCCCGCCGCCCCCAGACCCGCGATGCCCCAGAGACCGGCGGTCTCCTCAATGCCGCCGAGAGTCCAGATGCCGCCGACCTCCCCGGTG
>DATEFT010000612.1:0-3474 GCA_035280505.1 Blastocatellia bacterium | reverse complement strand
ATCGTGAAAAGCCGAATAAAAAAACTGCTGCAGGATTATCAAGCGGGGCTGATCTCAGAGGCCGAAGTCAAAGCGCAATATGCCGGTCTGATCGAAGCAGACAAGCCGCGCAATCGGTCAGTTAAGTCGGGGAAGTATCAGAAAGTGATTCTCGATGGACCCTGCACGATAGAAGAGATCCGGATCGTCGAGCAAGATCTTGACCTCCCGGAAGAACATTGCGTGCAAGTGCGGGCCAGGGCCTTCTCGCTCAATTTTGGGGACCTTCTTTGCGTCAAGGGCTTATATCCGACCATGCCTTCGTACCCGTTTACTCCGGGCTTTGAAGCCGCAGGCATTGTCAACGCGGTCGGGAGCAGCGTCAAACGCTACGCCGTTGGCGATGAGGTCATCGTAACTGCCGGAAACCGTCTCGGCATTCAGTCCACGCTCATTACCGCCGAAGAGTCGCAGCTTATCAGAAAACCTCCGTACTTGTCGTTTGAAGAAGCGTCGTCCCTGCTCACCGTCGGATTGACGGTCATTGAAGGATTCAGGCGAATCAGGCTGACCAAGGGCGAAACGATTCTGATTCAAAGCGCCACCGGCGGAACGGGACTGATCGCCGTTCAACTGGCGCAACACCTGGGCGCCAGGATCATTGCGACGGCCAGCACCGATGAAAAACTGCAATATCTGTCGGCCATGGGAGTGCCGGGCTTAATTAACTATCAGGCCACGGATTTCGAACGCGAAGTCATGAGGACCACAAAAGGGAGAGGCGTCGACGCGATTATCAATACTCTGTCAGGGGACAATATTCAGAAAGGGATCAACTGCCTGAACGCGCGAGGGCGCTATCTCGAAATCGCCATGACGGGCCTGAAATCGGCTCGCAACATCGACCTCAGCAGGATGTCGAATAATCAAAGCTTTCACAGCCTGGATTTGAGAAAACTCTTGCTGGACGATCCCGAGTACGGAATAGATCTGGGTCACGAGCTCTTTTCCCTGGTAGAGAGTAACGCCATCAAAGTCATAATCGGAAAGACCTTTAGTTTCGATAATCTTAAAGAGGCGTATCGCTATTTGGAGGCTCGGCGCAACATCGGGAAAGTCGTGATAACCGTGCCCGAGAATGTGGCGGAGAGCGATTACCGGGAGCGACAGGTTGCAGATGTGATCCCGATTGCCAATCATCACGCCCGGCGTGAACCGGATCTGGCCATCATCGGGATGTCGGGGCGTTTCGGGTCGGCGAAGAATGTGGATGAATTTTGGCAATGCCTGGCAGAGGGGCGCAGCCTGATCACCGGGCTTCCTCAAAGCAGAAAGAGACTGTTCGAGCGCCTCGATCCCCCCAAGGATGGAAGCCCGAATGACTACAACCAATGGGGAAGCTATTTGGAAGATCTTGAGTCATTCGACCCGCTGTTCTTCAACATCTCGGGTCTGGAAGCTCAGTACATGGATCCACAGCAGAGGATTTTCCTGGAAGAGAGTTGGAAAGCGCTGGAGGATGCGGGACTTTCGCGGACGGAGTTGAATGGCAGCCGCACAGGCGTGATCGCGGGCGTCGTCGATGGAAAGTACTCCAGCTATATCAAGAGGGACGAGGTCGGTCATTCATTTTGGGGAACGGCCGTATCGATTTTACCGGCGAGGATTGCGTATTTCCTCAATTTGAAGGGACCGGCTCTGGCCGTGGACACCGCCTGCTCAAGCTCTCTGGTGGCGATCCATATGGGGTGCCAAAGTCTGTGGAACAACGAGACAGACTTGATTCTGGCGGGCGGCGCTTTTATCCAAACGACCCCACACTTCGGCGTGGCCGCCGGGCGGGCCCAGATGTTGTCTGTGGATGGAAGATGCTTCACGTTCGACGACCGCGCCAACGGAATGGTCTCCGGCGAGGCGGTGGCCGTCATCGTCATGAAGCGGCTGCAGGACGCCGTGGCCAACGGAGACCATATTTACGGAGTGATCATCGGCAGCGGCATCAATCAGGATGGGGCGACAAATGGAATTACGGCACCGAGCGCGGCGTCACAACGACAACTGGAATTGAGCGTCTATCAGAGGTTTAAGATCGACCCCTCCGAGATCCAGTATGTCGAGGCCCATGGCACGGGCACCAAGCTGGGCGACCCGATCGAGGTTCAGGCATTAACCGAGTCTTTTCGCGAATATACCGACCGTCGTCAGTACTGCGCGATCGGATCTGTGAAGACCAACGCCGGTCACACCGTCACGGCGGCGGGGGTGGTAGGCGTTATCAAGATTCTATTGGCTTTGAAGCACAAGAAAGTGCCCGCCTCGCTGAATTATGACATCCCCAATCGCCATATCGATTTTGAGAACAGCCCATTTTACGTGAATACCAGTTTAACCCCCTGGACCGTTGGAAAGAACGGACGCCGCCGTGCGGCTGTCAGCTCGTTCGGATTCAGCGGGACGAACGCCCATCTGGTCATCGAAGAATACGTGGTCGCGGATGAACCAAAACATTTCGCCGTGAATGGTCGATTGCCGGCTGTGTTGGTTCCAATATCGGCCAGGAGCGACGAACAACTGGGCGTGTACGCAAAAAACATACTTTCGTATTGGGAGAATCGGTTAGCGGCGGAGAGCGATCATAGAGTTTTACAAACTCTGCTTGCCGACCTGGCCTTTACGCTGCAAATCGGACGTGAATCATTCGAACACCGAGCCATATTTCTGATCGATGATGCCCTCATGCTGAAAGACCGACTGACGCAGTTTGTCTCGGGTGAAGAGCGGATTACGGATTGTTATCGGGGAACAGTGAGGAGGCTCAAAACACCGGATCGATCGATATTGGAACCGGCCGGTCAAAATCCGGAGACCGATAGTGGCAGGTCAATCGACGATTTGAGACGGCTCGCAGACCGCTGGGTACACGGAAGGACAGTCGACTGGACTGCTTTGCATCAAAAGTATCGGCCGAAAAAGATCAGCCTGCCGACCTATCCGTTTGTACGCGAGCGGTATTGGATCGGCGCCGCCGAATCGCCGGTGAAAGAGATAGATCGAATTGACCGGGGCCGGCCGGGTGAAAGACCGACGCTGGAGATCCTCCTTGAGGATCTGCTGGCGCAAAAGATGGATGTCGCTGCTGCCGCAAGACAGACGAGAGAATTGCTAAAGAGAGGTCGAAATAATGGATCTAATTGAATACGTGCTTAGTGAACTCAAGCAGAACCGGCTTTCGAAGACAGACGCGCTGGATCTATTGAACCAGGCTGAGGGAAAGGGGCAGGGCGGGACGGCCGTCATTCATCCCCTGCTCCACGTGAACACTTCGGATTTCAGCGGGCAGCGGTACAGTTGCATCTTGAGCGGAGAAGAGTTCTTCCTGAGAGATCACGTGATCCAGGGGCGGCAGGTCTTGCCGGGAGCGGCCTATCTGGAGATGGCGAGAGCGGCGTTGGAGAAGTCCTGGGGCTGGACCGCGCGCGGCGCCGGAGAAGGTGA
>DATEFT010000611.1:0-6170 GCA_035280505.1 Blastocatellia bacterium | reverse complement strand
AGCTTCTATCTCGAAGATCTGAGTAAAGTCCGACAAATGTTTGACGAAAGCAATGTGGGCCGGGGGATTTCAGCATACATGGGTGTGGCGACTCCTCGCGAAAGGCAGGATGTGGTTCAAAACCGGAGCCTGCTCGCGGCGACTCTCGCGCCGGAGCGGATACCGCTCACGCGCTGGCCCGGACGGGGGCGTCATCTGCTGTTTCTGATGCAGCAAGCGGCCGTTAATCAGGCAGTCGAAGAATTGGCGGATGAAGGGCTGATGGCCGTCAATGGCCCACCGGGAACAGGTAAAACGACCCTGCTCCGGGATATTGTGGCCAGGGTCGTGTTGGATCGAGCAATGGTCCTATCCGAGTTCAAGAATCCTCAATCAGCCTTCGAGCGCACCTGCAAGATGAGGACCGGCAACGCCGACAGCGATCTTTATCGATTGGACAAGCGTTTGCTCGGGCATGAAATTGTCGTGGCCTGTGCCAACAATAAGGCAGCCGAGAATATCAGCAGAGGAATTCCGTCTTCAGACGCCGTCGCCGACGACTTCGATCCCCCGTTACGATATTTCCAATCGATCTCGGATGCCGTGGCTGGACCCAATGACAACATCCAGGACGGCAAAACCTGGGGACTGGCCGCGGCAGTGCTGGGCAACGCGGGAAACAGGGAGGCTTTCACGAAAGCATTCTGGTGGAGCAAGAGGCGTGGAATAAAATCGTACTTGCAATATGCAGAAGGTCTAGATGTAACCTATAGCAAAAATGAAGAGGAAGACGACGATCAGGGCAGTTCTCCCCGAATTCCTTATGTGATCAGAGCCGAAGCCCCGCCATCCAGCTATCAGGAAGCAGCGAGCCGTTGGCACCAGGTCCGCGAGGATTTTCTGTCCAAACTTCATCGAGCGCGGCAACTCCGGGCCCAAGCGCAGCAGTCTTATCTGGCCGTTTGTCGAGCGCCCGAGATCGCGAGGCTGGCAGCAGAGGCAGCCGTCGCGCTCACGGCCGCGAGGGAGAAACTGAATGTCGCGATGGAAAGAGAAGCCGGGGCCAGCCAGGGCTACGAGCAAGCGCGGGAGGAAGAGCGCCGCGCGGTCGAGGACCGGGACATCATCAATGCGACAAGGCCGGGCTGGTTCGCCAGGTTCTTTAATCTCAGATCATATCGTCGTTGGAATGAGCGAATGAATGCGGCGATAGACCTGGTCACAAGGACACGTGACGAGGTCAAGAGCGCTGCCAGGAGGATTGAACAGGCCCGCCGGGAACTGGCGGAGGTCCGGTCACAAGTGGCGCGGGCGTATGAGGAACAGGAAAAGGCCGATCAGGCGCTCTCTGAAAATCGCAGTGCCATCTCAGAGGGACAAACCCTGATGGGTGAGAATTTCGCGGACGAGTCATTCTGGTCACGCGATGACCAGCAGGTGCAGACCGCCTCTCCGTGGTTCTTCCCGGCGTTGCAACTGGCGCAGGAAGAGCTGTTTGCCGCCTCGTTCGCGCTCCATCGCGCGTTCATCGATGCCGCAGCGCGTTGCCTCCGAAACAATCTGCGCGCCTGGATCGAGATGATGAAGGGAGTCGTCATGTCGAGCGAGCAGGAGCCATTGAGACGGTCCTTATGGGCCAGCCTCTTCCTCGTGGTCCCGGTAGTCTCTACCACCTTTGCTTCAATCCCGCGACTGTTCCGTGGAATCGGCAGGGAAGAGCTGGGGTGGTTGCTCATCGACGAAGCCGGTCAGGTCACGCCTCAATCCGCAGTTGGCGCGCTCTGGCGCGCCAAACGAACGATCATCATCGGAGACCCATTACAACTTGAGCCGGTCGTAAAACCTTCCCGGCAGTTGATCAATGCCGTCTTCTCTGAGTTCGGCGTCTCCCCGGTCGAGTGGGCGGCCCCGGATGTCTCAGCTCAAAGCCTGGCCGACCGAGCGAGTTGGTTCGGCACGGCCATCGATTCCGGTGATGGCGAGATGTGGGTGGGTTCACCGTTGAGAGTCCACCGGCGCTGCCAGGATCCGATGTTCTCTATTTCAAACTCCATGGCGTATGGCGGGCTGATGGTTAACGCGACGCCGAAAGGATCATCGGAGATTGGAGAACAGCTCAGAGAAAGCCGCTGGGTGGATGTTCGCGGAGGAGCAACCGGCAAGTGGTCGGACGGGGAAGGCGAAATTGTGCTGAAGCTACTACGCTATCTGATTAAAAACGGGGTTACAGATCCGGATATTTACATCATCACGCCATTTCGAAATATCGGGTTCAAACTTCGGAATTTGATAAAGGAGGATTCCACGATAGCATCCAGAATTCCGCATAATATAAGTCAATGGACTGAAGAACGAGTCGGGACCGTGCATACTTTTCAGGGTAAGGAGGCTGACACAGTCGTGATCGTCCTCGGCGCCCAGGCCAACGATGCCATCGGGGCCCGCCGTTGGGCTGGATCAAAACCGAACCTGCTCAACGTCGCGGTGACTCGCGCCAAACAGCGCCTGTATGTAGTCGGAAATCACGGCGCCTGGAAGAGCGCAGGATATTTCGGATACCTGGCGCGCGCGCTGCCTGTAGTTTCCCCTACCGAAAAAGTGCCGGAGATTATCAGCAGCTATGATCAAATAATCTAGAGTATTTGCGATGCAGGGAAGGAAGAGATGCCACTAACTGAACTCAAAGGAAATTTATTCAATAGTACGGCGAGCGCAGTGCAAATGCACGGAATAGATGATTCTGAGTGCCCGGTTGAACGTCGTGACCGGTTATGGGAACTTTTGAAGGACGCGGATGGCCTTGAGAGAGGGCGATTCAGGAGACCAACAGACCAGGTGAAAGGTTGCAATCCGATGTGATGCTGTCAGCCCTGGGCGACCACTATATTAAATTTAATAAACCTCAATAGCTTCAGTGCCCCCTCGTCAGATCAATCTGCGGCGATTGCCGTTTGGGAATTCAGCGAACATCTCCGTTCAAGAACGCGGCAGTTCAGGCTGGGTGTGGTAAAATACCGGCAAAAGTTTTTGTCAGAGCTCTGGAAAATCCGTAAATCGGTGATTTGCACGGCCCCGAGATGTTGAAATAAACAATAGTATTTGCAACCAGATAAAAATCGGGAGCAAGAGCGATGAGGGGCTCGAATCTCTCACTCTCTGTCAACATGTTCTCCCCTCAAAGCAGACGGACCGACACCAACGCTTTTCCGTCCGCCTACCAGATATATGTCGAGTTTGATTTTGCCTGTGATTTGAGATACTGTTCACAAATCATATTGTCCTCGACAAGTTAGTAATAAAGCCTTGCCTAAGATATAATTTGACTACTCGTATCATAAATAATTGAATAAACGGGCTGATCTTTTTCCGGGCGAACGATCGACTTTTATCGCTTTTTACTGTTATCAAACAGTTAATACATAGTTATTAACGTCCCCATTTCCAGACAACAGGATCAGAAGACGAATAATGGCAGCACCGAAAAAGCACGAGGGAGATCCGGTGTCTTCTATCGACCGTGAAGAGATGCAGCGGGCGCTGGAGCGAGTATTGAGCAGCAAATACTTCGCCAATGCGCCGATGAAGCAGAGGTTTCTGCGGCTGATTTGTGAGTTTCATCTCAACAATCACGGCAGAGAGCTGAACGAATATCTAATCGGGCGTGAGGTTTTCGGTCGGGATGATTCCTACAACCCGTCCACCGATCCAATCGTTCGGGTGGGCGCCCATGGGATCCGGGAGAAACTCGACCTTTATTATCAAAATGAAGGCGGCGGCGACGACATTCGGATCGAGATTCCCACCGGCGCCTATGAACCGGTCTTTACCAGGAAAGTCGGACCCAAGAAGGTCGATCTCGAGAAGACCGCCAACTCCAAGCCCGGAGGCCGGGCCGCAATCTCGACTCTTCCGACGGCCGACTCTGCGCTGATCGGAGTCCAGACCGAGCCGAGAAGACCCTGGCAATTGATCATGACCCTGGGCCTGATCGCCATGGCCATCGGGATCCTGGTCTTGATCTATATCAACCGCGGACTCAAGACCCGGCTCGAGAACGTCACCTCGGAATCGATCAAGACTCGCGAGTCCTGCGGATTCGTCTGGGAACCGTTCTTGAAAAACGACGAGCCGACTTTGCTGATTCTCAGCAATCCGATCGTCTACCGGTCGGCCAACGGCGCCGACCCCGAGGCGTTGATCAAGAAGGGGATCAGCCTGACCTCTCAACAGGCCAGCCTCTTGACCAGCATCGCGGGAATCCGTCTGCCCATGAAACCCGACCGTCCGGTCGAACTGGTCCCTGCACTCAATATGTATACCGGGATCGGCGAGGCCATCGGCGGCTATCGCCTCTCCTACCTGCTCCGTCAGGTCGGAGAGACCACGATTCTCAAACAGAGCCGCAGCGTCAGCGCCGACGATCTCAAGAGCTACGACGTCGTGCTGTTGGGAAGCGTCTACTCCAATCAGTGGTCCAAACCCCTCTCCGTCAAAGAGAACTTCCTTTATACCAATCGGACCACCATCGAGAACCTGAATCCCAATCCCGGCGAAGATCGCGAATATACTCCGGTCTTCAACCAACAGACGGGTGAATTGATTCAAGACTACGCCCTGATCTCGGTGACCCCCGGGGTGTCTCCCGAAAAGACAGTGATGGTCCTGGCCGGCATCTACAGCGAAGGGACCGAAGCGGCAGCGGAGTATGTCACCAATAGCAATCATCTGATTGAGCTCAACCAGGAGTTGCGAAAGCTCGGCGGCGATAAAGGCATCCCTCAGTACTACCAGGTGCTGTTGAAGGTCGGAGTCGAAAACTCATTCCCGACCAGGATCGAATTGCAGACCATCAGAGCCTTACAGTCGACCCTCCGGTAGAATGAACCGCCGCCTGAACCTCTCAAGATCCGAATCTCGAAAATCGCGAAAGACGCTAAAGAGGCAAAACTGCCATCTTTAGCGTCTTTTTACGTAGTCGAAACAATCGCCCTGCTATTTATAACGCCAAAAAAATAGGGCACTGACAAGCAGCGCCCTTAGTCAGCTCTGATGTTGGGGGTTGAAATAAATCTCATCGCTATCCGCCGCAGACGGGTAATTTAGTTCAAATCAGTCATTCGATCCCCATCCGCTGGCTCTGCGAACAGAGGTTGAGACACCTCTCTAAACTTGATCCCAGCAAAGCTCTCTCTTGCTGTATTTTCCTATTTGTTCTGCCTGACACCGGTTTATCTCTGATACGAATCGATAATATTCAGCGCCGAACTGGTTGGCAATCCCTTTACTGCTATCTAACAGTTAGATCTGTTAGATAACTAAAGCAATAGCTATAGTTCTTGTTTTCACATTGTATTGAAGGTAACAATTATGTATCGATAATCTTCAAATATAGCGGCCTCTCGACGCGCGATTTTCGAGAGATCTCGAGAGAGAGCCTCTGGTCATTTGCCATTTCGCTCGTTGCCGCGCGGTCGAGTGCCATAATTGAACACGGGTCGCCGTGTCGATCATGGCGATGAAGAAGCCATTTAGAAAATGCTCGGCCATTCCATCATAGCCCAACCACCGGCTCGCCGAATGTTCATTAAGAACTTAACCAGCAAGCTGTTGCAACAATCAGGAGCTGTGCCCGGTTCATCTCGAAACCGGGCACAGCCAGCCGGGAATCAGTTCAGCCTGAACCGATCGGCTTAGCTCTTCTTCACGGGTTCGGGTCTCTTCTCTTCACCCTTTTTGGGTCTGGGGATCAGCGGAGCGTTGATGTTGTTCTTGACGCTCCGGGCGCCACAGCTCTGGGCAATCCTGGTAGCCGCACCTTTACTGCCGGCATTCTGAGCCTGACCGGTCAGGGTCGCCTCCCCCTGGCTCACTTTGGCGCTGAAGCCTTGCGGCCTGAGTTTCTCCGAATTCGAGAGCTTCTCCACGATGCATCTCGTGATCTCGTCATCGCTCTTCGGCGCGGCCTCGGACTTGACCTTCGCCGCACGTTCCTTCTTCATGGCCGAATCGCTCGATTGTTCAGGGCCGTTCGGAAGAGCCCGGACGAAGGCTGGCGTGGACGTCAAGAGCAGGCTGAGCACAGCCATCATGATTTTTTTCATAGTTTCTCCTTCAATTGAATAGAACCGCTGCTGCAATTGATCGGCACGACTAATGGCAAGCCGTGTTAGGGATGGCTTTTTTAGGATGGC
>DATEFT010000610.1:0-4813 GCA_035280505.1 Blastocatellia bacterium | reverse complement strand
TCCGGGGGAGTTGGGCCGTCGTGGTCTTTTGAGGCGGTCATGGAGTGGTCGATATTATTGTTGAGGACGATCTTGGCCTCGTAGTTGGAGTCGTGGGCGACCTCGATCAGTCTCTGGGTTCCTGATTCACCCGTCAATTCCATGATCAGCTTCTGTGAATGAGAGAGAGAGATGACCGTCGCGGCCGTATAGGCCCTGACGGCCAGGTTGGGGATTGGTCCTTGCAGCACTCTCTCCAGGTCCCGGATGTTTTCAATGGGACCGTGATGGGGATCGTTGCGGACATCTTGCAACCGTTTGTAGTTTGGGCGAAAGGTCGGTTGAAAGTCGGGATGATCCGTCTTGCCGGGTGACGGCTGCTTCTGATTCCGAGGGTGACCCGGAGGCAGGGGCGACGGATTGAGGACGGAATAGAATTCCGTTCCATTCAGGTTGATCACCGGTCTCAAGGCCTCAAGCTCGATCTCCACCGGATATTTAAGGATCTCGGTCTCCAGATCCGGAATCACCTCGAAAGGGAGCCAGATCTCACCTTCAGGGATGGGGATCGAAGAGACCTGAGCCGGGGCTCCGCCGCCGGTCACGGTGATGTTTCCATGATCGAAAGGGGCCAGCCCTTTTCGATCGTACTCCTTCTTTTGCCCCCGGCCCCAGTCCTGGTCGCCGGCCCGTCGATCAAAGTAATGAATTTCCAGCTTGTGGTGAGGGGCGTTGAGGACGCCGGCCTGGAACCGTTTGTTCTCCCGGTCGTAGGTGACCATCAGCAACCCTTCGAAATAGAACCAGATGGCTTCGGCTTTTAGTGTGATCATCATGAACCTCTCTCGTGGTCGATGGTGTTTAAAAGGTGCTGTACCCTCCGGTGACGACGAAGACGGCCCAATAGTACGGATGGCGTAATCGTTGATCGGCGCCGTAGAGCAGGTGTTGTTGCGCTTGTTTCAAAGCCTGGATGGTCGGAAGCCGTTCCTCTTTGCGGAGATGGTGAAAATCGACCATCAACTTTTTGGCGGCGTTCGAGTCGACCGGCCACAGCGAGGAGACGATCAGCGGCACCCCCGCCGTCTCGAACGGCCGGGAGAGGCCGATGATGCCCTCGCCCTTGTAAAGCTCCTCGGCCCGGGTGCGGCAGGCCGAGAGGACCACCAGCCTGGCCCTGGCCAGTCGGAGCCGATAGACCTCTCGCATCTCCAGATAATCGTCCTGACGATCGTTCTCGTCTCCCGAAGCTGCCAGCGGCAGGCGGGAGAGCAGCGGTGAGTCGGCGTCCACCACATAGTGCATCGCCAGGTGGATGACATCGGCCCTCTCGACGGCGGCGACCAGGGCCTGCTTGTCCGCCATCCGCCCGGTTAAGACCGATCGCGGTTGATAGAGTGCGGCGACCTCGTCCGCTTCGTCGGCGGCTTCCGGCAGATTCGGCAGGTCGGGGAACCTGCGGCGCGAGAAACTCGGATTACCGATACTGAGCAGCCGCTCGCTCGCCACTCCGGTCTTGCGCGCGGCGTTCTCGCTGCTGCGGATGAAGAGCGTCGCGCTGGGCGCGCAGACGATCGCGTAATCGGCGACCAGATATTGGCCGGTTCGGGGTGAGATCAAAGCCCCCGGAGGCAAATAGTTGAGAATCTTGTCGGGCACCACGCCGAGCACTCGATCTCGATCGAGAAGGTCTTCGACCGGTCCGATCAGAATCGAACCCAACTCGCCGGCGGAGCGGCGTAATTCGGCATCGTCGCCGCTGTTCGGATTGCTCAACTGTTTCAAGTAGGCCGACACTTTGCCGGTCAGTTCCGTGGCCGTGATGGGAACCTGGCGAACCGCGATCCCGGATCCGGAAAGCAGCCAGATGATCAGGCGGTCATCCAGCAGGGCGAACTGCAGGAGCTGGGCCTGGGGCGGCAGTCGACGTTGAATCTCGGCCAGCGGCAACGGCGCGGTCGAGGCCGATAAGAGCAGGTCGGGTCCGGCCGGGTCGTTGGTGATCGCTCGCCGGGTGCCGGCGGCGGCGTCGAGCAGAGAACGGGAGCGGCTCAGCTCCGAATAAGCGAAGGCCTCCTCCGGTTGCCGCAAGACCTGATCCGCGAATTTGATGGCGGCGTCATAGATCTCCTGCTGGGTGTCGAAGAAGCCGTTGCGCAGGCTTTCGTGAAGGATCTTCGTTCGATTCACCTCGAATTGCCGGAACACGCCGTTCAGTTCCCGCCGGACGGCGGGCACGTCTTTGAGCGCGATATGAATCAGCAGCCGTTCCCGCGCCACAAAGTAGCTGAGCCCTTCCCAGCTCTTCTCTCGATAGAACCCGGCCGCCTGATCGATGGATTGCCGCGCCGCATCGTAGCGCCCCGCCCGGCGCAGCACCCGCCCCAGGTGCAACAGCCCATAGGCGCGGATCTCCTCGTTCGTCATCGGTTGCGATCGATCTTCTCCGGCCGCCAATCCGGTCCGGATGTTTTTGATCGCGGCCTCAAAATCTCCCATGTCTTCGTAGATCAGCCCCAATTGGACGTAATACCGTGAGATGGTCTGCGGCTGGCGCAGCCGCTCCGCGAGTTGGACGGCGGCGCGCTGGAACTCCAGGGCGGAGGTGAAGAGGCTCAAACCCTTGAAACTTCCGGCTGCGATCGCGTAGGAGGTGATGATCCAGCGATCATCCATGGCCAACCGGTCCGCCGACTCGAGCGACTGATGGGCGAAGGCGATCGAATCATGGTATTTGCCCGTGACCTGATAGAGATTGGAGAGCGTGATGAGCGTGCGCAGCACGCCGCTCTCATCCTCCATCCCGGCGAAGATCTGCTTTGCCTCGAAGACCGACTTCACCTCATCGGAGAACTCTTCGAGATCGGCGTGAACGTTTGCCAGCCGGTTGCAGGTCATCGCGTACCACCAGCGGCAACCCCGTTGTGACCATTGGCGGGCGACCCGCGTAAAAAGTTCCAGGCTCCGCTTCTGTTCGGCATGCCGCAGATAGGTCTCCGCCAACCAATACTCGGTCATCAACCGCTCCTCGATCACGCCGGCCGCCGTAAACTGCCGCAGCGCGTCGAGGCAGTCGCTGAGTGCGCGATCCTGATCGGTTTGACCGGCGGCCGTATAGGCCTGCCGCCTCAGTTCTCTTCCCCGGGCCAACAGGCCGCGGCGCCGTGGATCGGCCTGTTGATAGGCGGCAGCCATCAAAGAGTTGAAGCGATCCCCGGAGCGGCGCTCGCAGATTCGTCCCAGAAAGCCGAGCGTGCCGATCGTCTCCCGGGCGGCCCGTTCTTCTCCGCGAGCGGCTTGATCGAGAAACTCGTCGAGCAGCTTCTCGGTGATGTAATTGCCATGTCGCTGATAACTGCGCGAGTAGGCCTGCCACGCCTGATCTTCGTCATGTTGCCGATAAGCCGCTAGAAAGTCCCGGTACAGGCCGTCCGGCGCGGCCCCGACGCGCTCGGCCTTCTGTTGTAACCGGTCCAGATTTTTGCGGGCCTCCTCGGCCCAGGGCGAGTTCCGGTCATAGCTCAGATATTGCTGCCAGTCGCTCCGCGCCGACGGGTACAATTTCAATGATTGATAGAGCAAGGCTCGATTGAAGAGCGCCTCCAGGCACCGGCCGTCCAGCGCGAGGGCGCGATTGAGATGGTCCAGGGCCCTGTTCTCCAGTTCGGGCCGCTGATGGATTGAAAGGGAGTCGCTCTCACTCTGGAGCTTCTCCATCAACGCCGCACCGAGATCGCTGTGGAGCGCGGCGGCGGCGGGCCCACCCTTGAGCGCGGCCTCGAACTCGGCGATGGCGACATCGAATCTCTTTTCGGCCAGGTAGAATTGGCCCAGCGCCTGATGGGTGACGGCCGAGGGCCGATTCTTAACCGCATCGAGCAGGATCCGCGCCGCCCGGTCGTGGGCCAGGTAATCGACGATCGGGGAGGCGGCCGGGTCGGAGCCATTGCCGCGCGCCTGATCGAAGCGGGAATAGGGCAAGCCGGAGATCCGCGCCTCCAGCGGCCGTTGACTGCGATAGGCCTGCGCGAACGCCGCCAGCCCCTCTTGAACCTCAGCCTCGCCGTGTGGCGGCCAGAACCGGATGCCCAACCCCACGGCCGCCACGATCGTGGCATAGACGGCGATCTTCCATCCGGGGCGAAAGATCGTGGCCCACCGGTGCGGCCATCGGGCCGAGGCTCCTTTGTCCGCCGACGGCGCCCGACTCCCTTCTTTCGAGACCGCCTCGGCGTGCTGTGCGGCGTATTGCAGCGCCGCCTGCGCCATCAGCAGGTTCTGTCGCCGTTCGGGTGTGATCAGATAGTTCTGCTTGAACATTTCGCGTTCGCCTTCCGTCAGGCCCCCTCGCGCATAATCGTCGATCAGGTCTTCTTCCGCGAGTTGCAACTCTTCCCGCCAGGCTTCGCTGTGCTGCAGCCTCTGCTCGATCTGCTCGTCCTCCTCGGGCGAAGTTCCGCCAAGCAGGTACCACCTGAATAGATTCTCTTCCGGTTGCAGGTTCATAGCTGGCCCTCTGCCCGGTGCGTTCCTCATTGCCGTATGTCGGCCGCGCACCGGAAATTTCATGGGATTTATCAATTTTCTTCGCGCCGCCGGCAGGCCGTGATGCAGTTGCGGAGCTCTTCTCTCAAACGCAGCATTTGCAGGCGCAGGGCGTTGAGGGTCGTTCCCGCTTGCTCGGCCAACCGCCGGCGGAACTCACTTTTGGATGGAGTTTCAGTTGAGTAGTAACAGACAAACATCTCCCGTTTCCGGGCGTCCAGTCTTTGCAGGCAGTCGCTGAGGCATCGCTCCGTCACCTCGAGATCCCACGCGCTGGCCGCCTGATAGG
>DATEFT010000609.1:0-4626 GCA_035280505.1 Blastocatellia bacterium | reverse complement strand
AAATTGGCCCAGGAATCGAATCGGCTGAAGGTGACCGAGATGGGCCGCTCGGCTGAAGGCCGCCCCCTCCATCTGGCGATCATTACATCTCCCGAAAATCAGAAGCGGCTCGGTCGTTACCAGGAGATCGCCCGGCGCCTGGCGCAGGCCGAAGGCTTGACCGACGAGCAGGCGCGAGCCCTGGCCCGCGAAGGGCGGGCCGTGGTCTGGATCGACGGCGGATTGCACGCGACCGAGGTCCTGGGCGCCCAGCAACTGATCGAGACGATCTATCAACTGGTCAGCCTGAACGATCCCGAAACCCTGCGGTTCCTGAACGAGGTGATCGTGCTCGGCTGCCTGGTCAATCCTGACGGCATGGAGTTGGTCTCGAACTGGTACATGCGCCGTCCGGACCCGGCCAGTCGTTCCCTGGCCGGTCTGCCGAGGCTCTACCAAAAATATATCGGGCACGACAACAATCGGGACTTCTACCTCTCCTCGCAACCCGAGACCGAAGCCATCAACCGGATCTTCTATCACGAATGGTTTCCCCAGATCGTCTACAACCATCATCAGACGGGGCCGGTCGGCACCGTCATGTTCGCGCCGCCCTTCCGCGATCCGTTCAACTACAATCTCGACCCGCTGGCGGTCATCGGGATCGACCTGGTGGGCGCCGCCATGCACTCGCGCTTCTTGGCCGAAGGCAAACCGGGAGTCACCATGCGCTCCGGCTCGAACTACTCGACCTGGTGGAACGGCGGGCTGCGGACGGCCGTCTATTTTCACAACATGATCGGATTGCTCACGGAGACGATCGGCAATCCGACGCCCATGGAGATTCCGCTGGTGCTGGGCAAACAGGTGCCGAAGGGCGATTATCCCTTTCCGATCGCCCCGCAGAAATGGCACTTTCGCCAATCGATCGACTACTCGATCACGGCCAACCGGGCGGTCCTCGATATCGCCGCCAAGCATCGTGAAGATTTCCTCTTCAACATCTACCGGATGGGCAAGAATTCGATCGAGCGCGGCAGCCGCGACCATTGGACCCTGACGCCCCAACTGGTCGCCCAGGCTCAAGCCGCGCTGGCCCAGGAGCGGCGACAACAGACCGACCGGGCGATGGCCGGAGGAGGAGCCGGCGGCGGCGAGGCGGGCGACAATCCGGACCGGCCGGCGGCGGAGCGCGGGCAGCCGCTGAAGTTCTACGAATCGATGCGCACACCCGAAAAACGCGATCCGCGCGGCTATATCGTCCCCGCCGATCAGCCCGATTTCCTGACGGCGATCAAGTTCGTCAACGCCCTGATCAAGAACGGCGTGACGGTTCAGGTCGCGAAGAGCGCCTTCACGGTCGGGGGCCGGAACTATCCGGCCGGGTCGTATGTCGTCAAGACGGCCCAGGCCTTTCGACCGCACGTGCTCGATATGTTCGAGCCGCAAGATCATCCCAACGACTTCCTCTACCCCGACGGGCCGCCGATCGCCCCTTACGACAGCGCCGGTTGGACGCTCGCCCTTCAGATGGGCGTCAAGTTCGACCGCATCCTGGACGGATTCGACGGGCCCTTCGAGAAGCTGACGGGCCCGGCCCGGCCGGCGGCGGGCACCATCACGACGGCCGCCAACCCGGCCGGATATCTGCTCAGCCACCAGACCAATGATTCGTTTATCGCCACCAACCGATTATTGAAAGAGAACGAAGAGGTCTACTGGATCAAAGAGCCGTTCAAAGCCAACCAGCAGAGCTACGCGCCGGGCACCATCTACATCCCGGCCAAAGCCTCGACTGAAGCCCGCTTGAAGAGAATGGCCGAAGAGCTGGGCTTGAGCTTTGAAGCCACCGCGGCCGCGCCCACGGGCCAGGGATTCAAACTGCGCTTGCCGCGAATCGGTCTCTGGGATCGTTACGGCGGTTCGATGCCGTCGGGCTGGACGCGATGGCTGCTCGAACGGTTCGAATTTCCGTTTACGGTCGTCTATCCGCAGACGCTCGACGCCGGGCAACTGGCGAGCAAGTTCGACGTCTTGATCTTCGTCAACGGCGCGATCCCCTTGCGTGACGCGCGCGGCCGCGGGCCGAACGAACTGAATCCGGAAGAGATGCCCGAGGAGTTTCGGGGATGGCTGGGCCAGGTGACGCTCTCCAGGACGGTGCCGGAGCTCCGCACGTTTCTCGAGGCGGGCGGGACCATCCTGACCATCGGCAGTTCAACCAACCTCGCCTATCACGCGGGATTGCCGCTGACCAATGCGCTGGTCGAGAAGACGGCGGATGGAAGCGAGCGACCGTTGCCGCGCGAGAAGTTCTATATCCCCGGTTCGGTGCTCCAGGCGCGGGTGGACAACACCAATCCGCTCGCCTTCGGCCTGCCGGAGCGAGTCGACTTCTTCTTCGACGGCAGCCCGGTCTTTCGCCTGCGGCCGGCCGGCTCGCTGAAACAGGTGACGCCCGTCGCCTGGTTCGATAGCGCGCAATCGCTCCGCAGCGGCTGGGCCTGGGGCCAGAAACACCTGCAGGACGGCATCTCGGTGGTCGACGCGCAGGTGGGCTCCGGAAAGCTCCTGATCCTGGGCCCCGAGGTCACCTTCCGCGCCCAACCTCACGGCACGTTCAAATTCCTGTTCAACGGAATCTATTACGGACCGGCGACGGTCATGAACTGGCCATGAGCTATAAGATTTGAGATCCAAACCGCGAAAGACGCGAAAGATGGCCGATTTCGCGTCTTTCGCGTCTTTCGCGGTTTAAATCTTTGACTGGCGGATCAGACCTGATCTCTGAGCATGAAGACCTCGGCCTGCAATTGTGCGATCAACGAGAGGCTGCCCGTCTCGCGGCCCACCTGCATGGCGCGTTTGCGGTGCCAGTGGCAGAGCCCCAGTTTGGCGACCGCGCGCAGGAATTGGCGGCGACGGTTGAAGAGCCGCGACTGGCCGAAAGCGGAGGCCACCCAGCCCGTGCGGCGAAAGACCGAGATGGTGATCTCGAGTTGTTGCTGCGTAATCAATCCGCGCTCCACCTCGACCGCCAGCGTCTGTTTGAGAATCCGCCCCTCGCGCTTGACCAGATACGAGATCAAACAGATCAGGCTGATGAAGAGCGGCACCTCCAGCACCAGGTAGCCGGCAAAGAAGGTCCCGCCGTCGTACGAGGCCAGCGTGTTCCAGATGCCATGCAGGAGCATGGCTCCCAGATAGCCGATCAACGGAGCGGCGATCTTCAGATTGAGCCGGTTGGATTCGCGGGTGATGCCGCAGCCGATGCCCGTCATGCAGGTGAAGAGAACGTGCGAGAAGGGCGCCATGACGCCTCGCACGAAGAAGGTGCCGACCAGCGATCCCATGCCGCCGTTGACCAGGCTCCGGCCGTAGTAATCGATGTTCTCCATGGCGGCGAACCCCAGGGCCACGACTCCGGCATAGACGATCCCGTCGACGATGCTGTCGAAATCCTTGCGAAAGAAGACGGCGATCAGGATCACCCCGATCCCCTTCCAGGCCTCTTCGATCATCGGCGCGAAGACGATCCCGGCCAGATGATCTCCGATGGCCAGGCCCGACAGATCATTGATCACTCCCGAAAAGAAGACCGCGACGGTCGCGCCCCAGGCGAAAGCCACCGCCAGCGTCATCGGCGGCTCGGGATCGAAACGGTCGAGCCAGAGAAAGATTCCGAGGTAGAAGAGCGCCGTCACCAGCGCGATGCCGCTGCTGATCAGGGCGACGGCCAATCCCAGGTGGAGCCCGATCAGGCTCAGGACCGCCAGACCGAAGACCGCGAAGATCATGAATAAAAATCCGAGTTCGACCCACTTCGTCGCCCGGCCGGAATCATGCACCGGATCGTAGAGTCCGATCTTGTCAGCAGTCTCGCGGATCAACTGCTGAGGCGTCGGCTCACGCTGAGCGCGGGCCAGCTCTTCCAGCTCGACCAGGAGCCGCGGGCCGCCGGGGCCCAGCTCGATCACGTCCCCCGGGCCCAGCAGGGCCCCGTCAGCCCGCACCCCGTTGACGTACGTGCCGCTCACGCCCGATTGGTCGTAGAGGTGATACTGGCCGCCGCCCTGCATGATGATCGCGTGTTCTAATGAGACCTGCGGCTCTTCCAATCGCACCTGGCACTCTTCACCGCTGCCCAACAGAATGAAATGCCGCCGGTCCGGATCGAATTGAAAATGCCGCTCCGAGTTGGAATCGCCCTGCCAAACCTTAAGGATCAACCGCCGCATATTTGAGCACTCGTTCGTGACCTGACTGTTTGTGATTTGCTTGGTGTCGATCACCCACCACTCGTGATCCGACTCGGATTTTACAGGGTCCCGGCTTTATTGCCCACTTCTAATCGACAAAGTTCCGGATAAAAATATTAGTTGCATTCCAGACCGAATAGCTTATCATAGATGCACGACCATCATTCCCCGGTGAATGGCGCAGGTAGTCGAATGCAGATAGCCAAAAGCACCTTGAAGCAGACGGCTATAGTGCTAAGTTGATAACCTTTAATTGTGCCCTTCTATCAATGTGCTTGTCTCAAGCAGGTTATGCTCTAGGCGTAATGCTTATCTGACAATCACGGATCGCCCCATAACCAAGGTAAACAAGGCAAACGTTAGGAGGACTTTATGCAAAAAGTGATTT
>DATEFT010000608.1:0-12155 GCA_035280505.1 Blastocatellia bacterium | reverse complement strand
CCGGACGAGATCGTCGGCGAGATCGCCGCGCCCCGAATTGACGAGGCCTCGGCGAATCTCGATCGCTCTCTCATAACAGGCCTGCGCCTCGCCAATCCGGCCCAGCGAGGCCAGGGCATTGCCCTTATTCATGAGGGCCCGGGCCAGGTCGTTCGCCAGGTCGTGGTGGCCGGAGTCGACCAGGCGGCCCCGGATCTGAATCGCTTCCTCGTAACAGTTGAGCGACTCGTCCAATCGGCCCAGCGAGCGCAAGACGACTCCCTGGTTGATCAGCGCCCGGGCCAGTTCCTTGCCGGGTTGGTCGCGATCGGACCCGATCAGTCGCCGGTGGATCCCGGCCGCCTGCCGATAGCAGTTCAACGCCTCCTCCGCCTCTCCGCGTGAATCGTGGGCGACACCTTTGTTCATGAGGGCTCGAGCCAGGTCCGGGGCGAGATCGCGGCGGCCGGAACTGACCAACTGCCGGCGGATCTCGATCGCCCTTTCGTAGCAATCGATCGCCTCGGAGATCTGTCCGAGCGAATTGAGCGCGACCCCTTTGTTCATGAGGGCCCGGGCCAGGTCGTTGGCGAGATCGCGGCGACCGGAATTGACCAGGCGGGTGCGGATCTCGACCGCCTCCTCGTAGCAGGGGAGCGCCTGGCTGCGCCGCCCCAGCGAGTCGAGCACCACCCCCGTGTTGATCAAGCCCATGGCGAGATCGTCGGCGAGGTCGTCGCAACCGGCATCGACCTCGCCTTTGAGGATCTCGATCGCTCGCTGGTAGCAATCGAGGGCTTCATCCGGTTGTCCGCAGGATTCGAACGCCGCCCCCTCGTGCATGAGCGCCATGGCGAGGTCGCCGGCGTATTGGGCAAGCCTCGAATCGGCCGGTTCACTCCGGATTCGATCCGCTTCTTCGTAACAACCGAGAGCCTGGCTTTGCCGCCCGAGCGCCTCGAGGGCGACCCCCTGGTTGATCAGCGCCCGGGCCAGATCGCCGACCAGTTCCTGATGGCCGGAGTCGATCAGAGTCCGGTAGATCTCGATCGCCTCTCCGTAGCGGGCCCGCGCCCTGCTTCGTTCTCCGACCGAGCGCAACACGTCGCCGTGGTCGATCAAGGCCCGGGCCAGTTCGGGGGCCGGTTCGCCGCGGTCGGAGCCGGGCAGACCTTTGCGGAGCCGGGCGGCCCTCTCGTAGCAGTCGAGCGCCTCGGCCTGCCGGCCGAGTGAAGTGAGCGCGCCGCCCTGGTTCATGAGCGTCCGGGCCAGGTCGGAGTTGAGTCGAGAGCGGCCTGAATCGACCGCGCATTGATAGATCTCGGCCGCTTTCTGATAACTGCCGAGCGCCTGTTCCCATTGCCCGAGTCGCCGCAACGCATGGCCCTGGCCGGACAACGCTCTGGCCAGATGCTCGTCGTGTGCTGAATTGACCTGGCAAATCCTGACCGCTTCCTCGTAACAGTGGAGCGCCTCGCTCCACTGTCCGAGTGATCGCAACGCGGCCCCCTTGTTGATCGAGGCGGCCGCGAGATCGGCGGACAGTTCAGGGCGGCCGGGATGGGCCAGGAGGCGGCGATAGATCGTGATCGCGCAGTCGGAGAGGATGGCCGACAGGCTGAAGAGCGCTCGATGATATGAGCGAACCGCGTTCTCCCAGCAGAAATCGGCGAACTCGCTGCCGATCCGCATCGTCTCTCTCCAGGTCCTGAGCAGGCGATGCTCGCGGACGATCGGATGCAGCGTGTAGCTGCGGATCCCGAATCGATCGGTGCGGATTTCGATCAGGTAGTCCAGGATGAGCGCGTTCAGAATCTGGGCCAACTCGTCTTTCGGCGCGACATAGTCCAGGGCGGCCTGCGGGACGGGTCCGGCAAAGAGGGCGAGGATGATCAGGAGCATCCTCTCCTTCGGTGTGAGCAGTGAAAGCTGCGCCTCCAGGATCCGGTTCAGGCCTTCCCGGTCGTTGCCCCGATCGAAGCCGGCCAGGTACCGAGGATCGTTCATCAGATCCTTCAGGGTCAGGGTCGGGTAGCATCTTCTGAGATATCCCGTCACCGATTTCAAGGCGATCGGAATGAACCGCACGCGGCGGGCGCAGGCTCGCAGCCACGATTCGGCTTCAGCTTTCTCGCTCAAACCGCAATCGGCCCCGCCGCTCTTCAAGTAGGCGACGGCTTCAGCCTCGGGCAGCCCCGCGATCAACCCGGCGGTCACGATCGGCAAGGGGCCGGACCGGCCGGGGTCGGGCAACTCCGGAAGCCGGCGCGTGACCAGAATGAGACGGAATCGAGAGTCGGAGGTCGAACCCTCCTCGATGAATTGGCGGATCTCATCGTCCCTGATCGAGTGGCCTTCGAGCAGCGCCTCGAAGTTGTCGAGCACGATCCAGACCCGGCCGGGGGCCGTCAACCGGTCGATGAGCTCTTGGATCCGCGCCCTTAAAGGCCGGTTCCGATCGGCATGGATTCGCCGAAAATAGTAGCCCTGGCCCTGGAGCCGGCCGGCCTTTTCAAAGAGGCGGCCGAGCGTCAGCGGACCCTCGCGGCAATCGAGAGTCAGGAGGGCGCCCATCTCCGAATCGAGAAATTTCTCGCCGTCGGAGACCTGCTGCAGAACCTTGATCACCAGGCTGGTCTTGCCGAATCCCGCCGGAGCGACGATCGGCAGGATGCGACGCCCGCCGTCGCTCCGCAGTTCGTTCAAGATCGCGTGGCATTCCGCCTGGCGATCGGCGAGTTTCTCCTTCAGGTCCAGGTGGACGGAGATCGGTTCGGGTCTCTCGGCCGTCACCGGGAGCGGCGGCGGGACCTGGCTTTCAGGCCGATTGAGAGTGTAGTGCTCTGTCAACAAGGTCCGTCTACAACTCGCGAAGCGACTGTTTGATGGCTTCGACCACCAGGTCTTGGCCCAACGCCCGGGCCAGATCCAGGATCGGCCTTCCGGAGGCTCCCAGAACCTCTATGACCTGCGGCCAGCTCTCGGCCCGGGCGGCGATTTCGGCCTTGGTGATCTCGCCCAGCGTGATGATCGCCTGTTCGGAAGGGGCTCGTCTCTCCTTGATCGTCTGCCGCAACTCGCCGAGTTGTCTCGCCAATTCAGGCAAGTCCATCGATCTTTCCAACTGGAAAATAGTTCGGGTCCGCCGCCCGGGTTCCTTAAACCGGGTGGCTGGTCCATAAATAGTGCCTGCAGTATCCATCGTCTTTTCTTGATATGCGGTTGTCGGTCGCGAAGAACGGGACTTCGGTTGTTTGATCTCGCCCTCGAGTTCCAGTTGCGTCTCCGGTTCATCCTGGAGCGGAAGGGACGGCCCCGGCGGATTCCGGCCGGGTTCCGGCGGGTCTTCGATCTCCAGTTTGACGACGACTCCGCCGGAGACCCGTCTGTAGCTCTCCCAGTTCAGCCGGCAGGTCGGGCGGGTCTCGATCAATTCCTCCACTCGCTGGATGAGGGCGGGCAAGGAGGTAATGGCGGCCTGGTCGGGGCGATTCCCATAGAACAGGCTGATTCTGGTCGTCTTTGCGAACAATCGCTCGAAGTCACCGCGTTGGTAGGCCACCGGCTCGTCACGCCCTTCATCCCAGTAGGCCCGGTCGCAGATCACGTCCTGGATCGACCAGCCGTTGCGCTGAGTCTCCCACAGCCAGGCCCCGGTTAAATTGGCTCGCCGCAGATTGGCCTTGGTCAGTCTGGCGGATCGCAGATTGGCCTCGCTGAGGTCCGCTCCGGTGAGGTCCGCCCCGGTGAGGTCCGCTCCGGTGAGATCCGCCCCACAGAGGTTGGCTCCGTTGAGTTCCGCTCCGCCGAGGTTGGCCGCGCTGAGATTGGCCAGACTGAGATCGGCTCCGCTGAGCACCGCCAGTTTGAGCAGCGCTCCGTCCAGGCTCGCCCGGTGGAGATTGGCTCCGTTGAGTTGCGCCCGGTTGAGCTGGGCCAGACTCAGGATGGCCTCGCTGAGATCCGCATAATTGAGGAGCGCCCGGCTCAGATAGGCCCTTCGGAGGTGCGTCCCCCTCAGTTGTGCCCGTTTGAGATTCGTGTTGATCAGGATCGCCCCGATTAAAATCCCTTTGTCGAGAGGGGCCTCGCTGAGATTGGGTTTGATGTGCGGATAATCTTTCCGCCACTGATTCCACACCTCCACCCCTCTCCCAAGTATTTTGAAGTGATCCGTATTCATGATCAGGTTTGATGGCTGAAGTCGAAGACCTGAGGGCCGAAACCGAGGCGAGGATCACAGGCGATGCGGCGTGAACGCCGGCTGTCCTTCGAGCTTCATCAATTATTCGATCTGCGAGTAAATCTCCGGAAGTTTCTATTCGTAATCGCGGGACACCCTAAACACGCTAAAAGGGGTAGGTTTTCGACTTTCCTAGACTTCTCTAGATTTCTCTAGACTTCTCTGCGGGGCTGAATCTTCAAAGCGCCTGCATCTTACGCCAGATGGCCGAGCCTCTTCAACCAAATTATCCGGCAAATTATCCGGCAAATTATCCGGTTCTTGATGCGCGAACGAGATCAAGGCCAGGGCGGTCATGAGATTTTTGGTCAGCCCTTGGAATCGGCGGGACTCTTGGTCATCATGCTCTCCATCGGAAGTTGCCCGGCCGGCAATCAGCGTGAGCAAGACCAACAGCAGACGACATCGACCGTGTTCCGCAGAGATCGATAAGGAGCGTTCCATGATTCGTGATGTTTCGACTCTTCCCCTCGGGCTGTTCCTGCGCGTGGCGGGTGTGGCCGTCAGCGCAATCTGGATCCTGTTCATGATCTCCGCGCCGCCGACTCCGGTCGACGCCGCCGGAGTCCAGGGGCCGCCGGAAGAGCTGGGCTCGCTGGCGTCCGGCGCCTCCGCCGAGCGCGAGATCTCCGGTCTGCAGACGCACTCATATCGCGTCGGACTATCGGCGGGGCAGTTGGTCGAGGCGCCCATCCAGCAGAAAGGGATCGATCTGATCGTGACCTTGCTCGGCCCTGACGGGCAGCAGTTGGAGGAGTTCTCCGAGCCGGTCTACGACAATCGGATCAGAAAGATTCTGTTTATCGCCGGCTCGGATGGAGAGTATCGATTGTTACTCCGCCCGCGCCTGAAGGACGGCGCTCCGGGCCGCTACCAGTTGACGATCGCGGCGATCCGACCGGCGACGGAGACGGACCGGACCCGGGTTCGCGCAACCCGGCTCACGAAGGAGGCCAGCTATGCTTTGGGCAATACCAACTCGCTTCACACCGGGAATCAGGGCGCGATCACCGCGAAGTTCGAGGAGGCGTTACAGCTCTGGCAGGCGCTCGACGATCCGCAGATGATCGGAGAGAGTCTTCTCTCGCTGGGCCTCGTCAATCATCGAATCGGCGAATATACGAAGGCGCGCGGATTTTACGAAAGGGCCCTGCCGGGGTTTCCCGCGACGCCCGAGGGGGAGTCCTCCCGCGCCACCGTGTTCAACAACCTGGCGGATACTTATCTCAGGCTCGGAGAGACTCGCCGCGCGTTGGAGATGTATCTGAAGAGTCTGGAACTGAAGCGAGAGGCGGGCCGGTCCCGGGCGATCACCCTGGACAATATCGGATCCGTCTATGCCCAGCTCGGCGAGTACCAACTGGCTTTGGATCATCACCTCCAGGCCTTGGACGGGTTTCGCGCTCTGGCCCGGCGCCGTGACGAAGCAGGGGCGCTGAACAATCTGGCGTGGTTGTGGGAGGATTTGGGAGATCCGGAACGCTCGGTAGAGTATATGCGGCAGGCCCTCTCCGTGGCCCGGGAGCTCGGAGATAAGAGCATGGAGATTCGTTATCTGTCGAACACCGGACATTTCTATCTCTTGATCGGAGAGCATCGGCGGGCGTTGGAATACGCGAATCAGGCCCTCGAGCTCAGCCGCTCGGTGCATAATCCGCGACTGGAGATCTCCAGCCTGAGCTTGTTGTGCCAGGCCTATCCGGCCATGGGCGAGTTCGGGAAGGCTCTGGACGCCTGTCAGCGCGCCTTGCAACTGACTCCGGCGGAGGCTCCGCTGGTCGATCGGGCGGGCCGGCTCACGTCGCTGAGCCTGGCTCAGGAACAGGCCGGCGAGAGCCGGAAGGCCCTCGAAACGCGCCAGGCCGCGCTGGATCTCTATCGAACCATCGGTGATCCGAACGGAGAGTTGATCGCTCTGCATGCGCTCGGCCGGATGGCGTTGGAGGGAGGAGATCTGGTCTCTGCCCGCCGGCAGCTCGAGCAGGCCCTCGAGTTGATCGAGTCCGTGCGGGTCAAGGTCGGAAGCCATGAATTGCGCGCCACCTACCTGGCGAGCCGGCAACAGGTCTACGAGAGTTATATCGATCTGCTGATGCAGACGCATGGGCAAGAGCCGGGGGCGGAGGCTGAACGGACCGCGCTGCAGTTCAGCGAGCGCGCTCGCGCCCGCAGCCTGTTGGACCTGTTGGCCGAGGGGCAGGCGAAGATTCGTCAGGGAGCGGACTCGGCATTGCTGGAGCGGGAGCGCAGTCTGTTGGAACGGTTGAAAGCCAAGGATGCCGCCCTCAAACAGCTCCGGGCAGATCCGAGGACGAAGGCGCAGGCCGAATCGCTGGCCCGCGAGATCCTGGATCTGACCACGCAACTGCAACTGGTCGAAGCGCAGATTCGCTCGTCCAGCTCGCGGTACTCAGCCTTGACCCGGCCGGAGCCGCTGTCGGCCTCGGAGATTGCGCGGCAGGTGCTCGATGAGAAGACGGTGCTGCTCGAATACTCGGTCGGTGAGAAGAGGAGCTGGCTCTGGGTCGTCACGCCGGATTCGATCAGCAGCCACCAGCTTCCGCCGCGCGCGGAGATCGAGACGGCCGCGCGCCGCGTCTATGAACTGTTGACCGCGCGCCAACCGAAGAGCGGGCTGGCTGAAGCCGCGCATCTGAAACTGGTCGCCGAATCCGATCAGAAGCTCCGGACCGCCGCCACGGAGTTCAGCCGGATGCTGCTGGGCCCGGTCTCCGCGAAATTGCGGCAAGAGTGGAGAGGCCGTCGATTGGCCGTCGTCACCTCCGGGGCGCTCGAGTACGTGCCGTTCGCCGCGCTGCCGTTGCCCGACGGGCCCGCCGATCAACTTCTGATCGCGAACCACGAGATCGTGAATCTCCCGTCGGCCTCGGTCCTGGCTCTCATCCGTCGCGAAGCCGCCGGACCGGCCGACAAGACGCTGGCGGTGCTGGCCGATCCGGTCTTCGAACCGACCGACCCGCGGGTCTCCGCCGCCCGGAAGAAGAAGGGGAGTCAAGCGGCCGGGCCGGTGGTCGGGGCCGCTGCCGCGTCTTCTCTGGCGCGGGCGGCGCGCAGCCTGAATCGCGAGGGCTTTTCGCGCCTTCCCTTCTCTCGCGAAGAGGCCGGGGCCATTACCGAGTTGCTCCCGCCCAACTCCGTCCTGAAGGCCACCGACTTTCAGGCCAACCGGTCCACCGTCACCGGCGGCGAACTGAATCGCTATCGCATCGTTCACTTTGCCACGCACGGCCTGATCAACAGCGAACATCCCGAACTTTCGGGACTGGTCCTTTCGCTCGTGGACGAGTCCGGTCAGGCGCAGGACGGTTTTGTGCGGATGCACGAGCTCTTCAATCTACAGTTGTCCGCCGACCTGGTGGTCTTGAGCGCCTGCCAGACCGCGCTCGGCCGCGAGATTCGAGGCGAGGGGCTGATCGGATTGACCCGCGGTTTTATGTATGCCGGCGCGGAACGAGTGATCGCGAGCCTCTGGCAGGTGGACGATCAGGCGACGGCCCAACTGATGGGGCACCTCTATCGCGGGATGCTGAAAGACGGCCGGCGTCCGGCGGCGGCGCTGCGCGCCGCGCAGCTCGAGATGCTCAAACAGCCGCGATGGTCCGCGCCCTATTTTTGGGCGGCCTTCGTTATGCAGGGCGAGTGGAGATGATCGGATCGCCCGCCATCGCTGGCTATCGCTCGCGGTCCTGATTCGAGGCGACGATGCGGAAGAAGTAGCGATTGAGCTCTTCCGCCTTGCCCGTCGAGTCGATGGCCGAGAGCGTCAAGATGTAATCGCCCGGCTCCAATTGAGCGGCGGGGATGGGAACGATGATGAAGGCCGGATCGACGGGATTCAGACGCGCTTTGAGATTAGGTTGGGTCCAGACGGGGCGGCCTTCGACCGTTCGCACCTGAACTCGAAAACGGCGCGAGCCGTCCGACTCGGCTCTCATCCGCAGCTCCACGACCCCGGTCTCGGGGGGCAGGGTCAAGACGTTCGGATCGCCGCCGCTGCGGCTCAGCATCGGGGAGAGCGCGAAGGAGAAGACCTTTGAGGAGGCAACTCGTTCCGGGGTCGGTGCGCCCGCGGGTGACGGAGACGGCGGGGGGAGCACTTTCGGCGGGGGGAGCACTTCGGGTTGGACGTGCGCCACTTCGGGCGTCGGTCTTTCGTTCCGCTCCGGCGCGGCGGTCAGCCGGGCGACCTGCGCGCGGCTCTGTGCGAGTTCGTTCTGCAGGCGCGTCCGGTCGCGCCAGAGCCAGAGGGTGCTGATCGCCAGTAAGAGGATCGCCGCCGCCATCGCGAACCGCTGGCGCGCGGGTGAGAAGAATCCAAGCCATCTCGTCCGCCACGAGACGTGAGGTTCGGTCTCGACGCCCTCCACTCTCAAGCCGTCCGCCTTTTCGATCAAACGCCTGGCGACGGCGACGCGCCGGCGATGGACCGGAGAGCCCAAATAATGGCGCTCGAACTTCTCCCGATCCTCCGGCGAGAGCCGGTCGCGAACGTAGCCGTCCACCAGCCGGTTCTCGATCTCCCACATCCGCTCGAACGTCTCGTCCTCGGCGAAGAGTTCACTTTCCAGCAACACCGCTTCCGGGTCCGGCAGGTCGCCGAGCAGATAGCGATGCATCCGATTTTCCTGAATCTCGGTGTTCATGTTATGTCTTAGGTCGAGAGTTGCGCAGCCAGATCTTCTGTCAATTACTACTGGCGAAAAAGCCCAATCCATACCGGTCATTTTTTGGCCGCCGGCGGCGGACCGCCCAGGCACCCGGCGACGCAGTGTTCGAGCTTATCTCTGATTCTCTGGACGCGGTTCCGCAGCGCATTGAGCGGAATCCCCAGGCTCTCGGCCAGCGTCTGGCGGTTGTCGATCTTGCGGCGCCCCTCGTCCTGGTAGTATCGAAGGACCAGCCGGTAGCTCTCGGCGGGCAGCTCGTTCAGGCATCGCTCGAAGCAGGTCTGCGTCGCATTCTCCGCCGGGTGGCCCGGTTGAGAGGACGGATCAACGACCGGCCCCAGTTCGTCGAGCCCGATCTGGTGCCGGTCGGGCTTTCTGAGCACCTCGAGAAAGACCAGCCGCGCGATTCCCACGCAGTAGGAGGGGATATCGCGAATCGTCTCGCCGGACTCCAGTTTGCGGATCACCCGATTGATCGTTTCGTCGGCGCACTCCTCCGGAAAATGTGTTCCGCGCCAGTCGAAGAATTTCACCAGCTTTCGGCGGAGCGCCTCATATTTTTCGCCGGCGGCTTCGACGTCGGCGTCGAGACCGGCCAGGAGCCGCCCGAGAGCTTCTCCCGTCAACACCCATTCGGTCCGTGAGGTTTGGGCGTCGTTCACGTCATCCTCCCCATCCACTTCGAGGGTTGCATCTATGTTGCGGTTCAGGTTGGAACTTTCCCCTGCTGCCGTGCCTATCTTAACCAAATTTTTATCGATTGCCTGTACAGTATGGGGCAGACTGCCGGAAAAATTCGGCCTCCGCAAGAGCCCGGCGAAAAATTCGCGGCCGGCTTTTTCGATCGCCCCTCGAGTTCCGTCACGGATCGGGGGCGGACCTGCTGTAGACATCCCACGTGAAATATGTAGAATGTCTACTACCTGGAATCTGCTCGACCGAAATCGGCTATCAAAGATCGTTTAGAGACCGCGAAAGATGCGAAAGATCATCGATCACTTTGGAAAGTAAATTTCTTGAGGTTTTGAGGCAAAGCGCGAAAGACGCGAAAGCTTGGTGATTTAGCGTATTTAGCGGGTTGCATCTCGAGTCACCCGACCGCACCGGATTTGGTGGGCAAGATGAGACAAGTTGCGAAACGAACTCGCGAAGCGGGCTCTCGGCCCACAAAATCAGCCGCGGTCAGAAGAACCTACTTTCCGGAGTCTCCAGTCAACAAGGAGCATAAGACATGAGATTACCACTGTGGCGGCGACGACGTCGGGAAGCCGAGCTGGAAGAGGAACTCCGAAGCCATTTGCGGATGGCGATCCGCGATCGCATGGACCGGGGCGAGAGTGCGGAAGAGGCCGAATCGGCGGCGCGGCGGGAGTTCGGTAATGTCGGCCTGATCAAAGAGACTGCGCGTGGGATGTGGGGCTGGAGGTCGTTGGAGACCTTCTGGCAAGACCTCGGTTACGGGGCGCGCATGTTGTTGAAACATCCCGGATTTACGTTGACGGCCGCCCTGACGCTGGCGCTGGGGATCGGCGCGAATACGGCGATCTTCAGCGTCGTCAATGCCCTGTTGCTGGTCCCGCCGGTCGCCGCGCAGCCGGAGCGGCTGGTGCGGCTCGATAAGCTGGAACAGGGGATCGGCAATCTCACCTCTTTCCCGAACTACCGTGATCTGGCGGAGGAGGCGCACGCCTTCTCCGCGTTGGCGGCCTTCACCGCCGACCAGTTCAGTCTGGGTCAGGGGGAGGCCAGGGGGAAGATCTTCGGCCTTTCGGTGACGGGCAACTATTTTTCCACCCTGGGAGTCCGCGCCGCACTCGGCCGCACCTTCGGAACTGAGACCGATGGCGCGCCGGGAGCGAATCCGGTGGCCGTCATGAGCCATCGATCATGGGAGCAGCGCTTCGGGGCCGATCCCGGGTTGGTCGGCCGCACGATCGACCTGAATGGGCACCAGTTCACGGTGATCGGCGTCATGCCCAGAGGGTTTCGCGGGGCGTTGCCGCTCGGCATCTCGCCGGAGATCTGGACCCCCCTGACCATGCAGTCCACGCTGCGGTCGGGAGGGGACCGTTTCGAGAATCGCGGCCAGTCGTGGCTGCAGGTGATCGGCCGGCTCGACCCGGCGATCAGCCCGGCCCAGGCCCAGGCCGAAGTGAGCATGGTGGCCAGGCGGCTGGCGGATCGTTATCCCCTGGAGAACCGGGGGTTGGAGAAGGCCGAAATCTTTCCGGCAGGTCAGCCGCCCGAGCTGTTTATGCGGGTCATTCCGGTCTTCATCGGATTGGTGACCGTGATCGCCGGGCTGGTGTTGTTGATCGTCTGCGCCAATCTCGCCAATCTGCTGCTGGCGCGAGCCGTGCTGAGGCAGCAAGAGATCGCGATTCGGCTGGCGCTCGGCGCCAGCCGGTGGCGTTTGATTCGTCAACTCCTCACCGAGAGCACTTTGCTGGCGCTGGCGGGCGGGGTCGTCGGATGCCTGCTGGCGGTCATCGTCACCTCTCTGCTCCGTTCCTTATCCTTGCCCGGCTCGATCCCGATGGAGTTCAATGCGACGGTGGACGCGCGGGTACTCTGCTTCACCCTGGCCGTCTCGCTGCTGGCCGGGGTGCTGTTCGGATTGGCTCCGGCCTGGCAGTCCTCCAAACTGGATCTCCTCCCGATGTTGAAAGACAACCGGCGATCCGGGGGCGGTCAGGTGACGCGATTCAGCTTGCGCCATCTGCTGGTGATCTCGCAGGTGGCGGTCTCGCTGGTCTTTCTGATCGGCGCGGGACTGTTCACCCGCAGCCTGCAGCAGGCCAACAGTCTGAACCCCGGATTCGAAACCGAGCATCTGTTGACCGCCCCGCTGGACCTGGAGCCGGCCGGGTATGACGAAGCGCGCGGCCGGCTGTTCTATCAACGAGTGCTCGATCAGGTCGAACGATTGCCGGGCGTGCAATCGGCCAGTCTGGCCCGGTTCATTCCGGCCCGGTGGGAGGGCGCGGGCTCTTCGGCGGTGGCCGTCGAAGGCGACGACGCTCCGGACGGCGACTATCCGAAGATCAGTCTCAACATGGTGGCGCCGCGTTACTTCGAGACCATGGGCATTACGGTGCTGGCCGGGCGCGAGTTCAACAGCCGGGACGGTCGAGGCGCCCCCCCGGTCGTCGTGGTCAATGAGACGATGGCGCGACGCTTCTGGCCGGGCCAGAGCCCGCTCGGGCGGCGGCTCCGCCTCCTGCCAGATAAAAACGTCTTCAGCC
>DATEFT010000607.1:0-16592 GCA_035280505.1 Blastocatellia bacterium | reverse complement strand
GTACGATCTGCTCGAGACCGACGACCGGACGAGCGTCGATGAATTGACCTGTTACCTGGATCTCGGAGAGTTTCTGGGACTCTTCACCCAGGCCGGACGCGCGGCCTTCGTCGCGGAACTGGGGCGGCAATTTCCGGCCGGGCTGGGCAAGGTAAAGGTGAGCTATGTCGCGCTCTATCGCGACCCGGACCTGCGCCGGACGTTTACCTCGATCTCCGGCGACGAGTTGCGCGATCTTACGCGGCAGACCATGCGCCGGTTGATCGGGTCCAAATATATCGGCCTCAAGCCGACCTCCCACCTGGCGCGGGTCGGATTCGCCTATCTCTCCCCCGAGTTGCACCGGCTCTTCGATGACCTGGGCTTCCCCGAACTGCGGCGGCTCAAATCGGTCACGCTGCCCGAGTGGTTCAGAAAGGACGCCCCGCCCGAAGCCGAACTGACGGTGACCGACCGCGAACTGTTGATCGCCCTCTGCCTGCTCGAGAACCGCTACGCCGAGAGCCTGGCACGGTTGCAAGAGGTTCTGAATCGGTCGCTGCAACAGGGGCTGCCGATTCCGGCAAGCGAACTGGAAGAGGCGGCGCGGCGCTTCGTGGAGCTGGCGGACGATCTGGACGCGTGGCGCCAAAATATCTTCTTCGCGATCTTCGATAAACTGGTGCAGACGGCCACCCGGGGCGAGGCCCGCCGCGAATCGGCCCTGGTCCTGGAGATCACGCCGGACGGCCACGAGACCGTGACCAAGATCTTGATGTCGCGCCAATAAGAGTAACCGCGAAAGACGCGAAAGTCTCTTGATTCCTCGGCCTATCTATCGAAAGTAGAGGCCCAACCGGAATCCCAGGTTGTGCCCATTGATCCGGCCGCTGAGGTTCGGATCCAGGGACTCCTTGGCCACGTAATGGTTGCGAATCTCCGCCTTGATTGCGATGTGTTCAGAGATCCAATGGTGCAGACCGACCCCGAAGGTGACGCCCCCGGCCGTCCTGCCCGGCAGAATGAAGATGGCTGGCCCACCGACCACGAAGAGTTCTTTTAGGCCAGTTTTTCCGCGATGAAATTGATACGAAAGAGTGGGCGAGAGTTGAAAACCGCCCCGCGTGAGGTTGGGTGTTGGCGTCCCGATGTATCCGAACTCGCCTCCGAGTCCCAAGCTTTCGCGAACCATCTTCTCCAGCCCGCCTCCGACCATGCCCAATCCGGCCCCTTCCGGCGATGGAAGACTGAGCCCGATGTACCCGAAGCCTCGCAACTCTCGATGCGGCTTCCGGGCCGGCGCCTGGGCTTGAGCTGAACCGTAAATCGCCGCACAGAGTCCGAGGATTAGTAAAGACTTGAAGATAGTTTTTCTCAAGATGCCTCCTGAACGCAGAGATTTTCCGGGGCTGCTCGTGTTAATCAAAGAGCGTGCCGCTCGAAAAACCAATGAATTCAGGATCGATCAGAGTGTGGGCTGCTATATTTTTATTGCGGGTGACGGTTTTTCCCGTCGGTCAGACATGCTACGGGCCATCCGGCTTGGAGTCCGGCTCAATAAGCTCATTCATCTTTCGCTCGGCCTCCACCGACGTCATGCCAAACGCCGCTGCGACCATCTCCACAATCTGCGAGCGGCCGCTCTCCTTCCACATCCGTACCAGGCTCCACAAGACCACTGGCAAATGATATTGATCATTGAACTCGATAAAGATCGTCAGCGCCTCTTGGTAGTGCCGCTCCGCCTGCTCCCATTGCCGCTGCTCCTCCGCGACCAGCCCCAACTGGTGATAGGTGCCGGCCTGCGAGTATCGGTCCTTGAATTCGATCCTGATCGCCAGCGCTTCTTGGTAGTGCCGCTCCGCCTGCCCCCACTCCCTCTGTACCCCCGCAACCGTCCCCAACTGATGGTAGGCGAGACTCTGCGAGTACCGGTCTTTGAATTCGATCCAGACCGCCAGCGCCTCTCGGTAGTGTCGCTCCGCCTGCTTCCATTGCCGCTGCTTCTGCGCGACCCTCCCCAACTGGTGATAGGTGCTGGCCTGCGAGTGCCGGTCCTTGAATTCGATAAAGATCGCCAGCGCCTCTTGGTAGTGCCGCTCCGCCTGCTCCCATTGCTGCTGCTCCTCCGAGACTCCCCCCAACTGGTGATAGGTGCTGGCCTGCGAGTATCGGTCCTTGAATTCGATCTTGATCGCCAGCGCCTCTCGGTAGTGCCGCTCCGCCTGCTCCCACTGCCGCTGCTTCTGCGCGATCATCCCCAACTGGTGATAGGTGCCGGCCTGCGAGTGCCGGTCCTTGAATTCGATTTTGATCGACAACGCCTCCCGGTAGTTCCGCTCCGCTTGTTCCCACTCCCGCTGCTCCTCTGCGACCATTCCCAACTGATGATAAATACCGGCTACGTCCCCGGCCTGCAACTCTTTTTCGATACCGCTGAGGCCTTGAGCCAGAGAGAGCGCCTTCCGGTACGAGCTTTCAGCCTGGGCGTATTGCTTGAGCAACAGTTGACGTTTTGCGATGTCATCGGCCATGGCCACAAATTCACGGCCCAGAGGTCCCAATAGTTTGTCTTCCCCATATCGTTCCAACTGCGACAAGACCACCTGTCCCAGTTCCAACCCGCGCCGATGATCCTGAGTGAAGTTAAGATAGAGCGACAATGTGCCATAAGACGCTAAAATAGACTCCCGCGCGGTCAACGAGAGGTTCAGGGCCGTCATCAGGTTCTCATATTCGAGGCCGGCAAAGATCGGCCCCAACATCTTGAGCTGTGGATCCTTGGCATTGAGCAATTGGCCAATTGAAATGCCCCAGTCCTTGTAATGCGTACGAAAAGCCGTCTCCACTCCGGTCTTGATCTCGGCCAGCCCCGGATCGTTCAAATGGCCTCGCAGAAAGTAGGGGAAGACCGGTTGGATCCGCAGAAATCCCGGCGCTTCAGGATCGGGGCTCAACAATCCCCAATCGATCGCTTCGCCAATGACACCATCCCAGCGCGCGAACGGCAGATGTTCCAGCACGGGTTGCTCTTTGAGTTGTTCGATATACTTTTCCATCGCTCCGGTAAAGATCACGGAGGTGAAGGGAGCCAGGCAATAGAGCAGTTGCTGCGCCTCGGGTGAGAGATTGCTGTGTGAATACTCAATGCAGCGGATGACGCTCTTCGTCTTGTCACTGGTATCGCCCGTATCAAACGTCGCCTTGCCTGCCTGCAAGGCTTCCAGGATTTCGCCCGGCCCCTGCCGCGTCAGGTTAGGCAGCACGACCTCCAGCGCCAGCGGGTATCCCGCCAGCAGCTTGAGCAGCCGTCTGAACTCGTCCTCCTGGCGATATTTCGTGGCCTGGTGCTTCTCCAGAATTCTCTCGGCCAGCAACGAGGCCGATTCCGGGTCCAGGCCCGACAGGTCGTGGAGATTTTTGTTAAACGTCCCCTCGCTCAGCCATTCCTCGCCGCTGCGCGAACCGAGCAACACCAGCGATTTGCCGTCCACCAGAGCGGCCAATAACCGCTTCAACGCCTGCTGCTCTTCCGGCGGCAGGGTGTTCTGGATCGCCAGATGCGACCCGGTAATCGATTCCAGGTTGTCCAGGATCAGCAGGTGTCGAGTAGCCCGCAGAGTCTCGGTCAATTTGGCCTGCTGCCCTTCCAGGCCGAGCCCTTGAAACCGGGCGAACTCGACGTCGCTCATCATCTGCCGCGCAATTTGATTGATGACCTGCTGGCGCGTCCACCCGCGCTCGTCGTAGCCGAAGTAGAAGACCCGCTCCACAAAATTGGTAGTCTGCCACCACACGCCCAGATGCTTCAACAAAGTTGTCTTGCCCGCTCCGCCCATCCCCCGCACCAGCAGCAGGTTGTGGTCAAGAAGCTTCTTCTCGATTCGCAGCACATCCAGGTCGCGCCCCTCAAATCCATAGACCGGTCTCGGCATCGGAAACAGATAGGTGTCGGACTTCTTCGCGTAATGCTCCTTCTCTTCGGCCTCGCTCAGCTCGCGCGTCGCAATCTGCACCTCGCTGTTCTGGTAGACCACCGGCAGCAGCCAGTCTTCCAGGTCGATCTGCTGCTGAAAATAGGCGCGGCGCGATTTGTCGTTGTAGAGTTCCTGTCGCCCGCGCCGGATCGCCGCCGCGAGATCGCTGCCCGCAAAGAGCCGCTCATAGAGCGTCTGCATCATCAACTTGGCCGCGCTCACCGTCACGCTGTAACTCATGGCCACCGCCGTCTGGACTCCCGCTTGCAACAACCGGCTCGCCAGGCTCGTCTCCGTCGCCCCCACCTGTTTGCCGGACTGGCAGGCGTTCAGGATCACGATCGGAATCTGATGCCTCAGCAGCAGCGTGGCCAGTTCTCCCGCCTCGACCGGATCCGCCCGCTTCCCGGTCTCGCCCTCCAGCAGCAGAAAGGCCTTCTGCCCCTCATAGCGCTCCAGATCGTCGCGGCCATAGCGCGATTGGTACACAAATTGATCGGGCTTCGATCCGGCGCTCAACAACTCCTGATGCGTGAAGAGCGATCCGTGCCCATCGAAATGAATGACGTGATAATAGCCCGCACCGTGGCGCTCTTTGACCCCTTCCAGGTGATTGGACAGAGCCTTGAAGGTGCCCGGACGCACAATGTCCACCTGCACCCGCAGGCTGGTCCCGCGCAACAATTCGATCAACGGGCGGGAGATCGTGCGGTATCCGATATCCTCCTGTTCTCCGGGGCGCGAGACGATCAGCAGCAGGTTGATGGTCGGTGAGGGCCGCATTTGGGCCTTGACCACCTGCGGTCTCGGCGTCTTGCGCACCGTCGGCGCATCGAGGGCCAGGGGCCTCTTGATCCGAGGATCGACGATCGATTCCCAATGCAGTTGATGGAACTCCGGCGAACCGACAATCTCGATCTTGATCTTTTCAAGCCCGCCCTGGAGAGCAGCCTGGTAATGCGCATTGACCTCACGATCATTGAAAATTTGTTCGAACAAGGCGATGCCGTATCGCTCAATGCTGGCCGCCGCCTCCCGGGCCCGGACCTGTCCGGTGAAGGGAAACTCCAGATGCTCCTCGAAGTACCATTCCAGGTTCTGCTCTTCTTCCGTTGAAAACGGATTTTTGATTGTGATCTGGTAATCACCCTCTCCGTCAAAGCTGACGGTGGCGCTCCAGGAATCTTTCTCGGCGGCGGTCTCTCGGATGCGAATCACAGGCATATCGGCTGTACCCTTCAGGTCAGATTAGCAGGGCTCTTTGGCGGCTTCGGCTCGGTTGGCACGAGGCTTGACGGCGGGATCATAACCTATGATCATATGACTTGAAAGCATGAAGTCCGGTATGAAGGAGGATTATGCCGCATATACTGACAATCAATTATGGAGACGACATACTCTTCAGCCTGGGTATGTCGGACGAGCAATTTTCCGAAGAGGCTAAATTTCTTCTAGCCGCCAAGCTCTACGAAATCGGGAAATTGACTTCCGGCCAGGCCGCACGTTTGTGCGGCAAAGAGCGGGTCGATTTTCTCTTATCTTTGCCAAGGGTTGGCGTGCCGGTAAGCAATTTGCGCCCTGAAGATGCCCAAACCGAAATCGATTTTGCACACAATGGCTGAGCGGATTGTCATCAATACTGGTCCGCTAATCGCTCTGGCGCGAATGGACGCGCTCAATATCGGAGCCCAACTTCCATACGAATTCCTCAGCCCGCTAGAAGTCAAGGACGAGCTTGATGATGGGGCGTCCCAAGGCTATCCGTTGATCTCTCCGGCCTGGCTGTTGGTAATGCCGTTAGCGAATCCGCCCTCGCCCGTGGGCCTCGCCAATCTTGATAAGGGCGAGGCTGCCGTCATTGAGCTTGCACTTGAACAAAACATTCCGCTGGTGAGTATTGACGAAACTAAGGGGCGCAGTGCAGCAAGAGCTGTCGGATTAAGGGTGGTCGGCTCTCTTGGACTTATAGCAAGGGCTAAAACGTTAGGTCTAATTCCTGCCATGCGACCTTTGGTTGAGAAGGCGACACGTAATGGTGTCCATTACCACTCTGATCTTGTCGAACGAGTGCTGAAGGAAATTGGAGAATAGTAAGGCCTCGGCCCATCCCAGATAAAAATCACTCCAGCTCCAGCCTCGCCAGCGAGTTCTCGTCCTTGATCAAGATCGCCTTGCCGGCGAGGGCCGGATGAGCCCAGGTCGGGCTGTCCGACACTACGTACTTCTTGAGCGGGGCGGCCGCTTTGTCGGCCGCGCTGCTGACGATCAGGTTGCCGTCGTTGGTCAGCGAGAAGATCAGGTCGTTGGCGATGATCATGGCGGCGTTCTCGCCCTGGCGCGGATCGCCCGTCCAGAGCGTCTTTCCGGTCTCCGCGTCGATGCAGAAGAACTGACCCTTATTCCGATGCGACATCCCGAAGAGCAGGTTGCCGCTCAGGACTGGCGAGTTCATGTACATCGCGACCTCTTTGTTATCCCAGACCTGGTTGGTGACCCACTTGTTCTCCTGAAGGCTGAGCTTGACGGCAAAGACGCTCTTGTTGACCCCGGAGAAGATCAGCCGATCTTTGTAGACGATCGGGGTCACGATGTTCTGCACGTAGGAGGTCTCGAAGGGAATATACCAGAGCCGTTCGCCGCTGGCCTCGTCAACACCGATGATCTGTTTCTGCGATTGCGTGATGATCTGGCGCTTGCCGCTCATCTCCACGACGATGGGCGAGGTATAGCCGGGTCCGTCTCCGGCCCACCTCCACTTCTCGGCTCCCGTCTCGGCATCGAAGGCCATCAACGCCCCCTGATCGTTTCCGCCCAGGTGGGCGATCACCAATCCCCGGTCGACCACCGGCGAGGTCGAGGTCCCGTACAACGGCAGCACCGATTTGAAGATCGCCGACGACTCTTTGCGCCAGAGCAGTTTGCCTTTGGCCGCGTCGTAACAGGAGAGAACGCCGGTGATCCCCAGAGTATAGAGTTTCCCATGATCGAACGCCGGCGTGGACTTGGGACCTTTGTTGTGCTTGACCGCCGCCGGATGCATCGTGTACTCGACGGCATAGCTGTCCTGCCAGACGGTCTTGCCGGTCTCCAGGTCGTAAGCGGCGACGACCTCCTTCTCTCCCTGGCGCGAATGCAGGTAGATCCGCTGGCCCACGACCAGCGGCGACGAATGGCCCTCGCCGACCTGAATCTTCCATTTCGGCTTCAACTGGTCGGGCAGCGTCTTGGGCGGGACGAATCCGGTCACCACGCCGTCGCGATTGGCGCCGCGCCATTGCGGCCAATCCTGTGCGAAGACGGTCGGTGTCGCTAAGATCGAGATCAATCCAAAGAAGACGGCAATTCCGCGAGATGACATGACATAACTCCTTTTTCCGGTCGTTACTCGGTCCTCAAGGCCGGCAGCAGCGGCGAATGCACGACTGCCCTCACGGCCAGCAACGAAGCGGCCAGTCCGGTCGCCAGGACCGCCAGCAAGAGCAGCACCAGCGAGACTGCCGACAGATGTCCGCCTCGCACCAGCAGGGCCGGCGCAATCGCCAGCAACGCGCACAGGACTCCGGTCAGCAGGCCGCACCCCAGCATGAAAGCATTTTCGGAGACCACCATCAAAGCCAGATGCGACGAGCGATATCCGACCGCTCGCATCAGGGCCAGTTCCCGCCGCCGTTCCAGCACGTTCCGCAACAGGACGGCGGCCAGCCCCAGGGTGCCGAGCAGCAAGCCCAATCCGCCGAGCGTCTGGAAGGTCGAGAGATAGGTGTTCTCAACCTGATGAAATCCGGCCAGCTTCTCTTCGGTGCTCGACGCGTCGAAACCGAAGTCCGAGAGCCGGTCTTCGAGCACGGCCGCCACGGGCAGCGCCTTCTCCGGCGGCGTGTCGATCAGAAAGAATCGATACCCCTCCTGATCGGGAAAGAGTCTCAGAAAGTTCCGCTCGGAGATCAGCAGCTCGCCCTGAAAGATGCTGTCGGCGAGCGCCGCCACCAGGCGAAGCCTGACCGGACGACCGTCATCGGCATCGACGGTGATCTCGTCGCCGAGTTTCCGATGCAGGACATAGGTCATCGAGTTGGCGTCCGCGATCACCGGAACGACCTGCGGCCCTTTCCGACCGTCCGAATCCGCGTCCAACTGCCGATCGAGCAGCAGCCAGGGATCGGCCTTCTCTTCCTCGGTCACGGCCAGCGACGATTGGAAGGAGAACCGCCCGCTCTTGAGAAAATCGTCATCCGGCGCGAGGATGCGCGGGTTGCGCGGCTGGTAGAGGTTCAGGCAACTGGTGTCATCGCCGGGGCGCAAACGGAAGCGTGTGAGCTTAACATCCTGCAACATCTCATCCTTGAGGTTCAGCTCTTCTCTGCCCTGCTCACCGTTCAGATCGCGAACCAGCGGCAGCAGCGATTCGGCCAGCAGCGGGTAACCGCCGGTGCCGGATTTTTTGTCGAGCGGAGCCGCCGCCCCGTCCCGCCTGAAAGCATCGACCGAGACGATGATGAATGCCGCCGAGGCGATCAGGGCGATGCAGAGCACGCTGCGGCTCGGACGAGACGATGCATTGCGAAAACCGAGCAAGGCCATCGCCCGAAGGCCCTGTCCCTGGATCGTCTGCCGTTTATCTCCGCGCAACCAGACCGACCAGAAACAGAGGGCCGCGACGAGCATGAGGGTTCCGGCGCCGAAGAATCCGCCGGTCTGTCCGATCAAGCCGGTCGCGCCCGCAATCAGCAGCGCCAATCCCAGCAGACCGGAGATGAGGCCCAACCGCGAGGCCGAAAAGAGCCGTTTCAAGCGGCGGGGCGCCGCCGGGCCCGAGGCCGACGGCAGCTCACTCTTGATCGATCCCGCCAGCAGACCGCGCAGCGAGGTCCGGGTCAGTCCGCGCAGGGTCCACCAGATGCATAATGCCGCCGTCACGACTCCGGCGACCCCGCCGGTCAGCAGCGAGACGGGCGCCAGGTGCAGTTTGAGCGAGGTCGTGCCGACCGCGCCGACCCACCAGGTCTTCAGCCCGTACATCATCAGAGAGCCGTAAGCGACGGCGCCGGCCAGGCCCAGCAGGCTGCCCAGCACGGCCAGCAGCACGCCTTCGCGCAGAAAGAGCGAGCGAACCCGGCCGATCGGATAGCCGACGGCCCGCAACAATCCGATCTCTCGCAACCGTTGTTCGATGCCGAGCTTGAAGAAGAGAGTCGTCAGCAGCAGCGCCGAGACGACCAGGAAGAAACTGAAGTAGGTGAAGTATTCGCCGAAATCGGTCGCCCCCCGCGAGACCTGCAGGCTCTGCTCCCTGATCGAGGTCACGACCAGGCCCTCTCGAACCGGGTCGAGCGCCGCACGCAGACTTTCCTCATACTCGCGGCTAACCGACTCCAGATCGGCCTCCTCCGGCGGAAGGATGCGGATCGAGGTGACCTTTCCATAGCGCGTCCCCCAGAGTTGCTGACCATCCGGCAGCAGCATCAACCCCTTCGGAGTCGTCCGGTACTCATGCCAGTAGTCTTCATCCTGGCGGCGAACCCTCCCCAGGTCCAGCGGGAAAGGCGGGTCCCAATCGGAGAGGTTCTCGGCCTCGGTGATCCCGGGATACTCCGGCGCCAGATCTCGATCGGCCCCGAAGCCGCTGATGGGATAGATCTTCGACAATCGGAACTTCGCCGAACGAGTGGCCAGCCGCCCGGCGACCTCCCAGACGTAGTAGTCCATCTCCACCACGTCGCCGACTTTGGCGTCCAGGTCTTTGGCCGCCCACTCGTTCAACATGATGGGCGGCATCGGTTCACCGGCCCCGGCTCCCGCGTCGCTCGAAGCCAGCCCCTCCGCAAATTGCGAATCGACGGCCGTGACCAGTGAATACGGGACTTCGCGGGTTCCGATCCGCATCGTGTTGACGAGATAGGTCAGGAAGGAGGCGCTGGGCAGATTCAGTCCGGAGGCCACCGTGCGGACCCGCTCCGCCAGGGTCTCGCCGATCACGGCGCTCTCGGTCTCCACCGCGAGCGCGTGCTGCGATTCGAGCGGACGGAGTTTCAATCCCAGATCCGCCAGCGAGAACCGCTCTTTCAAAATCCGGGTGGCGGAGAGCGCGGCGGGCTGCCAATCGGCGCGATTCCGGGCGGCCATCAGGATCACATTGGCCCGGCCCTCCTGCTCCAGATTTCTCTGCAGTTTCTTGAGCGGAACGAAGACCGCGCGAACCGCCCCCTGCGTGGCGCGCAGGGAGAATTCGCCCAACGAGACCGGAGACAACGTTTCGCGCACCGTGAAGCGGACCGTGCGGCCCAGATCGTCTTTTCGCCCGTGCAGCGATTCGACCGGGATCGCCGACGGTTTCTCGATCCTCAGGATGATCGTGTCGCCGGTTCCGGCACTCAGTTCCTGCGCCAGCGCCGGACTCAACAGCACATCGTTGCCGGCCGGCGACCGCACCTCGAGGTCGTGAAAATTCCAGAAGCGTTCGTCCACTCCGTAAATCTGCACGCCTCCGGCCCGCGCCTTGTTTTCATCGCGGGTGATGACGCCTTCGAGGGTGATCAGCGGACAGGCGCCGGTGAAGTTCGCCGCGAATTGCGCATCCGACTGCAGATCGGCGGCCAGTTGCTCGCGGAAAAATCCGGTCCCGGCGATCACAAAGTCAGTCCGGCCCAGGCGCTGGAGCGCCAGATCGCGCAGACTGGCCCGCACCGAATCGCCCACGAGGAGCGCGCCGGCGAGCACCGCGACCGCCGTGGCGACGCCGAGAATCACGGCCAGATTCGCGCGCCAGTAGTGGGTGAGATTGCGTATGACCAGCGTCCGAAAATTCATGGAAAAGCTCGGGTCTCAGATGTTCAAACCGCGAAACACGCGAAACACGCGAAACGGGCCGATGTTCGCGTCTTTCGCGTGTTTCGCGGTTTGAGGATTTCAGGACTTCACCAATCGGCGATCGACCAGTTCGTAGACCGCCGGAAACTTCGCCGCCAGCTCCGTGCTGTGCGTCACGACGATCATAATCGTCTGTTGTTGCCGCTGTAAATCCAACAACAGGGAGGCGACGTTCTCGGCCGACTGGCGATCAAGGTTGCCCGTCGGCTCATCGCAGAGGAGCAGCGCCGGTTCGCGGATCAGGGCGCGGGCGATCGCCACCCGCTGCTTCTCTCCGCCCGACAGTTCAGCCGGCCGGTGATCCAGCCTGGCCGAGAGGCCGACCTGTTCCAGCAGCGTCCGGGCGCGGGCGGCATAGTCCCGGCTCCGGTCCGCCACGAGGGTCGGAGTCAGGACGTTCTCCAGCACGGAACACTGGGGAAGCAGGCAATGATCCTGAAAGACGAATCCGATCCTCTGGTTGCGAAAGGCAGCCAGCGACTTCTCGTTGAGTTGAAAAGGGTCTTGACCGTCCAGGGTGAAGCTGCCGGAACTGGGCGTCTCCAGAGTCCCCAGGATGTAGAGCATCGTGCTCTTGCCGCTGCCCGACGGTCCCATGATGGCCAGGGCCTCGCCGCGCTGAAAGGTCAAGGTGATGTCGGAGAGGATCGAGAGCGGGCCCCGAGGAGTCGGGTATTCTTTGGTCAGGTTGGTGATTTGAAGCAAACCATCTCCTCACTTCTGCAAACTGCCGTAGACGGCGAGGACGAGATCCGCCATCCGTTCGACCGAGTAATGCTCCCGGACGCGCTCCGCCCCCTGCCGGCCGAGGTCGCGCATCAGCTCGGGATTCTTCCAGAGCGAATGCAGCGCTTCCGCCAGGCTCGCGCCGTCGTTGGGCTCGCAGAGGATTCCGCCGCGCGTGCGATCCACCACCTCCGGGAAGGCCCCCCAGCGCGGCTGCACGACCGGAACGCCGCTCGCCATCGCCTCAAAGACCGATAAGCCCTTGGTGTCGGCGAAGGTCGACGGCAGCGACAGGACGTCGAGATTCCGGAAGAACTGGAGCTTGGCGTCGCGGTCGAGCACGCCGTGATAACGAAACTCATCGGCCAGTCCGGCCTCTTTCATCTCCCGCTCGATCTCCTGCAGATACGGTTTATGATCGGCGGCCAGATAGCCCGCGGCTTCGAGCCGGGCCGGGCCGAAATTCTCCCGCCGGCGCAAAATCCGGTAGGCCTCGGCCAGCAGGTGCAGTCCCTTCTCCGGCGCGACCCGCGCGAAGTATCCGATCCGAAAAACGTCGGAATGCCCGTTCTGCGGCTGGCCCGGATAATCTTTCAGGTTGATGCCGAGCGGCACCACGTGAATCCGCCGGCGCGGAATCCCCAGGAACTCGGCCATAAAATCGGCGTAGAAATCGCTGACCGCGATGAAAGCATCGATGTGACGCGCATTTTCGCCAATCAGCGCCAGGGCCTCGCTGCGGTAGGGTTCCGGCAGGCTGGCGAGAAAATAGTCCTCGCCCTGCAGGGTGCAGCAGACCGGACGCCCGGTCGCCGCCTTCAGCGGTCCCGCCAGCGCGCTCAGCATCGAATTTTGCAGGTCGATCACATCCGGCTTCGGTTGTGTCTTCAGCCAGTCGAGCAGCTTGACCACCTCTTTGCGATGGGGACCGCTCTCGCCCTTGAGGGTCGAGACCGTCAATTCGCCGAGCGCCTTCGGATCGACCGAGATCGACCCCTTCGAGGCCATCCGCAGCGCGAATTTCGAATCCCAGATCCGGTCGAGCCACTGCGGCGTGTGCCGAAAGATCGCGGAATGCTGTTCCAGGAAGACGCTGATGCCGCCGAAGAAGACTCGCCCGTCGCTGACGTTGGGCTCATCCGTGAGAGTCGGGGTGTAGAGCGGCAGCAGGGTCACCTGATGGCCCTGCTTGATCAACTCGGTGGCCAGCGCGTTGTCGCGCAGGCAGCTCCCGCAATACATTCCGGCGGCCCCGGCGGTGAAGTAGAGGATGTTCATATCAAGCCACCCGCTGGAAAGCGCGGCGAGCATAGAGATGCTCGAAGAGATTGCCCTCGTGCGGCTGATCCCAGGCGATCTGCATGGTCGGAATCGGACCGATGTTCAAGCGGTCGAGGTGCGGCGAGGCGATCAGGCGATCGATGAGCCGCTGGTCTTTAGTGATCGCCGTGATCACCAACGAAGGCCCCAGGACCTCCGGAACGGTCTGCGGATCGACCTCGACCACGCTGGCGAACGGAAAGAGGAATTCGCGATTGGCCAGCGGATGCTCCGGCGATTCACAATGCACGATGGTCGGCAGCAGAAAGGTGGCGCCGTTCCATTCGGTCAGCCGGTGCCGGTTCTGCGGACGATATTGGGCCGTGACCTCGGTGGCGCCCGGTTCGCGCAGTCCCTGATCGACCAGGGCCGAGACCCGGGCCGCGACTCCCGCATTGGCGAACGGCGCAATCTGCGCCGCCGGGTCTTCCGCGTCGCGGGGAACGACCTCCACCATCCGTTGGGCCAGGGCGGCGGCGATCTCACGACCTCTTCTCGGCACCCAGACCCCGGAGGCGTTGATGCACGAACGGCCGCCGTTCTCCAGGATCGACGCGACGATCACATCGAGATACTGCTCCCAATCGTCGATGCAATCCTCGCCGATCAGGACCTTACTGTAGCCGGTGCCGTGCAACTCGATCCGCGGATCATTGGCAAACTTGCCCACCGAAGCGGAATCGCCGAAGAAGATGCCCCGGCCGCAGTGGCGCAGAATCTCGCCCGCGCCGGCATGGTCGGCCGGATAGAAACTGAACGCCTCTTTCGGCGCGCCGGCCTTGATCAGGGCCTGGATGATCCGATAGGGCGACCACGGCTCGGAGGCTCCCGGTTTGAGCACCAGCGGAATCTTGAGGGCGAAGGCCGGAACCCAGAGCGAGTGAACGCCGGGCGAGTTGCTCGGCAGCACGACGCCCAACGACTTGGTTCGCGCATAGAAACTGACCGGGTGGCCTTCGTGGATCCCGAAGCCTTCGTCGAGGATCTTGAGATCCAGCCCGCGCGTCAACCCGGCGAGGACGCTCCCCATCTCGGCCATGGCGCCGTAGATCTTCTTCATGTTCTTCCGCACCAGCACGTGCGGCATTCCGGTCGTGGCCGACAGTTGGCTCACATAATCGTCCGGCGTCTGCTCACGTTCGCCGAGCGGCAACCGATCATTCAGAAAGTGATCGGCCGCCCGGCGGCAGATCTCGAGCAGGCGCTCGGTGGACAATTGCGCCAGCAGTCCGCGCGCGGTCTCCTGGTCGAGCAGATCTCGGCGGATCAACCCGGAGTTGGCCTGACTGATCTCGACCACGGTCTCGCCCGTGCGGTAATGCGGCACGCGCTGCAGATCGACACTGGTATACGGCACACCTTTGCGGAGAATTGGAAGCTGAATCATCACGAACCTCTTAAGGTTGACAAACCGATCTGGTGATCAGTAGACCCCCTCCACGACCGTCGTCTGGAATCGAGAGAACGGCCTGACGTTGCGGACGCCGTCCCAGGGATAGGTGGCGCAGGGCGCCTCACGCTCGGCCTCGTCACGTTCGAGAAAGCGCGGCATAAAGAACTCTTTGGTCAGGGTCGTCAACCGCACCCGGCCCGTCTGACCGTATCCGACCACCCGGGTCGGTTCATCCGGATCGACCACCTCGATGATCGCGCGGGGCATCGGCGGATAGTAGATGATCGCCCAGTTGTCTTCCGGCAGGTAGGGTTTGTGGACCGCCAGGCCCATCAGCGTGTTGCCGTAGGTGGGCGCGAAATAGGCGCCCTCCATCAACTCCTCGACGGCGAAGCGATGGAACTGCGGAGTCATCTCGGTGCCGCCGCAGAAGACCCCGGTGACCCCCATCTTCTTCAGCGAAACTTTCTCGCACAACGCTTCGAGCAGTTTCGGAGTCGCGAACATGCATTTCACCCCATCGTGGGCCTTGAGGATGGTGACCGCCTGATCGATGACGTGCTGCTTGTACCGCTCCATCATCTGCATCTCACCCCATTTGATCAGTTTAATGACCCAGCGGGGATCCAGATCCACGCAGAAACTGATGCCGCCGCGATGTTGCGCGAGGTGCTCGACCGCCAGGCGCAGCCGGCGCGGCCCCGAGGGGCCGAGCATCAACCAATCGGCGCCCTTCGGAAAATACTGTTCCGGGAGCGTCTCGCTGAACATCTCGTAATCGATCCGGAAATCGTTGATCGCGATTCGCGATTTGGGAACGCCCGTGCTGCCGCCGGTCTCGAACGTATAGATCGGCCGGTCGGCATAGGCCTTCGGGACCCAGCGGCGAACGGGTCCGCCGCGCAGCCACTCGTCCTGAAAGAACCCGAACCGGTCCAGATCTTCATAGGTCTGCACCTCGCGGCGCGGATCCCATTTCAGATTCTTCGCGAACTCCAGCCAGAAGGGCGACCCGGTCTCGGGATTGAAATGCCACTCGACGATCTCGCGGACGTGCGCGTCCAGCTTCTCTTTCCAGGTTTTGATCTCTTGGCGCAGCGGGGACTGCGGTTCGGTTTCTGTGATTGCGCTCATACTCTCTCACCTTCGTTGAATTGGGTGTGGTCCTCAGAATTAGAGTTCCGATGGCTAAAACGCCAAAACCGCCGCTCAGGTTTCGAGCGTAAATGGATTGAAATCAGTATTGCGGTCGTAATAGTCCTCATGCTCAACCCGTTTTAAGAAGCCGACGATCTGATAGGTGATCGGGGTCGCGAGGACCTCCCACCCGACTTTCAATCCGTAATTTAAGATCATGACGTCCACGACCTGGGCGGTAGACCAGATGCCCCCGAAGGCCAGTGGATAGAAGATCAATGAATCGACCGCCTCGCCGGCGATGGTGGAGCCGATGGTGCGCGTCCAGAGCCGCCGGCCCTCCATGGCCACCTTCATCTTGGCGAGCACGAACGAGTTCGTAAATTCGCCCGCCCAAAACGCGACCAGCGAAGAGAAGACGATCCGGGGGGTGTTGCCGAAGATCATCTCATAAGCCTCCTGCCCCTTCCAACCCGGGGCCGGCGGCATCTTCACCACGACCCAGCTCATGAAGGCCGCGAAGATCAGGCCGCCGAAACCGGCCCAGATCACGCGGCGCGAGCGAGCATAACCGTAGACTTCGGTCAAAATGTCGCCGAAGAGGTAGCTCAAGGGAAAGAAGAGGATGGCCGTCCCGTAGTGCCACTCCGGAATCGTGTAGGAACCCACATGGAACGGACCGATCACCGACAATTTTTGCACGCCGATGAGGCCGGAGCAGAGCAGCACCACCACAAACCCCGCCATCACCAGATCGTAATATTTGTAGACGCGCCGTGACTTCGGATCGATCGCTATGCCTACCAACGGGAGGTCTCCTTTCGCGTATTTCGCGGGTTTCGCGGTTAAAATCAACCACGGTCCTGGGCCGCCGAGCGATCCAGCCGGTCCTGCAGCCAGGCGGCGATGTCCCGCAGACTCTCCGGCGTGATTTCGTGCGCCATCTCGTATTCGCGGTAGGTCAGATCGACCGGCAGTTCCGATAATTTGGCGTGGGTCTTGCGACCGAACTCGATCGGCAGGAGCGGATCCAGCGTCCCGTGAACGACGAGGATCGGGAGCCCCCGGACCGTCTCCGGGTCGGTAATCTGCGCGATCGTTTGCGGAAAGACCCGCCCGCTCATGGCGACCACGCCCGCCGCCAGCCCCGGCGTCGTCAAGGCCGCCGCCAGGCTCATCATGGCGCCCTGGCT
>DATEFT010000606.1:0-11049 GCA_035280505.1 Blastocatellia bacterium | reverse complement strand
GCCACCAGAATGAGGGCAAAGCGGTTCATGCGAGCCTCCTTTGAGCTGTGAAATTGAGATGCGAAATGCCTCGACTCTCGACAGACTCCCGAGTCGCTGTTTCCTTGAGGGCGACCATCAACGCCGACGGCGCCTCCGCTTCATTGAAAGATTTTGATGGATGCTGTTTAGACGAGAGGCAGGTTATCGCTGATCTGTTTCAACTGTCAATGAGGCCCTGTGGATTCAATGCCCCTCGGCAAATTAATGCCCTGGAGGCCGCGTTGCTAAGTGCTTGGGAAAGGAAATTTCTTGAAGTCTTGATTCGGAACACGCGAAAGACGCGAATTCAACCGGCGTTCGCGTCTTTCGCGGTTTCGAAGATGCACCTTCGATCCTACCAATCCTCGCCGAGTCCCGTAATCTCGTCTACTTTAATGCGAAAGACGATGATCTCTCGCGGATCTTTAATCTGTTTGGATTCGACCGGGCTCAGATGCGGCAGGGAACGATAGAGCCGGGCCAGCGCCACTTCCCGCTCCTGTTCTCCGGAGATCTCCTCATAATTCCCGTACGCAATCACGCTGCGCCAGTGATAGGGGCTCTGAATTTCGCAGACCTGGAAACAGACACGCGGGTTGACGCGTAACGCCTGGATCTTCTTGCCGGGCAGCGAGTGAAGATAGAGATCTTGCCCATCGAAGTAATAATTGACCGGCACGACGTAAGGTTCGCCGGCGGCGATACAACCCAGCATTCCCAGCTTTCCCTCGCGCAGGATGCCCATCGAATCCGCCAAATTCAGATTGCTGATACTCATCGATTTTGTCCTCCACCTATGGTCGCGATGGTTACCTCGCGTCACAGCGTGGGGCGACCATCTGCCGTCAGAGATTGGCAAGCCATGTGCCACGCCGAAACAGAACTTCTACGCGGTTGGCGGATCGCGAAGGGATGACGCCTCATCGGCCAGGGGCACTTTCTCTTTCGGTATGGTCCGAACTGCCGAAAAAATAGCCTCGCCCTGATCCGGTCGAAGAATCGTCTGCGTAAATTTCCCCACCCGGCGCGTGATTAGACCCACCTTCATTTTCATTCTGCGCGGAGGTTAAACCCACGGTCGGCGGGAGTCGATGTGAGATAATGACCGCTCCGATCCCAGGTGCATTAGCTCTCAAACTTTGGAGGACCACCATGTCGTCTTTATCTCGAGTGCTCTTCTCATCGGCCCTTCTTGTCATGAGCTGGTTGTCCGGCTTTTTCACCGTACCGGCGGTAAATCAGAACGCTCCCGACCTGCGGGTGATGAGCTTTAACATTCGTTACGGGACGGCGAATGACGGCGAGAATAATTGGGAGCATCGGAAGGATTTTCTGGTCGAGACGATCAAGTCTTTTGATCCGGATCTGCTGGGGACCCAGGAAACGCTGGGCTTTCAGCGCGATTATCTGGCACGGGGCTTATCGAATTATGACGTGCTGGGGGTCGGACGGGAGGATGGACGGGAGAAGGGGGAGATGGCGGCGCTCTACTACAAGCGGAGCCGTTTCGAAAAGCTCGACGGCGGGCATTTCTGGTTGAGCGAGACGCCGAATCAACCGGGCAGCAAAAGCTGGGACAGTGCGCTACCACGAATGGTCACCTGGGTCGAATTGCGAGATCGCCTTCAAGCAGGCAGTAAAACGCTGGTCTTTTTGAACACCCACTTCGATCATCGAGGGGTTCAGGCCCGCATCCAATCGGCTCAGTTGTTACGCCGCCGGATCATGGAATTGGGCCGGAACCGCCGTGTCATCGTCACCGGCGATTTCAACGCCGATGAGGGGAGTGAGCCCTACCAGACCATGTTCGGTCCGAGCGGCGGAGCGCTCTCGCCGCTGGTCGACACGTATCGCGTGATTCATCCGATGCGCGCCGCTAATGAAGGCACCTTCACCGGCTTCAAATCCGACGCGACAACAGGCCCGCGCATCGACTGGATCGCCGTCTCCCGCGACTGGGAAGTGAGAGATGCCGTCATCGATCACAGCATGCGTGAGGGACGCACTCCTTCCGATCATTTCCCGGTGACGGCCAGACTCGTCCCATAGCACCGATCCCTCCCGAGATTTGGATCCGATATCGTTGGGAAGAGAGAACGGACCTCCCGGCGGCTTCGCTAAATCCAAGTAAATAAAGTGAGCAGGAGTTTGGGCGAGGGGTCACCGCCTTCCTCTCTGATTGAAATCGGTTCCGGCTTTCAGCCACCTCGGCCGGAGCTAATGTCGCGCACAAAATCAGCCGATATATTGACTGCGTGAGGGTTTGCCCACATGAAGTCAGGATTATTAGATCGATTTCAACTGTCTCAGAACATTTCGGGGCACATCATCATTTGGACGCTGCTGGTGCTGGTCATCGCCCTGGCGATGATGACCTATCGGCAGTATGCGCAGAAAGAGAAACTCAGGCTCCTGACGACGGTGGCGGAGGTGCACAATCTGGCATCGGATGAAGCCGCGCGCGGTTATCCGGTGCGACTGCGCGGGATTCACATCTATTCCGATATCGACGCCAAGACGTTGGTGATTCAGGATGCAAGCGCGGGAGTCTTCATCTATCAAACCCAATCTCAGGCCCCGATCGATCTGGGACAAGAGTTGGAGGTGGAAGGATTCACCGGGCGCGGAGAATCCTGCAATGTGATCATCGGTTCCAAATTGACACCCCTGAAGACCCGAGAGATGCCGAGGGCGGAACCGATCTCACTGCCCGAATTAATATCTGAACGCTATCTTCTCCGGTGGGTTGAAGTCGAAGGCATCGTGCGCTCGGTGAGTGCGGCTCAACAGGGGAATATGATCTTTAATCTCATCACCCGGGCCGGCCGGTTCGAAGTCCTGGTGGCGGCCCGCAGCCCGATCGCCATCAGCTCCTATCTCGATTCCAAGGTCAAGATTCGAGGCGTCGCCAATCGGTTTCTCGGTAAGGGCGGAGAGGCCGTTCGTCCTCAATTGCTGGTTCCGAACGCCGACTATGTGATTGTGGAAGAGCCGGGCCCGGAAGATATCTTCTCGGTTCCCGTTCAATCCGTCGGCAGTCTCTTACAGAACCCCCCGCTGGATATCTTCAGCCACCGCGTGCGGGTCCAGGGCGTCGCCACTCAACAGCCGGGGGAAGATCTCTTCGTCGATGATGGGACGGGAAGCGTGCTGATCGAGGTCGAACAGATGCCGTCTTATCGAGAAGGCGTCCGGCTCGACGTGCTGGGCTATCCCGCGTTGAGGGGATCACAGGTCATTCTCGAAAATGTGATCTTTCGGGAGCTTGAACCCGGCCAGCCTCCACGATCCGAGCGGGTGGAGACGGTCGATCACACTTCGGCCCTCGAAACCGTGAGTGAAATCCATGGCCTGACGCCCTATGAAGCCAGTCACAAATATCCGATTCGGTTGCGCGCCGTGGTGACCTACGTCGATTCGGTCTTGAGGTTTATCTTTGCCCAGGACCGGACTGGCGGCATCTTCGTCAGTGCCGGCTCGATGGTGACGAAGCTTGAGCCGGGCCAACGGGTCGAAATCTCCGGGGAGACCGGCGAGGGATTGTTCGCCCCGATCATCGAAAGGCCGCGCTTCCAAATTTTGGGGAAGGGCCCGCTCCCGTCGCCGTTAAGGATTCCGATCGACGAGCTGTTTTCCGGCCAGTATGACAGCGACTGGGTTGAGACCGAGGGGATCGTGCAATTGGTGGGAAGCAGCGATCAACACGCCTCCCTGATCATCGCCTCGGGGATTCATAAATTCCGGGTCTTCATTCCGGGGTATGCCGATCAGCCGCTCCCAACTCACTTGATCGACGCCAAGATCCGAGTCCGGGGCGCCTGCGGCACCATCTTTAATGAGAAGAGACAACTGACCAGCATTCAGATCTTCGTGCCCGGAATTGAGGAGGTCAAAATTCTGGAGCCCCCCATCGCGGATCCGTTCGCGAAGCCGATTCAACTGATCAAGACTCTGATGCAATATAAACCGGGGAGTGTCGCGGGCCACCGGGTCAGAGTCCAGGGGGTGGTGACCTATGTGCAACCGGGCGAATCGATCTTTATCAAAGACTCGAGCGGCGGCCTCCTCGCCCTCGTCTGGCAGAAAATCTCGGTCGAGGTGGGCGATCGCGTGGATGTCGTCGGATTCGAGGAGCGGGGGGAATATACTCCGATCCTCCATGGCGCCGCCGTTCGAAAGATCGGCTCCGGCGTTTCGCCGCCTCCTCTCTCGCTCAGCGCGGGCGAATTATTGAGAGGCAATTACAACTTTCAACTGGCCCGGATCGAAGCCCGCCTGGTGAGCCGCGTGGTCAACGACGGCAAACACCTCTTCACCTTACAGGCCGGAAACATCGCTTTCACCGCGGTGCTGGAAGAGATCGGAAGCGGGGAGGATTTGGCGGGGCTGCGATCCGGCAGTCTCGTGCAGTTGACCGGGGTCTGCCAGGTTCTGACCGACAAATTACGAGGGCAGGGGGATGTCAATCGCACCGATGCGCTCTACCCACAGTCATTCCGGATTCTCCTGCGCACCCCCGCTGACATCGTGGTGCTGGCGGACCCGCCCTGGTGGACCATCAAACACACGCTGGCCCTGGTGGCCGCCCTGTGTCTGCTGATCCTGGCTTCATCCGTCTGGGGCGTCTTCCTGCGCCGGACGGTTCATCAACAGACCGCACTGATTCGCCGCCAATTGGAGAACGAAGCCTGGCTGAAGGAAGAGGCCCAGTCGGCCAATCAGTCCAAGAGCGAATTTCTGGCGAATATGAGCCATGAGATCCGAACGCCCATGAATGCGGTCATCGGCCTGTCCAACATTCTGCAGGACACCGACCTGACGCTTGAACAACAGGACCTGGTCAATACCATCCGGACTAGCGGCGAGTCGCTGCTCACCATCATCAATGACATCCTCAGCTTCTCCAAGATCGAATCCGGCCAGCTCGACCTCGAATGGCAGCCCTTCAGCCTCAGGACCTGCGTTGAAGAGGCGCTGGATCTGCTGAGCCTCAAAGCCGCCGAAAAAGAGCTGGAACTGGCCTGCTCGTTCGCCCCGAACGTTCCTCACACCATCGTCAGCGACATCACCAGGTTGCGGCAGATCCTCGTCAACCTGTTGAGCAATGCCGTCAAGTTCACCCAGGCCGGTGAAGTCGTGGTCTCTGTCGACGCCGAGCTTTTGGCCGAGTCGCCGTCGCCGGTCCCGAGCTATCGGTTGAGCTTCGCCGTGCGCGACACCGGAATCGGGATCCCCCGGGATAAACTTGGACGCTTGTTTCGCTCATTCAGCCAGGTCGATTCGTCAACGACCAGGCTTTACGGAGGAACCGGGCTCGGGCTGGCCATCAGCAAACGTTTGAGCGAGATGTTGGGCGGTCGGATCTGGGTCGAAAGCGAGGTCGGATGCGGTTCGACTTTCCACTTCCAGATCACGGCCGAGGCGGCATCCGTGCCGGAGGGCGAAGCGCCGAGCGGAGTCCGCGACCAGATGGCCGGCAAGCGGCTCTTGATCGTCGACGACAATCATACTCATCGCCATATTTTGAGCGTCGAGACCAGCGCGCGGGGGATGATTCCGCAGGCCGTCGGTTCCGGGCGCGAAGCGCTGGAACGACTCGACGAAGGCGAACGGTTCGACGTGGCGTTGCTGGACCTGTGCCTGCCGGAGATGGATGGATTGGAACTGGCGGGGCAACTGCGGCGGCATCATCACGGACGGGATCTACCCCTGGTGATGCTCTTGCCGGCGGCCGGCGCCAAACAAGACCTGGTTGGGCAGCATGGGCACGAACTCCTGGCGGGATTTCTGACCAAGCCGATCAAGCTCTCGCAACTCAACGACGTCCTGGCGGAGGTGTTGATTGGGCAACAGCCTCGACTCAAACGTCCGGCATCGGCCGGCGGGATCGATCGAGAACAGGCCCCCGGCTTGCCGCTCAAAATTCTGGTGGCGGAAGATAATGCGGTCAACCAGAAGGTTATTCTCAAGACCCTGGAACGAATGGGATATCGAGCCGATGTGGCGGAGAACGGGATCGAGGTCTTAGAGGTCTTAAGCCAACGGGCATACGACGTCGTGTTGATGGACGTGCAGATGCCGGAGATGGACGGATTGGAGGCCTCGACCGAGATCTGCCGCAGATGGACCACTGAACAACGGCCACGGATCATTGCCATGACAGCCAATGCCATGCATGGGGATCGCGAAGTGTGCCTGAAAGCCGGAATGGACGACTACTTGAGCAAGCCGGTCCGAGTCTCGGATCTACAAGCTGCCTTGGATCGGGCGCGCGCCGGACGTCCACCGTTGACTGAAATCGTTCCGGGAACGCCCTGAGTCCTTTAGTTCCAAGATTGATGGCGCATCATCCAATCAGCGGCTGCCATGACCTTTGGCATCTGTTGTCCTAAATACAATTCGGCGTGTGCTCAAATCGGCAGACGCCTTATCTCACGAGAGGCCCCAGTGTTTTCATTTGATATTGCGCGTAAATTTCTCGAAGTTTTAATTCGAAGCCGCGAAAGACGGTTGAATTCGCGACTTTCGCGTGTTCCGCGGTTCGAATCTCAAATTCCGACGAACCTGCTTTCCCGAATAATCGGTTCGCCCTGGAGATGGGCCCCGAGCGCGGGTCTACTGATGACGGCTCTCTTTCTGGCCTGTGCCGTGAGCACCAATGCTCAGGTTAATACCGCCGATCTGGTGGGAACCGTGACCGACCACACCGGGGCGGTGCTGCCTGGCGCCCAGGTGACAGTCACCAATCTGGGCACCAATCAGGTCCGGACCGTCACGACCGATGAAACCGGCGCTTATGTCTTCAATCTGCTGCCGGTCGGCATCTGTTCCTTGCGGGTTGAAGCCTCCGGCTTTAAGGGCTTGATGGTCGATCGGATCACGCTCGCGGCGGGGGACCGGACGCGCCGAGACGTGAAAATGGACGTCGGGCCCACTTCGGAGACGGTGAATGTCACAGCGGAGGCGACCGCGTTGCAGACCGACAGTCCCACCGTCGGCACGGCCATCACGGGCCGGTTGGTGCAAGACCTGCCGCTCAACGGCCGCAACTACATTCAACTGGCGCAACTGGTGCCCGGCATCAGCTCCGGACCGGCCAACGGTTTGGCCACCGGGACGCGCCCGGATGAACGGCGCCTCAATTCATCGTTCTCCGCGAACGGCCAGGATCCCGTGGCCAACAACAATCTGATCGATGGCATGGATAACAACGAGCGGCTGATCGGGACCATCGGGGTCCGGCCCTCGATCGATGCGATTCAGGAGTTCAAGGTCCAGACCAACCTCTACAGCACCGAGATCAGCCGCACCTCGGGCGGCGTCGTCAACATCCTGACCAAGTCCGGCACGAACAGCTTCCATGGTTCGGCCTTCGAATTTCTGCGCAATGACAAGTTCGATGCCAATGGGAATTACAACTTCACCGGCGGCGCCACCCTGCCCAAGCAGAAGTATCGTCAGAATCAGTTCGGTGGCAGCCTCGGCGGCCCGATCATCAAGGACCGAACCTTCTTCTTCGGCGATTACGAGGGGCTGAAGATTCGCCAGGGCATCCCGATCACGGCCATCGTCCCGACGGCGAGGCAGCGGATCGGCGATTTTTCGGAGAATTGCACCGCCGGGTTCGATCCGGCCGGCCTCTGCGCGAATCCGGCGCAACAACTCAGAATCGCCAACGCCGCCGGTGGCGTGGCGGCCGGGCCGGTGCCGTTCAATCGGCTCGACCTGGGGCCGTATGCCGCGCTGCGCGATCCGCTGGCCTTGAAGATCGCCGCCCTCTATCCGTTGCCCACCAGCTCCGGCATCAACACGACCAACTACGCTTCGTCGCCGGTCAGGCCGCAGGATGCCTCGACCTTCGACATCCGCGTCGATCATCGTTTCAACGACCGGACCGACTTTTTTGCCCGGTATTCATTTAACGATGTGACGACCGTTCAGCCGGCCGGGTTCCCGGGCGTCAACGGCGTCAACCCGGGAGGGGTCTTCGATTTCGCGGGCGCGAACGAGACGCGGGCGCAGAACTTGCAACTCAATCTGGTCCGCACGATCAGGCCCAATCTGCTGCTGGAGCTGAAGGGCGGCTTTCTGCGTGCGGCGATTCAATCCAAGACGGTCAACGACGGCCAGAACACGGCTACGGATCTGGGCTTTCCCTGCAACGGGATCAGTTGCGTGAACATCGGCGATGAACAGACCTTCGGACTGCCTCGACTGGTCATCCAGGGCTTTCAGGATCTGGGCGATGCGTTCTTCGTCCCGCTGCTCCAGTTCGACAACACGTTTCAGTACCACGGCGCGCTGATCTCGACTCTCGGCATGCATAGCGTCAAGCTCGGGGCGGGACTCATTCGCCGCCAGTTTGCGTTGGTCCAGAGCGCCCAGCCCAGAGGCGAGTTCACCTTCAATGCCTCGACCACGAACGCTCCGGCGCCGCTCGATTTCGGATTGGCCAACTTCATCGCCGGCGCTCCGGTGACGATCGTTCGCCAGGCGAGTCTTTACAAACCGGGCTACCGGTCTTGGGAGATCGGCTTCTACGTGCAGGACGACTGGCGCGCGCGGAACTGGCTGACTCTCAACCTGGGGGTCCGTTACGATATCTTCACAACCAAGACCGAGCAGTACAACCGGCTGGCCAACTTCGATCCGGTGACGGCCAGGGTCTTGATCGCCGGGCAGAACGCGAGCGAGACGGCGGGCATCGGGACGGATTACGGCTGTCTCGCGCCGCGGCTGGGCTTTGCCGCCACGCTCCGTCAGGGATTGGTGCTGCGCGGCGGTTTCGGCCTCAGCTTCTTTCCCGGCGACTATACCTCGGGCGTGGCGCTCAAGAATCCGCCGTTCACCAGCACCCTGACCTGCGGCACCTCCACGACCGGCAATCCGACCGACAACGGGTGTCCGGCGGGCATCGGCTCGCTCTCGCAGGGAGTTCCGCGCCCGCTGGAGGTGAGCAGTTTCCCGACCGCCAACGGCACGCTGGATCTGACGAGCATTCCGCCTTCGACCCTCAATGCGGTGGATCTGGACTTCCAGACCGGCTACAACTATCAGTTCAACCTGATGCTGGAGAAACAGTTCGGAAACAACGTGGTGAGCATCGGCTACGTCGGCCAGAAAGGGCGCGATCTGGTGATGGCCATCCCGGATCTCAACCGGGCGCTGCCCAGCGGCACTTCGGTTCCGAATCCGCGGCCCTTCGCCGCCAGTGCTCCGCGGGTGACGACGATTCAGTACTACACCACGCATGGCCGCTCCAGCTACAACGCGCTGCAACTGAGCTTCAATCGCCGATTCACCAGGGGGTTGAGCCTCACCTCGGGCTACACCTGGGCCCACGGACTCGACAGCATCACGGGGCTCGGGACCAGCACCGGCGGATACGGGAACCTGATCGGCCCGCTCTCGCAACTGGTCGCCAATATCAACAGCTACGATCGGGCGACCAGCGACTTCAACATCAAGCATCGCTGGGCGTTCGGCGCTAACTATGAATTGCCCTTCGGCAAGTCGTGGCGGGGCCTCGCCGGGCAGGCGCTGAGCGGTTGGCAGATCAACGGCAGCGCGACCTGGCAGACCGGCCTGCCGTTCACGGTCACGGATCAGCAGGCGGTCAGCGGGATCGTCGGCGGCGGCGCGGAACGGCCGAACCGGCTGCGTGAAGACATTCGCGCCTCGAATCCGACGGTCGGCCGCTCCGGGCAGTTTCTGGATCCGGCGGCGTTCGCGCTGCCTGCAGCCTTCACTCTGGGCAATGCCCCGCGCAATATCGGGTTCGGGCCCAACCAGAGCACGATCAACGCCTCGTTGTTCAAGATCTTTAAACTGACGGAGCTGTTCGATCTTCAGTTTCGCACCGAGGTCTTCAACCTGACGAATCATCCGATCTTCGGCAATCCGAACGCGAGTTTCGGCAACGCCAACTTCGGGAAGATCACGTCCACCTCGGGAGGCTACACGCCTCGTCAGATTCAGTTCGCGTTCAAGCTGCTGTTTTAAACCAGGAAGGCGCTTCCTGGCGGGGGATCCGCGGGAAGCGCCGATTGAGAATCCGAATGTTCACCGATTATTTCAGAGCGGCCTTTTGCTTGGCGAGTTCGTTTCTGAACGCCTGTTCTCTTTCGGCCACAAACTTCTTGTAGCCTTCCGGATCGACGAAGGGCGTACGAGCGCCCTCCTTCATCCTGGCGTATTTCGTTTCGAGACCGAAGTAAGCGCCATGCGCGCCGAGAAAGATCTCGCCCGGCAAGGATTTCAAGACGCGGAACGTCTTTTCGTAATCGGCCGCAATCTGTGGATAGGCGGTGTTGTTCACGAGCCGGTAGCCGGGATTCACGTAGGGGCTCCCAATGATCGCCACGTCGTAGGTCTGACCGGCCTCCTGCACTTTCATCGCCCAGGTGGTGCACCCTCTCGTGTGACCGGGAGTCAGATGCGCCACCAGGACCGTGTCCCCTAACTTGATCTCCTCGCCATCATGTAGCGCGCGATCCACCTTGGTGGGCGTGTAGAGCGACTTGGGATCGCCGCCATACTGAAAGTCCGTCTTGCCGCCGGATTCGACGACCGAGACGTCGGCCTCCATCACCATGTACTTCGCGCCGGTTAGTTTCTTGATGGTATCGCTGGCGGCGTTGTGGTCCCCATGCGCATGACTAATGAGAAGAATCTTGATGTCAGTGAACTTGAATCCGAGCTTTTCCACACTCGCCTGGATGAGAGGGACATTCTTCTCAAAATCGCTGTTGATCAGGATGTGCCCCTGCGGGGTGGTGATCAGATAGTTGGCGAGGCCTTTGCTGCCAACATAGTAGAGATTCCCCGCAATTTTGAACGGCGGAAATGGTTCGGTCCACTCGGGAGGGTCCTGCATAGACGAGGCGCCGGCCGCGCCGGCGACCGCAACAAATCCCACCAAGAGCATGATCCACAGACTGAGCCGGTTCTTCTGCATGTTTTGCCACTCCAGTTGTTTTGAATAGGACGTTGATACGAGCCCCTCAGGCGCCTAACCGCTTCAACTAT
>DATEFT010000605.1:0-14590 GCA_035280505.1 Blastocatellia bacterium | reverse complement strand
TGCCCGGGGCCTATCGGGCCCGCTCCATCGAGGGCCTGTCGCTGCTGGCGCATGAGATCACCCATTGCCGCCAGTATCGTGAATACGGGACCTGGCGGTTCCGGGCGTTATACCTGTTGGCCTATTTCAAGAATCGATGGCGCCGCATGTCGCGGCTGGACGCATACCTGCAGATTCCCTTCGAAATCGAGGCGCGAGAGGTCGAATCGGAGGTCGCGGGAGCCCTCCAGCAATGGCGGGCGAACCTCGCCGACGATCTGCCGTGGCTCGAAGAATAAGCGGCCCCGGCCGCCGGTGGAGAGCGGAATGAACGACCACAGACCGGATTCGGACGAGGACCAGGATTGGAATCTCGTCTATCTCATTGTCATCCTATTTACCATTCTCGTGATCGCGGGGCTCTGGGTCTTTTCGCGAAAATTCCAATGATTGACGATCGACGATCGAACGAGGTCACAGCATGCACTGGCTCGACTGGCTGATTGTGGCGGCCTATCTCATCTACATCGTGTATGACGGGCTGCGGTTGACGAAGAAGAGCACGGAGGTCGAGGGCTATTTTCTGGCCCATCGCAGCCTGCCCTGGTGGGCGGTCGGACTCTCGGTCATGGCGACGCAACTCTCGGCCATCACGCTGGTCGGCACGACCGGTCAGGCTTATGTCGACGGCATGCGATTCATCCAGTTCTATTTCGGCCTGCCCTTCGCGATGGTGATCCTCTGTCTGACCGTGGTGCCGTTCTTCTATCGGGCCAAGGTCTTTACGGCCTACGAATACCTGGAGCGCCGGTTCGACGCCAAGACGCGGGCGCTGACCAGCTTCTTCTTTCTGATCTCGCGCGGCCTCGCGTGCGGCGTGATCGTCGCGGCGCCGTCCGTGATCCTCTCGATCGTCTTCGGGTGGAATGAATTGACGACCATCATGGTCATGGGGCTCTCGACCACGCTCTACACCATGTTCGGCGGCGTGCAGGCGGTGACCTGGACCGACGTCAAACAGATGGTCGTGATCTTCGTCGGGCTGTCGATCATTCTGATCGTCATCGTCGGCAAGTTTCCGGCGGGGGTCTCCTTCGGCGAGGCCCTGACGCTGGCCGGAGCGGCCGGCCGGTTGAAGACCGTGGATCCCAGTTTCAATCCCAACCAGACCTACACGCTGTGGTCGGGACTGATCGGCGGCATGTTTCTGGCGATGGCCTATTTCGGCTGCGATCAGAGCCAGGTCCAGAGATTTCTGACGGCGCGGTCGGTCTCCGAGGGGCGGACCTCGCTGCTCATGAGCGCTTTCGTCAAGATCCCGATGCAGTTTCTGATCCTCTTGATCGGGGTCATGGTCTTCGTCTTCTATCAATTTCAACGGCCGCCGCTGATCTTCAAGGCGGACGATCGCGCGAAGGTCGAACAGAGCGCGGAGTATCAGCGGCTGAACGCCGAATACGAGCAGGCCTTCGACTCCCGGCAGCGGGCGGCGCTGGCCTTCACCAATTCGAGCCGCGAGAGCGAGGTGGCGATCGCGGCCCGCGAGATCTACCGGGCCAAGAACGAGCGGATGACCGAGATCCGCAAACGCGCGGGCGACCTGGTCGAGGGCACGACCGGCAAGGCCTTCACCGACGTCAACTACGTCTTTCCGACCTTCGTCACCAGTTATGCTCCGGCCGGCGTGGTCGGGCTGATCATCGCCGCGATCTTCGCCGCGGCCATGTCTTCGATCTCGGCCGAACTGGCGGCCCTCTCGACCGCCACCGTGATCGACTTCTACCGGCGCCACTTTCGAACGGAGGCGCCGGATGCCCACTACCTGATGGTCTCGAAGATCGCGACCGGGTTCTGGGGCCTCTTCGCCTGCATCGTCGCGGTCTATGCGGGCCGGGTCGGTTCGCTGATCGAGGTCGTCAATAGATTCGGCTCATTCTTCTACGGCTCGCTGCTCGGCGTCTTTATGCTGGCGATCGGAACCAAACGGGCGACCGCCAACGGCGCCTTCTTCGGCCTGCTCGCGGGAATCGTCTCGGTCGCCATCGTCAGCCGATACTCGTCCATCAGTTTCTTATGGTATAACCTCGTTGGCTGCGTGGTGGTGGTCGCCGTCGGCATGCTAATTAGTAGTCTAGAGAAGTTCAGGAAAGTCTAGAGAAATCCAGGGCAGTCTGAATCGAGACCGGTTTTGACTTCTCTAGACTGTTCTAGACTTTCCTGGACTTCTCTAGACTTTTAAAGGAGAACTTGGTGATGCAAAGATCCTGGCCTCGCTTGATTGCCTTGATCCTGGCTCTTCAACTCGTGACGGTTGCGATCTCCGGCGATCCTCCTCCTGCGGCGCCCGCCCCAGAGGATCGCGGGGTGAGCGGATTGGCTCTGGTTCTGCGCCGGTTGCAGACCATCGGCAGCGTGCTGCACACGGGCGCGCATCCGGACGATGAGAGCACGGAGCTGTTGGCCTACCTCGCCCGCGGTCAGGGAGCGCGGGTCGCCTATCTGTCGCTCAATCGCGGTGAGGGCGGGCAGAACGGGATCGGCCCGGAGTTGTGGGAAGGTCTGGGCGTGATTCGGACCGAAGAGCTGCTGGCGGCCCGCCGGCTCGACGGCGCCGAGCAATATTTCACCCGGGCCTTCGATTTCGGCTTCACCCGATCGGCTGAAGAGACGTTGCAGAAATGGAAGCGCGAAGAGATTCTCTCGGACATGGTGCGGGTCATCCGCCTGATGCGGCCCCTGGTCGTCGTCAACGGATTTTCCGGCACGCCGCAAGATGGACACGGTCAGCACCAGGTGGCGGGCATGCTCACGCCCGAAGCGATCGCGGCCGCGGCCGACCCCGCTCGTTTTCCCGAACAGCTCAGCCGCGAGGGGTTGCAGCCCTGGCGCGTGCTGAAGCTCTACGGGCGCCGCTTCGTGGCGTCGAGCGCCGGTCCGCGGGCGGAGTTCGATGTCGGAATGATGGATCCGGTGCTCGGCCGTTCGCATGCGGAACTGGCCGCCGACGGGCGCAGCCGGCATCGATCGCAGGATTTCGGAATGATCCAGGCGCGCGGTTCGCAACCCCGCACCTACCCGCGATTGCAGAGCCTGGTCGAGGTGCCCGAGAAAGAGTCTTCACTCTTCACCGGCCTCGAGACGAACGTCACCGGGATCGCCCGGTTCGCGGGACCGGACGCCGAACGCCTGCTTCCGGGTCTGAACCGGATCCGCGAGTCGGTGGCCAAAGCGGTCGCCGGGTTTCAACCCGAGAGTCCGGCCGCCATCGCGCCGTGGCTGGCCTCGGGGCTGCGTGAAGTGCGGGCCCTGCGGGCTTCGCTGGGCGGACTCGACCCGGTGGCGAAAGCCACCGTCGATGGGCTGCTGGCGCGCAAGGAAGAAGAGTTCACCGAGGCCCTGACCAAGGCCCACGGAGTGGTGGTCGACGCTTTGAGCGAGGGGACCGAGATCGTCACCCCCGGCGAGGCCGTCGAGATCACCGTCAAGGTCTATCTGGGCTCCCTCGCGATGAGCGAGAACGGCGCGAATTCGGTCGCCCCGAAGTTCAATCTCCTGACCCCGGCCACCGGGTGGCAGGTCGAATCGCTGGACGCCGAGCCGGCTCCGTCGCCCGCCCCGCAGCCGCCCGGCCGCGGGCGCAGCGAAAAGGCCGATAGCGTGGCCCGCTTTCGGGCCCGCGTGCCGGAATCGGAGCCGCCGACGCAACCCTACTGGCTGGCCCAACCCCGAACCCGCGATCAGTTCGACTGGAACGAGAGCATGCCGCGTAATCTGCCGTTCGGGCCGGCCCTCGCCCGGGCCCGGGTGGAACTGACTCTGAGCGGCGAACGGGTCGTCATCGAACAGCCGGTCGAATATCGATTCGCCGACAAGACCTTCGGTGAGATTCGCCGGGAACTGAAGGTCGCGCCGGCCCTGACGCTCGCGATCAAGCCCTCGCTGCTGGTCGTCTCGTCCGAGGGCGAGCCCACCACCCGCGAGCTTTCGGTCGAGATCCGACACAACTCCCGGCGCCCCACTCAGGGCACGGTCAGGCTGCAGGCCCCGCCGGGCTGGAAGGTCGAGGCGGATCCCCGCCCGCTCAACTTCACTCGCCAGGGAGAACGCGCCAACCGCTGGTTCAAGGTGACGCTGCCTCAGGGGACGGCCGGCTCCTTCAGTCTCAAGGCGGTGGCCGAGTCGGGGGGCAGGGAATACACCAATGGCTATACGGTGATCTCCTATCCTCATATCGAAAACCATTTCATCTATCGCCCGGCGACCTCGAGGGTCGAAGTCTTCGATGTCCGGGTCGCCCGCGGTTTGAAGGTCGGTTACGTCATCGGCAGCGGCGACGACGGGCCGGAGGTCCTCTCGCAACTGGGGGTCGATCTCAAAATTCTGGGCCCCGCCGAACTGAGTTCGGGCGATCTCTCGGTCTACGACACGATCGTGCTGGGAATCCGAGTCTACGAAGTTAACGAAGATTTGATCGCCAACAACAAACGATTGCTCGATTATGTGGCGGAGGGCGGAACCTTGATCGTCCAGTACAACAAGGACGAGCTGGCGCGGGGCAACTTCACCCCCTATCCGGTGCAGATGCAGGGCGGTTTGCGGGTGACGAATGAAAATGCTCCCATCACGGTGCTCGTTCCGGACCACCCCCTGTTCAACTTTCCGAATCGAATTACGGAAAAAGATTGGAGCGGATGGGTCCAAGAACGCGGTTTGTACTTCCTAAATGACTGGGATTCGCGGTACACTGCATTACTTGCCGCTCCAGACGAAAATGGCAATTTGCTCCAGGGCGGCCAACTGATCGCATCATATGGCAAGGGCCAATATGTCTTTACAGCCTATGCCTGGTTCCGGCAATTTCCCGCGGGTGTGCCCGGCGCATATCGTTTGTTCGCCAACATGGTTAGCCTGCCGAAGAGAGAGAGACCGTATCAGGATAAACCAAAAAAAGAAAAACCGTGATGAGTCACTGGTCCGTGATCTGAAGCTTGTGCAGGAATCAGCGGTTCAGAAGCCGGGAGCCGTGGGGGGCGAGTTCGCTGGTCTCTCAGGGCTTTCTGTCGTTGTCAGTGGTGGGAGATTAATTTTAGTCGGAAATAAGTATGAAATTCAGACTAAATCGTGTAAAATCTCCCTTTTTCCGGCTTATAAGCTCTTGATTTTATCACAATCTTCGTTTAATTAAGATATACCGCCCGTCACACATCACAGACTAAATTTAGAAAGGTAAAAATAAAATCAATGACAGCAGCAGCAGCAGTAGCGCCCGTACGAGAGCGCAGAATCGTGGAAGCTGAGCGATTGATCCGCGCCATCTGTCTGACCGTTCAACCGATGACGCCTGAGAATTTCGCTCCTTATGGAGAGATCATCGGCGAGCGTGGCGAGGTCGATCTGGATCTGGATGGTGGGACTGCGAATCTCGTGGCTCAGACGGTTGAAGCACGTCCGTTGGCCTTCGATTTTCTTGGCCGTCACCAACGCACCGAGCAGGTCTTTGTGCCGTTGGGCGGATCGATGTCCATCATCGCCCTGGCGCCGCCGAGTTCCGAGAATCCGGATGTGCCGGATATCAAGCAACTGGCTGCGTTCCTGGTCGATGGCAGCAGCGCCTTCAAATTGCATCGCGGCACCTGGCACGCCAGCGCGTTTCCGCTGGCCGACCGGGCCTCCTTCCTGGTCCTCGATCGTGAGGGGACGCTGGAAGAGGATTACGATCTTCGAGATCTCAAGACCACGCACAACGTGATCGTTGAAATTAAGCAGTATTGATCGGGGTTCGGCAGGTACAAGGGCACAGGGATCGAGATGGTGGGCATTGGATCTCGCCGTCGTCTCTGTGCACCTCTGTTCGATGAGCGCTTTTTTCACCCATTGACTTGAGAGATGCGGAAGATCTCTCCGGCCTCTATGCCCCCTAAACCCGAACCATCAAAGCTGGCGTTGGCTTTTACGGTCGGCAGTTTGATTACCTCGAATATCGTGGGCGGCATCCTACTGGGCTATTTCCTGGACCGTTGGCTGAAGACCGCTCCCTGGCTGAGCGTTAGCGGATTGATTCTGGGGACGATCGGAGCTTTCGCGGGGCTGATCCACACGATGTCCAAATTGAACCGTGACGAGTGACGCGGTCGCGGTATCCGAAAGAAAATACGAAACATCTGAGATAACGAAGCAAATGGAGCCGCTAGTACTCTCTCCTTTGTTTCGTTATTTCGTTTCTTTCGACAACTCCACTTGCGCAAATCGATCGTATACATGAACGTTAAACGGGGCTGATCCGGTCGCCGGATCGGCCAGGGGTTTCTTGTACATAATGATACAAACTAATTAGAAGTGTGATGTATACTAAGGAGAGTGGGGGAACATCCCTGACAAGAAGGAAAATGAGGTCAAGCAATGAGAAGGTGCACTGAGAATCGGTTCAGCGGCTTGTGGATGCTGCGGTTCGCCCTGGGGGCGCTCGCGTTGCCGCTGCTATTTATGACCGGGGTGAAAGCGCAACAGGCGCCGGCGCGAACCCTGATTCGCGTCCTGGTTCAGGACGGATCCGGCAATCCTCTGCCCGGGGCCAGCGTCGAACTCTCGCACAATGGCGAGGTGATCGCGACCGTGACCACTGATGAGAAGGGAGAAGCCAGCGCCAGCAACTTCCCGCCGGGGAGTTACCAGATCGCCATCTCGAAAGAGGGATTCGAGACGCGGACCCAGAAAGAGGTCGCGGTGATCGGCGGGCAGGGCCTCGAGATCAAGTTCATGCTGGTGCCGAAGGTTCAGCTCAAGGAGGAGGTGAACGTCAACGCCTCCGCCGGCAGCGCGCCTCCGGAACAGGCCTCCTCGACTCCGGTCGAGTTGCAGCGTGAGACGTTGAAGGAGATCGCGGGCAAGCCGACGACGGTCAAGGATGCGCTGCCGCTGATCCCGGGCGTGGTGCGTTCGCCGCAGGGCGAGATCAAGATCTCGGGGACGGGGGAGAACCGGAGCGCTTTTGTCGTCAACTCCGCCGACGTCACGGACCCGGCGACCGGTCAGTTCGGAACGACCGTGCCGGTCGACAGCGTGCAGTCGATCAATGTCTTCAAGACTCCTTACCTGGCCCAGTACGGGCGATTCACGGCGGGCGTGGTCTCGGTCGAGACTCGCCGGGGCGGAGACAAATGGAATTTCGAGTTGAATGATCCCTTCCCGGAGTTCCGCTATCTTGGCGGGCGTCTGCGCGGATTGCGCACGGCTACTCCCCGGGTGGTCTTCAACGGCCCGCTCATCAAAGACCGGTTCTACATCTCCCAGGGGACGGAGTATGCGATTATCAAGCGGCCGGTCCAGACGCTGGAGTATCCGAACAAGGAGTCGAAATCCGAGTCGGTCAATTCATTTACGCAACTCGATTACCTGCTTTCGGACCGGCACACGCTGACCGGGACCATCCACGTCGCCCCGCGGAAGGACGCCTTCGTCAATCTGGACTTCTTCAACCCTCGCCCGGTCACCCCCAATTCGCGGGGGCGCGATTACACCGGAACGCTCATCGATCGATTGACGCTCGGCGAAAACCTGTTGGAGAGCACGATCGCGGTCAAACGCTATTCGGCGGCGATCTGGGGGCAGGGCCCGGAAGATATGATCCTGACGCCGACCGGCAACCTGGGCAACTATTTCAGTCAGCAGGATCGCCGGGCTTCGCGGGTTGAATGGCTGGAGACGCTCTCGCTGAAACCGATCCGCAACATCGGCACCCACAATCTGAAGTTCGGCGCGACCGTCGCGCGGACCACCAATCGCGGCGAGTTCATGGCGCATCCGGTCGATATTCTGGATACGGAAGGGCGGCTCCTGCGCCGCATCGAGTTCCAGAACGGCCAGCCGTTCGATCTCGACGATTTCGAGACCTACTTCTACGGCCAGGATCACTGGAACGCGACCAAGAAGCTCTCGGTTGACGTGGGGCTCCGCTTTGAACGGCAGGGGATCACGGAGACCTACCGGTTCGCGCCGCGACTCGGCGTGGCCTATACGCCGTTCGGCAATCAGAAGACCGTTCTGCGCGGCGGGCTCGGTTACTTCTATGACCGGGTGCCGCTCGGCGTCTACGCCTTCGACAAGTATCCGCAGCAGGTCATGACGACCTACGATCCGAACAGCGGGAACGTGATCGACGGGCCGCGCCCCTTCGCCAACGTGATCGATCAGACCGAGCACGGCCGCAATATCCTGATCGGCGGCGGCTCGCAGATCGGCAACTTCGCGCCGTACAGCTCGACCTGGAACGTCGAGGTCGAACACTCCTTCTCGCCGCTGGTGCGGTTGCGAGCCAACTATCTGAACAGCGATTCCTCAGGGATCGTGGTGGTCGAACCGAGATCGCAGCAGGGGCAGGACGCCATGGTGATCGGCGGCGGCGGCCAATCGAGCTATCGGCAACTGGAGTTGACCAGCCGGTTCGTCTGGGGTGAGGGCAAACAACAGATCTTCATGTCCTACGTCCGCAGCAGCACGCGCGGCGACGTCAACGAGTTCAATACCTACATCGGAAACTTTCCGTTTCCGATCGTCCGGCCCGATCAACGGGCCCGCTTGAGCGGCGACCTGCCGAACCGGTATCTCTCCTACGGGATCTTCCATCTGCCGTGGAAACTCCGGTACTCGCCGATCGTGGAGTACCGCAACGGTTTCCCCTTCTCGTCGGTCGATTCGATCCAGAACTACGTGGGCGAGGCCAACTCCGGCCGCTATCCCAACTTCTTCTCATTCGACAGCCGGGTCGCGCGCGATTTTCAGGTCCATCCGAAGTTCGCTTTCCGATTCACCCTGAGCGGCTTCAACCTGACCAATCACTTCAACGCGCTCGATGTTCACCGCAACGTCGCCGATCCGAACTACGGCGCCTTCTTCGGCAACTACTCACGGTTCGTCCGGCTGGATTTCGACGTCATCTTTTAAGAAGTCTGGTGAGAAGTCTAGAGAAGTCTAGAGAAGTCGGAAGAGTATTCCGGACTTCTCTAGACTTTTTAGTTTCTGCTTTAAACCGTTGGCCGTGCCGGATTTTGTGGGCCGGAGCGCGCGCCGCCGGCGCGCCATAAAATAGCCAGGGGTGAAGCGAGGCGTCAGCCGAGCGAACCCCTGGTCAATTTAAGTCAGGACGAATTTTTCGGAGGCCAGGGCCTCCAGCCGTTCGATCCGCTGTTCGGTGGACGGGTGCGTGCTGAACAGGCGCGAGATGCCGCCGCCCGAGAACGGATTGATGATGAACATGTGGGCCGTCGCCGGTGATCCGGAATGGATCGGAATCTCCTGGCTCCAGGCCTCGATCTTGCGCAGCGCGCCCGCCAGGGCCAGCGGATCGTTGGTCAATCGCGCGCCGGTCTCGTCGGCGACGAATTCGCGCGAGCGCGAGATCGCCATCTGGATGATCGGGGCCGCGATCATCGCGACGACCATGCCCACGATCGCGGCCACGATGTTGGAGCCGCCCTCCTCTTCGTCGTCCGAGTTGCCGCCCCCGAAGAACATCGCGAAGCTCGCCAGGTAACTCAAGGCGCCCGCCAGCGAGGCGGCGATGGTCATAATCAGCGTGTCGCGATTCATGACGTGACCCAGTTCGTGGGCGATCACTCCGGCCAGCTCGCGCGGATTGAGCATCTGCATGAGCCCCTCCGTCACCGCCACGGCCGCATGCTGCGGGTTGCGTCCGGTGGCGAAGGCGTTCGGCGTCTCCTCCGGAATGAGATAGACGCGCGGCATCGGAATTCCTCCCCGCTGTGCCAATTCGCGCACCATGCCGTAGAGTTGCGGCGCGTCGGCCTCCGTGACCTCCTGCGCGTTGTACATCCGCAGCACGATCTTGTCGGAGTACCAGTAACTGAAAAAGTTCATGCCGCCGGCCAGCAACAGCGCCAGGATCAATCCGACCTGACCGCCGATCGCCTGACCGATGATGAGAAAGAGCGCGGTCAGCGCCGCCAGCAGCAGCAGACTCTTGGTTCGATTCATACCATTCATTTTGAGTTTCTCCCCGCGCTCCGATCTCTGGAGCGCAAAACAAAAAAGACCTTCTACGCAATCCGTATCCGGACTGCGTAGAAGGTCTTGATCCTTGGTCATCCGTGACCTAGCTGGTGGGCCGGATTGCCCGTGGGCAATCGTCCTGACGACTTCACCAGATCCTGACCGTCAAATTAGAACGATCAGGGCGATCTACTCCCCTTCATTCCGAAGAGCAAAAATATCTAAACCTGACTTTATAGTCAAGTACCTGATTCTTATTTGTTTCAAACGGCCTAGATCAGGCCCGCGCCTCTGCCGTTCTTCAGGTTCCAGATGGCGGCGACGAGCGCGTCGCACTCCTCGCCGGTGTTGTAGAGCGCCAGCGAGGGCCGGACCGTGCTCTCGAGCCCGAATCGACGCAGGATCGGTTGAGCGCAATGGTGGCCGGACCGGACGGCGATCCCCTCCCGGTTCAAGGCCTGTCCCACCTCTTCGGTCGTGAACCCGTCCAGCACGAACGAGAGCACGCTGGCCTTCTCGCGGGCGGTGCCGATCAGGTGCAGGCCGGGAATGCGTTGCAGGCCCTCGATGGCATAGGCCAGCAGTTCGTGTTCGTAGCGTTCCACGTTGACCATGCCGATCCGGTCGAGGTAGTCGAGGGCGGCTCCCAGGCCGACGGCATCGGCGATGCTGCCCGTTCCGGCCTCGAAACGGAATGGGGCCGATTGATAGAGGGTCTTCTCGAAGGTGACATCGGCGATCATGTTGCCGCCGCCCTGCCAGGGCCGGGTGGCCTCGAGCACCTCCTGTTTGCCGTAGACCACGCCGATGCCGGTCGGGGCGAAGACCTTGTGTCCGGAGAGGACGTAAAAATCGCAATCGTAAGCCTGAACGTCAACCTTCATGTGGGAGACGGCCTGCGCTCCGTCGACCAGTACTTTGGCGCCGTAGCGATGGGCGATCGCCACCATCTCCTGGACGGGCGTGATCGTCCCCAGGGCGTTGGAGACCTGGGCGAAGGCGACCAGGCGGGTCTTGGGTCCCAGCAGTTTCTCGTATTCGTCCAGCAGCACCTGGCCCTGGTTGTCGACCGGAGCGACCCGCAACCGGGCCCCGCTCTCCGCGCAGAGCATCTGCCAGGGCACGATGTTCGCGTGGTGTTCGAGATGGGTGATGACGATCTCGTCGCCTTCGCGAACGTGCTGGCGGCCCCAGCTTTGAGCCACCAGGTTGATGCCCTCGGTGGCGCCGCGCACGAAGACGATCTCCCTGGTCGAACCGGCGTTCAGGAAGCGGCGCACCTTCTCGCGCGCCGCGTCGTAGGCATCCGTCGAACGCGCCGCCAGCTCATGAGCCGCGCGATGGACGTTGGAGTTCTCGTGCTGGTAGAAGTACGTGAGCCGATCGATCACCGCCTGCGGCTTCTGCGTGGTGGCGGCGTTGTCGAGCCAGATCAGCGGACGACCGTGGACCTGTTCCTGCAGAATCGGGAAATCGCGCCGCACCGCGTGGACGTCGAAGAGTCCGGCCGAGAAGCCCAGGGGCTGCGACCCGGGAGTGAATTCGGCTCCGGCCGGAGAGAGGACCGGCGAGACGTCCATGGTATTCCAGGCATTCAGAGACGAGATCGACCGCGACCTCTCCAGAAACTGAAAGGCCGACGACTGTCCGGCCGGGGCTCCCGGGACCGGGCCGGGAATCTGCGGAGTGGAGACTGCCGAGACCGGCACGGCCGGAATCGAAGCCGGAATCGCGGTCGGATCGATCCCCGGCATGGCCGGAGCCGCTCCCCGCAACTCGGTCTCGGTCGGCATCTGCGCGGTCTGCGGAATCGCGGGCGCCAGAGGTGCAGGACTGCCGGCCGTCCTCTCGAACAGCGACCTGGCCTCTTCCAGGAAAGAGAAGGCGGGCATGACGGAGAAATCGGCCGCCGAGATTCCGCCGGGCAGGCCCGGGGAGACCGGGGCCTGAAACGAGGAGGCCGCCGGCATGGACTGTCGCAGCGCCTCTTCCGTGATTTGTTCGGATGCCGGAAGCGCCGGCAGCGAGAGGCCCGCGACCGGATTCATGAGGGCTGCTTCCGCCGCCTCCGGAGTCTGCGGGAGCGGCGGGAGACCGCCGGTCATCGCCGGTTGAAAACTTTGATAGAGTTCATTGGCGATCCGGGTCAACACCGCCGGATCCGGCAATCCTGCGGCCAGCGCCCGCGAGGCGCCGGTCAAATCGAGTTCGTCAGGCGCGGTCGGTCGATCAATATTCATGGTAATGGCCCACTTCCACTTGATCCAGCGCGGCGATGGCGTCGTCGGTCAGGACGGCGGCCGAGCAATAGAGCGAGACGAGATAGGAGCTGGTGGCGTTCTGGTTGATTCCCATGAACCGCACCGAGAGGCCGGGCGTCTGCTCGCCGGGCAGACCCGGCTGATAGAGTCCGATCACGCCCTGTTTCCGCTCTCCCACGCGCAGGAGCAGAATGCTGGTCTTGCCGCCGTGGCCCACCGGCGGGTTGGATTGACCGTCGACCATCAGCTTGTCGGTCGGCACCAGCGGGATGCCGCGCCAGGTCAGGAACGGCGAGCCGAAGAGCGTGACGGTGGGCGGCGGCACGCCGCGACGCGTGCATTCGCGCCCGAAGGCCGCGATGGCGCGCGGATGCGCCAGAAAGAAGGAGGGCTCTTTCCAGACCTTGGAGATCAGATCGTCGAGGTCGTCCGGGGTCGGCGGACCTTTGCGGGTCTGGATCCGCTGCGAGGCCGGGACGTTCTTCACCAGCCCATAGTCGTTGTTGTTGATCAGTTCGCCTTCCTGGCGCTCCTTGACGGTCTCGACGGTCAACCGCAACTGCTCTTTGATCTGGTCGAAGGGATTGCTGAAGAGATCCGAGGTTCGCGTATGGATGTTCAGGATCGCCGAGATCGAGTTGAGCGTGTACTCGCGAGGTTGCTCTTCGTAGGGAACATGGGTATCGGGAATCGACTGACTCTCCTGCTGGTCGCAGATGACATCGACCGGCCGGTCGCTCGCGACGCGATTACGCCGCAGCGTCCCGGCTTCGAGCGGTTTCCAATCCAGTAACCGGACGAGCCAGCGAGGGGTAATCGCACCGTACTGCGGCGCGGTTTTAGTGACGTTGGCCAACTGGTAGGCCGCCTTGTCACTCAGCGAATGCCGAACCTGATCATTATCAGCCATTGATGTGTCCTTAAAAGATAGATGTGTTCATAAAGGATTAGGATCTGGGGATAGGGGAATCTAGCATACCGAAGTGGTGGAACAAAGAATAAAGAGATGAAAGTCTTTTTATTTGGTCGGTAACCGAAGCCAGCCCGTCCCTTCATGCGCGAAGTGGAACAGTTCGGGGTGGAGCGTCTCGGCCAGGATCTCCAGCGACTCGACCAGGCGGGGCCCCGGGCGATTGAAGTACTGATTGCCGTCGGCGACCAGGACCCGGTCGTCGCGGACGGCCCGGAGCGCGTTCCACCGCGGCTGCCCGGTCAAGAGGTGCGCCTCCTGCAGGATTCTGGGAATATCGAAGCCGCAGGGCGAGATCAGGATCACCTCCGGATCCCGGGCGATCAGTTCATCCCAGCTCATCCAGGGCGAATGTTTCCCGGCTTCGCCGAAGAGATTGACGCCGCCCGCCATCTCGATCAGCTCCGGCATCCAATTGCCGGCGGCCATGAGCGGTTCGATCCATTCGATACAGGCCACGGTCGGACGCGATGAGGCGGCGGCCGCGGCGGCCTCGATCTCGCGCATTCGCTGTTGCAGGGCCGAGACCAGCCGGTCGCCGCGGAGCGGTTCTCCCAGCGCCCCGGCCACGCGGCGAAGATCGGCCCAGACGTCCGCCAGCGCGTTGGGTTCGAGCGAGACGATCACCGGCTGTGAGCTGGTGAACTGACAGACGGCCTGCTCGACATCCTTGAGGCTGACCGCGCAGACCTCGCATTGCGATTGAGTGATGAGGTGGGTGGGCTGCAGGCGTTCGAGCATCTCGGCGTCCACCCGGTAGACGCTGAGGGCCTCCTGCAGGATCGCTTTGACTCGCTGATCGATCTCATAGCTGAGCCCCTCGACCTGAAACTTGGGGCTGGTGCAGACCGGCAGACGCGTGACGGCGGCCGGGAAGTCGCACTCGTGCGACCGCCCGACCAACTGCGATTCGAAACCGAGCGCGCAAACGATCTCCGTCGCGCTCGCGATCAGGGAGACGATCCGGTGTTCACTCATTACCTGGTCGACAACTTCGATTTACAAACCGCGAAACACGCGAAAGCTCGAAAGTTTGATGATTTCGCGGTTTGATTCTCAAATTCAAACGCACTTCGAGAATCCGCAATCTCGACACGTATAACAGCCGCCCGCGTACTCGATCTGGTTGCTGCTGCATTCCGGGCAGGCGGTGATGACCTTCTTGGAGTCGATGCTGATCGGGGGCGCGGGCTGGTTCGACAGCATCTGGAGCGGGTGCTGGTGGTCGGCCTGTTCCATCGCCATCTTGGCGGCCGAGCGCGCCGAGTCGGGTTGATTCATGAGGCGGCGCTTGGTCAGCATGATGCATTCGGCGACGAGTTGTTCGGGCGAGGTGCAGAGCCGCTCGTTGAACCAGATCGAATGGTTGCCGATG
>DATEFT010000604.1:0-4544 GCA_035280505.1 Blastocatellia bacterium | reverse complement strand
GCGATAGCCCTTCAGCCAGGGCGAATATTCGTACCGCAGCCCCACGTTCAAGGAGAACCGCTGATTCACCTTCAGATCGTCCTGAAAGTAGAAGTGCCAGTAGTTCGCGGATCCGCCGAAGGTGTCCGCCGGATAGGCGCGAACCACCGAACGCGGCAACCCCAGCAGAAAATCGGCGAAGGCATTGCCGCTGCGATCGCCGTTGAAATTCCATTGGCCCTGATACTGTTTGCTGTCGGTGAAGAGCGGAACCCAGCGGCGGACCTTCGCGCCGAACTTAAAGATGTGCGATCCCTTGATCCACGTCAGGTTGTCCGTCCATTCATAGACCTTGAGGTCCTGCGTCTTCGGGCGTTGATCGAAGGCCGAACCGTTCATCGCGGTATAGCCGCTCCACGCAAAGTCCGGGAACGACCCGACCACTCCGGGCCTGCCCGTCTCCTCGAAGCCGCGAATCCCCGCCTCCTGGTTGAAGTTGGTGCCGGCCAGAAACGGCGCCAGATCCAGAATCGCGGGCAGATAGTTGAACCGAAACTCATGCATGAGGGTGGGCCGCAGGGTATTGGTCATGCTGGCCACGACGTTGTGAGCGCGGGTCTCCAACGGCGAATAACCGAGCGCCGGAAAGGCGTTCGGCTCGTTCTGTCGATTGTCGTGGTAACTGTAACGGACGAAGAGCCGATGATTGGCGCCGAGGCTCTCATCGAACCGCAGCGTCACCTGATCCGTATCCAACACCCGCGACGGCGCATAGGAGAACGTGCCCGCCGCGGTGTTCGGATCGGGAATGAATTGCAGGAAGTAGCGCGCCTGCGGAGAGAGCTGGCCGATCGGGATCCGGTTGCCGGGGAACTGGGTGCGCGTGGGGCTCGAGGGATCGAAGATCGGCGCCAACCCCGGGGCGCTGAAATCGCCGCGTTTCATGTCGGCGCTCGGAACGTTGCTGTTGAAGACCAGACCCTGCCGTTCCCGCATCCCCTCGTAACTGACGAAGAAGAAGCTCCGGTCGCGTCCGTGATAGAGTTTCGGCAGAACCACGGGCCCGCCCAGCGTCCCGCCGAACTGGTTGCGTTTGAGCACCTCGCGTTCGCGGGCGAAGAAGTTGCGCGCATCGAACTGGTCATTACGCAGGAATTCGAAGAGGCCGCCGTGAAGCTGATTGGAGCCCGATTTCGTCGCCGCATTCAAGACTCCGCCCACGTTGCTGAATTCGGCGGAGTAGGCGCTCTGCTGAACCTTGAACTCCTGCAGCGCATCGATCGAAGTCTGGATGAAGGAGCCTCCCTGGTGATGATCGGAGACGTCCACGCCGTCCAGCAGAAAGGTGGTCTGGCGGCCCCGCACCCCGCTGACGCCGGTGCCCGAGATGTAATTGGCGCGGATCCGCAGCAGGTTGCCGCCGCCCGGCAGCAGCGCCGCGCCCGGCATCAGCCGGGCCAGCTCGTAGAAGCTGCGCCCGTTGAGCGGCAGGTTGACGATCTGCGTGTTGGTCACGACGTGACCGAGCGTCCCGGATTCGGTGTCGAGCAGCGGCGCGGACGAGGCCACCTCCACCACCGAACTGACATCTCCCACCTTCAACTCGACGTCCACGCGGGCCGATTGCCCGACCTGGACCCCGACCGGATTGATGACCAGGCTCTGAAATCCGGGGCTGGAGACCGTGACGCGATAGATTCCCGGATTGAGCGGCGTCGCCACGAAATCGCCGCGTTCATTGGTGCTCACCTTGATCGACTGATTGGTCGCCGTTTCAGTGACCGTGACCGCGGCATTAGGCACGGCGGCCTTCTGCGCATCGGTGACGGTTCCGACGATTCGCCCCGTCTGGACTTGCCCCCAAACCGTAGCCGCCAGACCCGGGCCGAGTAAGAACAGGGCGGCTGCCCATAAACCGCGAACTTTGATGTTCATCATGCTCCTCCAGCGAGTTGTCTGTATCGTAGAGACAAAGCCCGAATGGTGCGACCCCGGTGTGTTCGAGCCCTTCATCCTGGCTCCAGGTCCGCCATCCGGGAAGGTCTTCAGGAAAGTTGAATGATTAAAGAGTCGGACAATGTGGACAGATGGTACTACCGCTGATCGCGGCAGGCAAGCGAGAGCCGACGCCGGAATCCGGCCGAAATCACCTGATAGTTGCGTGAGCGCCATCCGATGACATATATTCGATGGCGTTTTAATCTAATGAATTTGGCAGTTTTGGCTTCAGGTGCCGGTCGTCGAGTCGTCGATCGCCGGAGAATAGGGAAGCGGGTGAGATTCCCGCACGGTCCCGCCACTGTAAAAGCCTGATCATTCTTTTCCTCTCTCTTTGCGCCACTGCGCGGAAGCGTGGGAAGGCTCCACGGGAAAAGAGACGTCGCCGGCATTCGATTGCTTTCCACGTCGAGGCTTAAGTCAGGAGACCTGCCTGAAGTTCGGTCATGCAGATGAACTCTTCGGGGATTGAGAGTACGGCCTGGATTCCTGCCGGTCCAGTGATCATTCCGCTCTCCCGATGACAGTTCGTCAGCCATCGTAGTTTCGAGGAGGAACTGTCGACGATGCATATCGCTGAAGGCTTCCTGCCCATCGCCCACGCCATCGGTTGGACCGTCGCGTCCGCCCCATTCGTCACGCACGGAGGGCGCCGTCTCAATCGGCAAATCCGTGAACATCCGCAGACCAAGCTGCTGCTGGGAGCGGCGGGCGCCTTTACGTTCATCCTCTCCGCGTTGAAGCTGCCCTCGGTCGCGGGGAGCAGCTCGCATCCCACCGGCACCGGGCTGGGCGCCGTCCTGTTCGGGCCGCCGGTGATGGCGGTCCTGGGGACGATCGTGCTCTTGTTTCAGGCCCTGTTGCTGGCGCACGGCGGATTGACGACGCTGGGCGCCAACGTCTTCTCGATGGCGATCGTCGGTCCCTGGGTCGCCTTCGGCGTCTTCAAACTCGCCCGGCGGCTCGGCGCGAGCCCGGCGGCGGCGGCGGGCCTGGCCGCGGCCATCGGCGATCTTTCGACCTATCTCACGACCGCCGTTCAACTGGCCCTGGCCTTTCCGGACCCGGCGGGCGGGGTCACCGGCAGCACGATCAAATTCCTGAGCGTCTATGCCATCAGCCAGATTCCGCTGGCCGTGATCGAGGGGCTGGTGACGGCAATGGTCATGAGGCTCCTGCTCAACTACGGCTACCTCGAACAATCCTGGTTACAAACCGCGAAAGACGCGAAATAGCGGGTGAAGAAAAAGAGAGCTTATGAAAAGACGCGAGAAATTGATACTGACGGTCTTACTGATCGTGCTGGTCTCGCCGTTCGTCATGAAACGGCTCGGCTGGCTGGACAGCTTTGTCGGGACCGACAACCAGGCCCAGACGATGATCGGCCGGATTCGGCCCGACTATCGTCCGTGGTTCGGCTCCGTCTTCACCCCCGGCGAACATGAGGAATGGTTGTTCGCGCTGCAGGCGGCCATCGGCGCGGGAGTCTTCGGTTACTGCCTGATCAAGCTCCGGGCCCGAAGAAAGACGGGCGATCGCGGCCGGAGCCGGTGAACAGATGCATCTGATACCTTCCCGGATCGAACAGTCCGCCTACGGCAACCGCTGGCGCACCCGCCACCCGGCCGAGAGACTGGCGCTCGCCATCGGAATGCTCGTCCTGAGCATCGCGCTGCCGCCGCTGCCCGCCGGAGCGGCGATCGCCTCGATCATGGCGCTGATCGCCTTGTCGGTCGTTCGCATTCCGTTCTCGACCTATCTTCGGACCCTGGCCGTGCCGCTGGGATTCGCGGTGGCCGGAGCCGGCGCCACGCTCGTCAGCCTCTCCGTGGACGGCGGCGGCGTGCGAATCACGCCGGCCCCGGGCGGCCCGCTCCTGGCGGCCGGTCTGCTCGTGCGTTCGCTGGCGGCCACCTCGTGCCTCTGCTTCTTGCTGCTGACCACCCCGATCGCCGAGATCGTCTCGCTGCTGCGCCGCGGCGGCGTGCCCGCGGCCGTCTGCGAATTGATGCTGGCGATCTATCGATTCATCCACCTCTTCGCCGAGACGGCGGCCGCGATCCGGCTGGCGCAAACGGCGCGGTGCGGCTACAGCTCGCGGCGAAATGCCTATCGTTCCATCAGCCGGTTGGCGGCCTCGCTGCTCGTTCGTTCGTTCGAGCGGGCCAGGCGGTTGGAGATCGGGATCTCCGCCCGCGGTTACGAAGGCGACGTTCGCTGGCTCGAACCCGCCCGAACCCTGTCGGTCAAAGCTCTCGCGGGCATTGCGATCCTGGAGTGCGGCATCGTGATCTTGAGCCGGAGTTGTGGAGGAGGTTGGCAACCGTGAGCGATCCGATTCTGGAGGCCCGTGATCTGCACTACCGCTACGATCGCGAGATCTGCGCGCTGCACGGGCTCGATCTGGCCGTGCGGCGGGGACGTAAGCTGGCGGTGCTCGGAGCGAACGGCGCGGGCAAATCGACCCTCTTTCTTCATCTCAACGGAACGCTGCGGCCGGAACGGGGCGAGATTCGGATCGACGGGCGACCGGCGGGTTATCATCGCCGCGAGCTGCTCGAATGGCG
>DATEFT010000603.1:0-9927 GCA_035280505.1 Blastocatellia bacterium | reverse complement strand
AGATTCAGATCTAAACCGCGAAACACGCGGAAGACGCGAAATCAATGACTTTTCGCGTGTTTCGCGGTTAAAAGTAGAAGCAAGTGGATAGTTACTCGGATTCCGTCTTCGTTATTCAGATGAATTCGACACCGACTGTTCGATTACGACATCTCGGTAGATTTCGCTCAGAATTAAACTCACGCCCAGATCGGAAAGCTCGATCGCATCCTCGGTGTCGTCATAGATTCGCTTCTTCCATCCCACCGAACTACGATGGTAATGGGTGATATAGACGCTGTCGGGTTCGATGATGATGTAATCCCGCAATGATTCGATCGACTGATAGAGATCTCTCTTCCGGTTGTGATCGCGGATGCCCGAGGTCGGGCTCGTGACCTCAATGATGAGCAACGGATTTGTTAACATATCTATCCCTAGTGGGTGCCGCTCATATTGTGGACTACAGGCAACGGTTCCATCAGGATAGAGATAGCCGGATGACGTCGAGGTCTTAACGGCGAGGTCCGAACCGAACGGTCGACAAGGCGGCTGGAGCCGATTGCCAAGTAAGATCGATAAGTTCGACTGAATGAGGCCATGCTCTTTGCTGCCCCCGGACATACAGACGATCTCGCCGTCCCAGTACTCGAAGCGCCGCTCGCTCGCCTTCTCAAGCGCGAAGTACTCGTCGAGGGTATACAGCGTGGTGAAGATCCCTAAGTTCATGCTCATACAGCCTTTTATAAGGTTGCCACCCCACTCTGTCAAGATCAAACGGTTTCATCTTCAACCGGCAGGCTCCAGCAGATTTAAACAAACCTTAAGACCGAATTGAACAGCATTTAATACCGTGAAGCTACTCTCATGCCTCATTCCTAATAGCAAACCGCATTCCCGCCACGTGAAATAGAGCACAGTGGTGGGCCGCAAATTAGCATCATCGTAGAAATTTTAAGGAGGATGGGTGTGAGGGGATTGTTCACTCGCTATTATCACCAATTCATCGCCGCCACCGTCACCAGTCTGTTGTTAGTCCTGACCGTCAATGCCCAGTTCGATACGGCCACCGTCTTGGGCACGGTGCGCGATTCGAACGGCGCCGCGCTTCCGGGCGTCGCGATCACTCTCAAGCACAACGAGACGGGAATCACCGCGAAGACTCAAACCGACCAGGACGGAGGCTACCAGTTCGTCAACGTCCGGATCGGCAACTATCGCGTCAGCGCCGAACGGCAGGGGTTCGCGACCGCGCTCGCCGAGCAGGTGGTCGTGACGGTCAATGCGCGCCAGCGGGTCGATCTGACGCTCCAGCCCGGCGCCGTGACCGACAGCGTGCTGATCACGGATGCGGCGCAGTTGCTCGAGACCGATTCGAGCGTCCGGGGCCAGGTCATCAACCGCCAGCAGATCACCAATCTGCCGCTCAACGGGCGATCCTATGCCAATCTGGCGCTGCTGACGCCCGGCGTGCGCGAATCGTCGCAGAACAGCATTACGACCGCCGGGCGCGAGGCCGCGTTCAACGTCAACGGACTCCGCAACACGGTCAACAACTTTCTGCTCGACGGCGTGGACAACAACGCGTACGGCACCAGCAACCAGGGGTTCTCCAGCCAGGTGGTGCAGGTCTCTCCCGACGCGGTCGCGGAGTTCAAGGTCCAGACCAATACCTACAGCGCCGAGTTCGGCCGCAGCGGCGGAGCAGTCATCAACGCCTCCTATCGCAGCGGGACCAACCAGTTTCACGGCAGCCTCTGGGAGTTCCACCGCAACACGGTCCTGAACGCCGTCGGTTTCTTCAAGCCGGTGGGCGGAGTCAAACCGCCGTTGATCCGCAATCAATTCGGCGCGACGCTGGGCGGCCCGATCATCAAGGACCGCACCTTCTTCTTCCTGGACTATGAAGGCTTCCGGCAGGTCTCGAAGAGTCTCCAGTTCTCCACGATCCCCACGCTCGCCAACCGGGCCGGGATTCTCACCACAGCGGTGCGGGATCCCTTCACCGGCGTGGACTATCCGGCCGGAACCCCGATTCCGATGACCGCCTTCGCGCGCAAGGTGCTCAACGATCTGCCCGAGCCGAACGTGCCCGGCGCCACCCTCTCGAACAACTATCAGAACCTGGTCCCCAACCGGGCCTTCAACGACAAATTCAACGTCCGGCTCGACCACAAGTTCAATCAGAACCTGAGCGTCTTCACCCGCATCAGCCACCGCAAGCTGAACAATTTCGAAGGGCCGAACATTCCCGGCCCCTCCGGCAGCAATCAGAACGGATTCGTCAACGTCCTCAACCAGCAGCTCACCACCGGCGTGACCTACGTGCTGGGCAACTCGTCGGTGCTCGAATTTCGCCTGGGGATCATGCGGACCGAGGCCGGCAAGAAGCCGCCGCTGACCGGCGGACCGAGCATGTTCGAACAGTACGGCATCACCGGGTTGCCGGACGACCGCCTGATCACCGGCGGGCTGACGACGCAGAACATCAGCGGCTTTGCGCAACTCGGACGCCAGTCGACCAATCCGCAGTTCCAGAACCCGTCCAACCTCAACCCGCGCCTCAACTATTCATGGAACTGGGGCCGGCACAGCCTGAAGACCGGATACGAGTATCTGCGGATCAACACCGATGTCCAGGATACCAACCCGTTGATGGGCATCGACACTTACGCCAATCTCGCCGACTTCATGTTCGGCCTCCGTTCACAGTACGAACTGGCCAACGCGCTGGTCGTCAATCTGCGGCAGCGCCTGCATTATGCGTATCTGCAGGATGACTTCAGGGTCAATTCCAGGTTGACCCTCAATCTCGGGCTCCGATATGAGTTCGCGACGCCGATCTATGAGGCGCAGAATCGCCTCTCGAACTACGATCCGCAGACCAATTCGATCGTCCCGGCCAAAGACGGCTCGCTCTACGACCGCGGACTGGTCGATCCGGATCGCAACAACTTCGCGCCGCGTCTCGGTTTCGCTTACAACCTCTCGCACCGGACGGTGGTTCGCGGCGGCTACGGCATCGGCTATGTCTATTTCAACCGCCTCGGCAGCGCCGATCTGCTGGCGACCAACTTTCCCCAGATCACGCGTGCGGCGATTCAGCAGAACCTCCCTCGCTTCCGAGCCGGTCTGGATCCGCTCTGCGCCGGCAACAACTTCAGCAACTGTTTCCGGACCACCCAGCAGGGTTATCCGTCGGGGTTACCGAACAACGTCACGCTCTACATTCCGCGCGACAAACGGACGGCCTACATTCAGAACTGGCAACTCTCGGTCCAGCGCGAATTGACGTCGAACATGCTGCTCGACGTGGCCTACGTCGGGAATCACGCGGTGAAACTGGTGATGCTGGCCGACCTGAACCAGGCGCGGCCCAACGTTCCCAGGGGGAACCTGCTGGTGGACGAACGGCGGCCGATTCCGAACTTCAAGACGATCTCGGCGGTCCTGCCGGCGGCCTTCTCCAACTATCATGCACTGCAGATCAAGCTGGAACGCCGGTTCTCGAAGGGCCTCTACCTGCTCAACTCCTTCACCTGGTCGAAGGCGATCGACAACGTCGGCCAGGTCCTGGAGGAACCGAACGGCAACGAGGGCCGGCCGCAGAACCTCTACAACCTTGCGGCGGATCGCGGACTGTCGGCCTACGACCAGCCGCTCAACAATACGACCAGTTTCGTCTGGGACCTGCCGATCGGCCGCGGCCGCGCGTTCGGGAGCAGGCTGTCGCCCTGGTTGAACGGCGCGATCGGCGGTTGGACGCTGACCGGCATCAACACCATGACCAGCGGCCAGACGATCAACCTGCGTTACGCGCCGGCGACGCCCCAGTTGTCCGTGACCTCGAACCTGGCTTCATTTCTCGGGGGCGTGGCGCTGCGTCCCAACATCCGCGGGCCGGTGACGGCCCCGGAGGGTCAGCGGACGACCGAGAACTATTTCAACAAAAGTAATATCGCCGTTCCCGGCGCCGACGACCAACCGTTCGGCAACGCGGGGCGCAACATTGCGCGCAGCCACTCCTTCTTCCAGTTCGATCTCGGCCTGCAGAAGAACTTCCGGATGCCCATCAACGAGGCCTCGAGGCTGGAGTTCCGGATGGAGGCCTTCAATCTTTTCAACCAGACGAACTTCAGCCCCGCCAACCCGGTGGCCGGGACTCCAGCGTTCGGGACCATCCGTTCGACATTTCCCGCCCGGCAGGTCCAATTGGCGCTGAAGCTCTCTTTCTAAACGACAAAACCATATGTGGTCAGCGATTCACAGTTTCATCATCATTCTGGCGATCTGCGCGGCGCCCGGTTATTTCAACCTGAATTCTGCCCGGCAGGCGGACGAGACGGGCCAGACCAAACGCGGCGATCAACCGCCTCAGGCGGCGGCCGCTCCCGCGGTCCAGTTGGAGTTCCGGGAGTTCTTCGAGCCCGGCGCCAGGCAGCTCAAGCCGTCGGCCAAACTGCTCGGCCTCAACGGCCGGCGAGTCCGGCTGGTCGGTTTTATGGCCCAGATGGAACATCCGCCCGCCGGCGCTTTCTACCTGTGCCCCAGTCCCGTCTACAGCGACGAATCGGGAGGGGGAACGGCCGAGCTGCCGGTGGAACACGTCCGCGTCATCATGCGGGCCGCCGAGGGCCGGGAGATTCCCTACCTGGCCAGCCCGTTGGAGGTCACCGGCATTCTCGAGGTCGGCAATCGGGAAGAGAAGGATGGAACCGTCTCGGCCATCAGATTGGTCCTGGATGGTCCCCAGCCCTCGCCGTCAAAATAAAACCATCATCAGCAAGGAGAAAGAAATGATGCGATCTTCGATCAAACAGCGCTTGTTCATCCTCGGCGCAGTGCTCTGCTTGACGGCAATCGGGGCGCTGGCCGCGCCGACCGAGGTCACGATCTCGCCGTATAACGGCGCGCGTTTTCTGCCGGGCCAGAGATTCGACCTGCGGGTCGAAGGCCGCGGCACCGGGCCCTATTCCGCCACCCTGACCGTCGACGGCGTCTCTCATAACTTCACCTCCGGCGCCCAGAACTCACTCACCACGGATGGGATCACGACCGCGGGTTACGGCGGCTTCAATCTGCGCGGTTACTGCAATTATAAAGTGGGGATTCATACGATCACGGCCACCTTCACCGATGCCACGGGGAGCGTGACGGTCTCTTCCAGGTTCGAAGTGGTCGATGTCTTTCCGTCACACGGTCGTCACGGGTTCGGATCGCGTTCGGCCAAGGATAAAGCCGTCAAGAACATCATCATCTTCCTCGGCGACGGAATGGGCATCGCGCACCGGACGGCGGCCCGGCTGGTCAAGTTCGGGGTGACGAATGGAACGCCCAACGGCTATCTGGCGATGGATCAATTTCCCGGGACGGGCTGGGTCTCGACCCACTCGCTTAACAGCATCGTGACCGACTCGGCGCCCGGAATGAGCGGCTACACCACCGGCAATCATCAGAACAACAATCAGGAAGGGGTCTTCCCGGCCCACGTCACGAATGCCTTCTTCGCGCCGCGAGTCGAATACCTGTCCGAGTACCTGCACCGCACGCAGGGCAAATCGCTGGGCCTGGTCACGACCGCGGACGTCGAAGACGCCACGCCGGCAGCCAACGCGGTCCATACGCTCAACCGCGGCGCCGGAACGGGAATCTGCGACCAGTTTCTGGACGAGAGCGATTACGGCAACTCGCGGCGTTTCGGCACCGGCCTGAGAGTGCTCATGGGCGGAGGCCGTCGCTGGTTCCTGCCGGCCGGTCAGTTCGGATCCAGCCGCACCGCGGCCACCGACTACACGGCCCTCCCGCTCGACCTGGTCAACGGTTGGAACCTGCCGGTGGCGGGCGCCGCCGACCCGGATCGCAACCTGACGCAAGACTTCATCAACGCCGGGTTCGCCTACGTCGAGACGGCCACCGAACTGAAGCAGGTCGGCCACGCCAATAAATTGCTGGGGCTCTTCGGCTACGGCAATATGAATGTGGCGATGGACAAGATCGCCAAACGGCGGGGCGTGCCGGTGGGCGGCGGCGCCTCGTTCGTCGTCGACGACTACCGGGCGCCGGACCAGCCGATGCTCGACGAGATGACCGAGGCCGCGCTGCGCGTGCTCAGCAAGGACAAAGACGGTTTCGTCCTCACGGTCGAGGGCGCCCATATCGACAAGCAGTCGCATGCCATGGATGCCGATCGCGTGATGGGCGAAGTGATCGAGTTCGATAACGCCATCGCCGCCGCCCGCCGTTTCGCGGACGAGGCCGGAGATACCCTGATTATCGTGCTGGCGGACCATGAATGCTCCGGCTTCAGTCTGATCGGAGCCCTGACCGGCGGCATCAACAACCTCAAAGCGCTGGGCTCCGACATCTCGACTCTCGACCCGGCGGTCCAGCCGGAGCGCCAGAAACTCGTCGGCGTCTACGATGCCGCGGGCTTTCCCAAATACAAGATCCTGGAGGACGGATATCCGGAGACCTTCGATATCGACGGCAAGATCCTGGTCGGTTACGGCGCGAGCGGCGATCGGTATGAGGGCTGGCTCACCAAGCCGCTGCCGATCAGAGACAGCTTGCTGCCCGGTGATCTGAGCGCCGAATTGACGGGCAAAGGCTATCTGCCGGCTCCGATCGATCGCGCCGAGAACAAGACCGGATTCTACCTGCGCGGGCAGGCCGTCGGGCGGGATCAGGCCGTCCATACCGCCGCCGATATTCCGATCTCGGCCTACAGCAGCGACCGCAAGGCCTTTCAACTCTTCTATGGCCTGCAACAGAACACCGACGTCTTCTTCAAGCTGGTGCGGGCCGTCTTCGGCGACTATTGAAATTTAAAATTCAAATCGCGAAAGACGCGAAAGGTCTCAACCAGATAATTCGACCCGGGAAGAGATGAAACCTCTTCCCGGGTCTCGTTTTTTCACCACAGGTTTAAAGTGGATTTTACCCGCGCTTCAACCGGGGTTAACACGCCGCTGTTATGCTTCGGCCATTAAGATCGGCGATTGTCGGTTTGGAACCGCAGACTAGAAGTTGGTTGACTTGCGCCGTTGAGGCGAATCTGCATATGTTAGAGGTTAGTTCGATACTTTCAGCGGGTTTCGTTCCAAGCCGGGAATCGCCGTCAAGTCATTAGCCTGAGTTGAAGTTTTGATTCGGAACCGCGAAAGACGCGAAAGACGCGAAATCATCAATCTTTCGCGTCTTTCGCGGTTCCGATTTCAAAAAGCAGCTTATTCCTTGACCAGGCGGCTGTGCTTGATCACGCGCGCCTCTTTCATATAGACGACCTGTTCGCAGATATCCTTGGCGCAGTCGCCGATTCGCTCCAGGTTCTTGGCCACCAGGACGAGGCGGGTCGCCTGGGCGGCCATGTTCGGATCCTGCGCGACGTGGTCGAGCAGTTCCTGGAAGAGACGATCGTAGAGCAGATCGATCTCGTCGTCCCGGTCGATGATCTCGCGCGCCGCCGTCGCATTCGAGTCGGCGAAAGCGTCGAGGGCGTCGTGCAGCATCTCGCGCGCGACCTGGGCCATCTGCGGCAGGTCGGGATGCAGCCGGAACATCGGATGCTCGTTGAGTTCGATGGTGGCGCGGGCAATGTTGCAGGCGTGGTCGCCGATCCGCTCCAGCAGCGTCACGATCTTGCTCGACGAGACCACGAAGCGCAGGTCTCGCGCTTCGGGGGCTTTGAGAGCCAGCACGCGGATGCCGATCTGGTCCGATTCCAGTTCGAGTTCGTCGATCCGGTCGTCATCGGCCAGCACCTGCTCCGCCAACTGGGTGTCTCGTGAGACGAGCGCTTGCATGGACCGCTCGATCGCGCGTTCAACTTCACCGCCGACGAGCAGAACCGTGCTGTGGATTTGCCTCAATTCAGGTTCAATCAGGTTGTTGTTCATCTCTCCCCCGAGAAGGTAAACCGAGAGCTAAGAAGAAGCGGCTTGGTAAGGAATGCCCCGGCCCAGCCTCATCCAAATCTACCGGTGATGTAGTCTTCCGTCCGCCCGTCCGTCGGAGCGGTGAAAATTTTACTGGTCTCGTTGAACTCGATCAATTTGCCGAGCAGAAAGAAAGCCGTGTAGTCCGAGACGCGAGCGGCCTGCTGCATGTTGTGCGTCACGATCACGATCGTGTAGTGGGTCCGCAATTTGAGGACCAGCTCCTCGATCTTCTGGGTGGCCAGCGGATCGAGCGCCGAGGCCGGTTCGTCCATCAGCACGACCTCCGGACGAATCGCCAGAGTCCGGGCGATACAGAGCCGCTGCTGCTGCCCGCCCGAAAGGCCGAAGGCCGAGGCGTGCAGCCGGTCCTTGACCTCTTCCCAGAGCGCCGCATCGCGGAGCGCCTCTTCGACCCGCGCATCCAGTTCCGCCTTGTTGCGCGTCATCTTGTTGATCCGCAGCCCGTAAGCGACATTGTCATAGATCGAACGCGGGAACGGGTTCGATTTTTGAAAGACCATGCCGACCTTCTGACGCAGGGCCACCACATCGGTTCCCGGCGCATAGATATTCGCGTCGTCGATCTCGACGGAGCCCTCGACGCGCGTGCCGGTGATGGTGTCGTTCATCCGGTTGAGCGTCCGCAGGAACGTGGATTTGCCGCAGCCGGAGGGACCGATGAAGGCCGTCACCCGCTGGAACGGAATCTGGATGCCGATTTCGTAGAGCGCCTGCGACTTGCCGTAATAGAAGTTAAGATTTGAAGCCGTAATCATGGTCCTGTTCGCGACCGGCCCCCCGGGACGCGGCGGCGCTCCCGCTCCGGGTTGATGTTCACCTTCCGCCCTTGGGAAAGGGCTGACCTTTACTGGTTCTTGGGTTGCCATCTGCACTGCCTCCCTAGTTATGATTCCATCCGGAACCGTTGCCTGCTTTTCAGCCTTCACCTCACCCATACAACGCCTCCCTCCCGACCCCGAAACGGGGCCGCTTCATCCCCGGGCCGGGGGCGCGGCCGGCGTCTCGCCGAAATCCCGGAATCTGTCACTGCCGTCTTCCAGATCCGTGATGATCATTGATACTGATTGCGCGTCAGAAGCCTGACGGCAATGTTGGTCACCAGAATGATCCCGACCAAGACCAGCGTCGCAGCCCAAGCCATGGCATGCCATTCTTCGTAGGGCGAGGCCGCATAGTAAAAGATCTGTTGCGTCAACGAAGCCATGGGCCCGTTGAGATTGGTGCTCAGATAGTTCAACCCGAGCGCGGTGAACAGGAGCGGCGCGGTCTCTCCGGCGATCCGCGCGATCGCCAGCATGCCGCCCGTGGCCACGCCGCTGGCGGCGGTCCGCAGCACCACCCCCAAACTGACCCGCCACATGGGAGCCCCCAGGGCGAGCGCCGCTTCGCGCAGACTGTGCGGCACCAACCGAATCATCTCCTCGGTGGTCCGCGCCACGATCGGCATCATGATGATCGCCAGCGAGACTCCGCCGGCCCAGGCCGAAAAGTGTCCGACCGGCTGCACCAGGATCGTCCAGACGAAGACTCCCAGCAGGATCGAGGGGACGCCGATCAACGTATCGATCAGAAACCGCAAGATCGTTCCGAACCGGTTATTGCCGAACTCGGCCAGGTACAGGCCGGAGAGAATTCCCACCGGCATCCCAACCAGCGTTCCCAGGCCGATCATAATCAGCGACCCGACGATCGCATTCGCAATCCCGCTGCCGGGCTCGCCGACCGGTTTCGGTTCGTTGATGAAGAACCCGAGGTTCAGTTTGCTCAGACCGTCGAAGAGGATGAAGCCCAGGATCACGAAGAGCGCCCCCACGGCCAGAACCGCGCAGAAGGCGGTCAATCCGGTCATGATCCGGCTCAGGAATTGACGACGCTGCAGACTAGACATGCGCTCCTCTCCCCTGTCCGCGCGTCACGCTCCAGACCAACAGGCGCGCCAGCGCGTTGATGATGAAGGTCACGACGAACAGCACCAACCCCAGTTCGATCA
>DATEFT010000602.1:0-3468 GCA_035280505.1 Blastocatellia bacterium | reverse complement strand
TCCAGGCGAAAAAGACGCCGCAGCGGACCGCCGTGGTCGATGCGGCCGGAACGTGGAGCTATGAAGAGCTGGAGACGATCAGCAATCGCATCGCCCATTTCCTGGTGCAACGCGGCATCAAGAGCGGAGACGTGGTGGCGGTCTACGCCTCCGCTTCGGCCGGTTTCATCTGCAGCCTGCTGGGCGCCCTCAAGGCCGGGGCCACCTTCTTCGTTCTCGATCCGGAGTATCCGGCCCGGCGCCTCCTTCGTTCGCTGCGCAAGGCGCAGCCCTCGGCGCTGCTCTACCTGCAGGCGGCCGGAGAGTTGCCGCCGGAGTTGACGGAGTTCTTCGCCGGAGCCTGTCTGAACTGCCGCCTGGACCTCCCGGCCGGCCGAGCCGAACTGATCCGCAGTTTTCTGAGCCTCTACTCGACGACCGATCCCAACATGCAGGTGGGCCCGGATGATCCGGCCTACCTGGCCTTCACCTCCGGCTCGACCGGCGAGCCGCTGGGAATTCTGGGAACGCACCGGCCGGTGAGCCATTTTCTGCAATGGCATATCCGGACCTTCCAGTTGAACGAACAGGACCGCTTCAGCCTGCTCTCGGGCCTTTCGCATGACCCGCTGTTGCGCGACTCCTTCACCGCGCTCTGGATGGGCGCCTCCGTGCACATCCCTCCGGCGGGCGAAAAAGAGATCGAGGGCGGGCTCGCCCGCTGGATGCAGCGGGAGGCCATCACCGTCGCGCACCTCAGCCCTTCGATGGCCGAGATGCTCTGCCGCGACGGGGTTGAGCTGCCCGCGCTGCGCCGAGCCTTCTTCCACGGCGATCGGTTGACCTACGGCGATCTGCAGCGGTTGCACCGGAGCGCGGCGGGCTGCCGCTTCGTCAACTACTACGGTGCGACCGAGACGCCTCAGGCCAACGGCCACTATCCGGTCGAGATGGAGGCGCTGGAGCGGCATCAGGCCGGAGAACCGGTGCCGCTGGGTTCGGGGATCGAAGGCGTGCAACTTCTGATTCTGAATCGGGCCGGACAGCCGGCGGGCATCGGCGAGCCGGGAGAGATCTGCATTCGCACGCCCTACCTGAGCCGCGGATATCTGGACGAAGAGAGATTGACTCAACAACGTTTCCAGACCAATCCCTTCACCGGGTCGCCCGAAGACCGGATGTACCGGACCGGCGATCTGGGGCGCTACCGGCCCGACGGTACCGTGGAGTTCCTGGCCAGAAGAGATCACCAGATCAAGCTGCGCGGGTTCCGCATCGAGCCGCGAGAGATCGAAGCCGCCCTGGAGGAGCAACCGGCGGTCCGGCAGGCCGTCATCATTCCGGTCGAGAGCGGCGGAGAGCTGCAGTTGGTCGCCTGTCTGCTCTTGAATCCACAGGACGCGCAAGATCCGTCCTTCTCCGGCGACCAGTGCCGCCGATTCCTGGCGGAACGGATTCCGGCCTACATGGTTCCGTCCGGCATCGTGACGTTCGAGGCCCTGCCCCTGACGCCTAACGGCAAGATCGACCGGCAAGCGCTCGCGGCAGCGGCCCAATCGGCGGCCGTAAAGCGCGAGTTCGTGCCGCCGGGCGATCAGACCGAGACCGCGCTGGCTCGAATCTGGCAGGAGGTGCTCGGCGTGGAGCAGGTCGGCGCAACCGACAACTTCTTCGCGCTGGGCGGCCACAGCCTGAAGGCGACGCAGGTGGCCAGCCGCATCCACCGCGAATTCGGCGTGCGTCCCCCGCTGCGCGACCTCTTCCGCTTTCCGACCATTCGAGAGCTGGCGCCGCAGCTTCACGTGAACCAGCCCCAACCGCATCGGCGGATCGAGCCCGCGCCGGCGGCGGAAGACTATCCGGCCTCGCACGCCCAGCGCCGATTGTGGGCGCTCTGCCAGATCGACGATGCCTTCGCCGCTTACAACATGCCGCGAGCCCTCCTGTTCGATGGAGAGCTGGATCGCGCGGCCTTCGAGCAGGCCCTGATCGAACTGGGACGGCGCCACGAATCGCTGCGGACCACGTTCAAGGTCGTCGGCGGGCGGTTGCGGCAGCAGGTCCATCCCGAACCCGGATTCCGGGTCCAGGACGTGGATCTGACCCGCGAGTCGGATCCGATGCACCGCGCCGAAGAGCTGGCCGACGAAGATGCCGCCCGGCCGTTCGAGTTGGAGACCGGTCCCCTGCTCCGCGCCTCGATTCTGCAGATCTCCTCCAACCGGTATCTGCTGCTCTTCAACCTGCATCACATCATCGCGGATGCCTGGAGCCTCCACGTCCTGATCCGCGAGTTCGCGCAGCTCTACCGCGCGCGACGCGGCGCGCCGAACTCCGGTTCGCTGCGGTTGCCGCCGCTGTCGATTCAATACAAGGACTACGCGTGTTGGCAGAATGCGTTGCTCGAAGGAGAAGAGGCCGTTCGCCATCTGGAGTACTGGCGGCAACGATTGTCGGGAGAGCGGCCGGCGCTGGAACTGCCAGCCGACCGGACGCGGCCGCCGGTCAAGACCTATCACGGGCGGCGGCTCCATTTCGTCTTCGAGGCCGGAGAGACGAGGGCGCTGAACGATTTCAGCCGCGAGCGCCAGGCCAGCCTCTACATGACGCTGGTGGCGGCGGTCAAAGCGCTGCTCTATCGTTATACCGATCAGCAGGAGATCCTCACCGGTTGCCCGGTGGCCGGGCGCAACCACGTCGACCTGGAGAATCAGATCGGTTTCTACGTCAATATGCTGCCGCTGCGGGATCGGGTCGCGGGCGACCAGGGCTTCGCCGAGCTGTTACAGCAAGTCAAACAGACGGCCGCCGAGGCCTATGAGCATCAAGACTATCCCTTCGATCGCCTGGTCGAAGAGTTGAACATCCCGAGAGACGTCAGCCGCTCACCGCTCTTCGAGGTGGTGGTGGTGCTGCAGAACGCGGAGGCGTCCGAACTGCAGATGGAAGGGGTCAACATCGCGCCCTTCGACCGCGAAACCCGCACCAGCAAGTTCGACCTCAACTTCACCTTCGAACAGCAGAACGACCGTCTCCGCGGATTCATCGAATTCAATTCGGATCTCTTCTTCGAGGACCGCGTCGAGCGGATGGCGCAGCATCTCCGGACCCTGATCGGCTCCGCCCTCTCCGAACCGGGCCGGGCCGTCGATCGGCTGAACCTGTTGCCGGAGGCCGAACGGGAGCGCGTGCTCGTCGAGTTCAACTCCACCGCGGCCAGCTATCCGGAGACCGCGACGATCGTGGACCTCTTCGAGGAACAGGTCAAAATCACTCCCGATGCCATCGCCGTCCGGTTCGACGATCGCCGGTTGACCTATCGCCAGCTCAACTCGCAGGCCAACGCGCTGGCGCGCCGGCTGCGCGAGGAGTTCCACATCGCGCCTAACGACCTGATCGGAGTGGTGCTCGATCGCTCGGAACGAATAATCACGACGCTCCTCGCCGTGCTCAAAGCCGGCGGGGCCTACATCCCGATCGATCCGGCCT
>DATEFT010000601.1:0-10126 GCA_035280505.1 Blastocatellia bacterium | reverse complement strand
CGGGGACGTCCGGATCAGCCAGCGACCGGATCGACGGCTATCTCAACCTGGCGGCCTTCAGTTCGCCGGCCGCCAACACCTTCGGCAATGCGCCGCGCACCATCGGTGTTCGTTCGCCGAGCACCAGACTCTGGGACTTGTCGATCCTCAAGAACACCGCAATCCTCGAGGGATTGACCGCGCAGTTCCGCTTTGAAGCGGTCAATGCTTTCAATACGCCGATCTTTCTGGCTCCCAACACGGTCTACAGCCCCGGCAGCACGACCTTCGGAAAGATCTCGGGGCAAGCCAACTTCCCGCGCATTATGCAGATCAGTGTGCGGCTCATGTGGTAAGGACCTCCAAGTCAAACCGCGAAAGACGCGGAAGATGCGAAATCATAGACCCTTCGTGTGTTTCGCGTGTTCCGCGGTTTATCAACCGTTTTTGTCAACAGAGTACCGAGCCTTATCGATCATGAAAGCCCCTCTTATCGATCACAGCATCGAGTTCCTGAGACGCGGGACCCAGCAGTTATGGACGCGGCTCGAAAACTTCGCGCAGAATTGCCGAAAGCCTGAACAGCGAGCGCGCTGGCGGGGCGATTTCTTCGGCGGAACGGTAGCGGCTCTGATCGCGGCGCCATACGGGATGGCGCTGGCGATTGCGATCGGATTGGAGCCCGAGGCCGGCCTCTACACCTCCATCATCGGCGGCCTGATCTCGGGAATGATCTCCGATTCGCCGGTCGTCGTCAGCGGCTTATCGGCCACGGTCGTGCCCGTGCTGGCCATGCTCGTTAAATCGCACGGCGTGGGAGCCGCCCTGGCCGCGGGAGTGCTGAGCGGCCTGATCATGACCCTGATCGGACTCTTGCGCCTCGGCCGTTTCATCCACTATCTGCCGCAATCGGTGGTCGGCGCGTTCACCAGCGGGCTCGGAGTCATCATCGTCTCGACGCAGATCAAGGCGATCTTCGGGGTCAAGACCACGCCGACCGGATTCGACCTGGGAGTCGTCGATGAGTTCTGGGCCGTGGCGCGAATCATCGATCAGATCGACCTGCACACGATCGGCCTCGCGTCGATCGTGATCGGGGCGACCTTTCTGTTGCCGCGCTGGAGGTCGAACGCCCCGGCGCCTCTACTGGGAGTGATCGTCGCGTCGGTCGTCGCCTATCTCTTCAACTGGCAGCTCCCCCGCGTCGGGGCTCTTCCCGACAGCTTCCCCAAACCGAGCCTGACGACCATCGATCTCTCCGCCTTCTCGGACCTGATCTATCCGGCCTTCACGCTCTCCGGGCTGATCACCATCAACCAACTGCTGACCCTGGTCGTCACCGACCGTTTGAAGGAGGCGCGGGGCGAGATCAAGTTCAACCGTGAACTGGTCGCCCAGGGAGTGGCCAACATGGCGTGCCCGTTCTTCGGGGCTCCGCCGGGAGTGGCCATGCTGGCCCGGACCGTCGCCAGCGCGCGAGCCGGCGGCATCAGCCGCTGGTCGGTCTTCTCGCACAGCCTGGTCCTGGTCCTCTTTCTACTGCCGCTGCGGGGGTTGATCGCTCAGATCCCGCTGGCGGCGCTGGGCGCCGTCACGGTCGCGGTCGGACTGCAGTTGATCGGGCTGGAGCGGTTCCGCGCGCTGAAACAGATGCATCGCGCGGATGCGGCCGTCTTTCTCCTGACCTTCGGGCTGGTCATCTTCAGCGACCTGATCGTCGGGGTCGGAATCGGTTCGCTGCTGGCCATGCTGCTCTTTATCGAACGCGCCGCGCAATCGACCCGGGTCGAACAAATCCGCCCCCCAGCGGGCGAGCCGGACGGCGACGAGGCGAATTCGCGCGCCGGGTCGGATATAATGCAAGCCGAAATGCAAATCTATCGCCTCACGGGCCCGCTCTTCTTCGCCTCGAGCGAGAGAGTGCTGACGCGGTTGACCCGTGAAGTGACGGCCAAGACTCTGGTGCTTGACTTGACCGAGGCGGGACCGATCGATCCCGCCGCCACCGATTGCCTGCGGCAGATCGCGCGACGGCAACGACAACGCGGCGGCGAGCTCCATCTGATCGGCCTCGATCAACGCTTTTTCGCGTCTCTCGCGAAAGAGGGACTGCTCAGTGAAATGAGAGCGTCCGTCAGACGCGACCGAGATCATCGACAGACATCGCGGTATTATCCCATTCATCGAGGAAAACTCGACGTTTCCCGGCACGATGTACCATTCAAAATCAAACCTGTTTCTCGTTCTGGAGGAGAATAATCATGACCAGATCCCAATTTGCAGATCGATGTAGAACCACCCCCGAGCTGTCTAGACGCTCTTTCAGCCGAATGGCCATGCTGTTGACTGCCGGAGCCACCCTTCCGTTCTATAACGAAACGACGCTCGCCCAGCTCTCCAAGGTCGGCCCGATTCCGCCGGACGCGGTCAAGATCAATGCCAACGAAAACCCGCTGGGCCCCTGCCCGGAGGCCGCCGAAGCCATCGCCAAGGTGATCGCCAAAGGCGGACGGTATTGGTATGAAGAGACCGACACCTTCGCCCAGACCCTGGCCGACCAGGAAGGGCTCGACCCCGAATACGTGGCGCCCTTCGCGGGATCCAGCGACCCGTTGCATCGTGCCGTGCTCGCTTTCACCTCAAAGGAACGCCCCTACGTCACCGCCGATCCAGGTTACGAGGCCGGAATGAAAGCGGCCAAATTCGTGGGAGCGAAAGTGATCAAAGTCCCGCTGACGCAATCTTACGCCCACGACGTGAAGGCCATGGTCAAAGCCGCTCACGAGAACAAGGCCGGGCTGATCTACATCTGCAATCCCAACAATCCGACCGGCACCACGACTCCGCGAGCCGATCTCGAATATCTCGTCAACAACAAACCCGAAGATACGATCGTCCTCCTCGATGAGGCCTACATTCATCTCTCGGAAGAACCTTTCTGCTCGGATCTGGCTTCGATGGACAAGGACGTGGTGATTCTGCGGACCTTCTCGAAACTCTATGGAATGGCCGGTCTGCGCGCCGGAGCGGCGATCGGCAGGCCCGATCTGCTCGGCCGCATCAGGAACTTCGGAGCAGGCGCCCTGCCGGTGACCGGAATGGTCGGGGCCACCGCCAGTCTGAAATCGAAGACGGTCGTCACTCAACGCCGCCAGATGATCAAGGAAGTCCGCGAAGACGTCTTCGCGTACCTGCAAAAGCACAACTTCTCCTTCGTCCCGTCGGTCAGCAACTGCTTCATGCTCGACGCCAAGATGCCCGCTCGGAAGCTGATCAAGGCCATGGAGAAAGAGAAGATCTATATCGGCCGAGTCTGGCCGTCCTGGCCGACCCATACCCGCATCTCGATCGGAACCCGCGACGAGATGGCCAAGTTCAAAACCGCGCTGCTCAAGGTCATGAATGAACTACAGGTCTAACCGGAACGAACCAAAACGCGCGAGACACGCCTCCGGACCGGATCGGTCGCTTCAGCGTGTCTCGCGTGTTTCGGAAAATTTAGTTCTCGATATCCGCTACCGTCTCCCGGCCAACCAATCAATCGGCTCTAACGATCATCATCGTCATCATTATCCTGCCCCAGCTTGTGCTTGACGCGGAGCTTTTGGCTGCTGACCCGGTTGACCAGGATCGAGAAGGCGGTCAGCATCTCGTCGTTGGTCTCGGTGACGTGACCGTAGCGAAGGATGGGGATCTGAATGAGGCGGTTGAGCGACCCCTGGACCACAACCTTGAGCAGATAGCTCGCCTCCTGCGTGAAGGGCACGATCGGATCCGCCGTCGTGTGGATGGTGACCACCGGAGCCGGAAGTTTCCCGGAGGTCTGGTAGAACTGCTTGATCTCGTTGAGCGCCGCCTGATCGGCCGTGTAGCGCGGAATCGATTGATTGAGCCTGGCGTCGTCGTCCGAACCGGTGTAATTCTTCGACCGATTGTCGAACGGATTGCCGCCCAGTTCCGCGTTCGTATCGTTGCTGCCCAGGACGTTGAAGAAGAGGGCCCCGATGATGGTGGTCGGAATCGAGGTCGGATCCGCCGGATCGATCGGAGCGCGGGTCACCTTCAAGAGCTGGATCGTCGCCGCCGGGTTGATCGTGATCGCCGCCACGATGGCGGGAACGTAGACGGTGTTGAAGTTGGCAATCACCGCCGGCGGAATGTTGAACGGGTCTCCGGGAATCACGCCCGGAAAGAAGTAGTCGAAGACGAGCCGGAAGTCGCCGAAATAGGTGACCTGCGAGCGGAAATTGCCGATCGGTCCGCTGATCGGCAGCGCGCCATTGAACAGTTGCGGATTTTTTTCGATCGAGAGCGCCGCCACCGCCGCGCCCAGCGAGATGCCGACCAGATAGGTGTACTTCGGTTTCCGGTAGGTGTTGATAAAGATCCTGGTCACATCGGCGATATCGGCGACCCCTTCCTTGATCGCCAGACCATTCTTGCTGTAGCTGGTGGTCGCATAGGCATAGCCCATCTGCGTGTAGGTCTGCATCAGCGAGATGCCGCTCAACTGGCCGTCCGGAATGCTCAGCGGGAGCGGCGCAGCCACGTAGCCGTGCGCGTAGACCACCAGATCGCCATTCCACTGGCTGGGAACGCAGATTCGATACAGCGCCCCGCTGCTCTGTACGCCGTCAGCACAATTGACGGTCGATTGCGGTGCAGCCTCCGCCTTGAACGAGAGCGCGGCGATCAGCACCAGCGCCGCGGCCATGGCCGAGATCATTCGCCCGGAGAGAAGGCCGGATCTTCTAACGCTCCCCGGCTGAGCTTTATAGAAAAATAATAGTGACAGCATCTTGAACTCCTCGAGAGTAGATACAGCAAGCGGTAAGCAACGCCTACCACTTAATTGTGGTTATGGTGTCAGAGGTCGTTAATTTGAATATACAAACGATCGATGGGAGAACAGAGATTTCACCGGGGCCGGACAAAGAACGTCGAAAGTGACTCTGGTCGTTTCGATTAAATATTTATCGCTCGCTTTGCTGCTCGTTGTGAATAATCTTCGTCATTTTATGTTAACAACTAACGGAGGTCTATAGGATCAATATTAAAGCTTGATTAGCTGCAAGCGCCGTGCCTGCTGATCAAGATCGCCCGAAAAATAAGAACCACGCGAAACGGCATAAACACACGAACCGGACTCGGCCGATCCGTGTGCTTATGTGATTGCGCGTGGTTCGCGTTCTTTAACGATTACCAACCGCTATTCGAGCCTGAAGGTGAATTCCAGATTTCCGCGGACGCTCACCGGTTTGCCGTCCTTCTCGGCCGGCACGAAGCGAATCTTCTGCGCCGCCGTGATCGCCTGATCGGTCAAACCGTCCGGCAATCCCTGGATCACCTTGATATTGTTCATGGTGCCGTCCTTCGAGAAGACCACGTTCAGAATCACTTGCCCTTCCACGCCGTGGTCCCTCGCTTCCTGCGTGTAGGAGGCCTTCTCTTTATAGGTGATCGACGGTTTCAGATTGACATTCATCGGCTCGACGTCATCGGCATGCTGACCGCTCTTTTTGCTGTCCGCGTTCTGCTTGGATTCGGTTCCGCGCTTGGACCGATTCTGAGCGGCCGGTAGTTTGTCGCCGCTGGTCTTGGCGCCCGCCTCGCGATAGATGACGGTCGATTTCTTAGAGGTCTTTCCGTCCTTGGCCGAATCGGACCGGCGATCAGCGGAGCTCTTCGACTCGGCCTGAGCCGGATCAGGGACCCGATCGGAGGAGAAGAAGGACCATAGATTCGGCCCGGGTTGAAGCTGCATCCTGACGGCAGTCGCCTCGGAGCGCGTCGCCACGCCCATGGCTGTCACCACGATGAAGAGCACGCCGACGGCTGCTCCAGCCGCGGCGCGAGCCAGCAGTGAAGGTCTGGTTGAACGTTCGGCATTCAGCATAAGTGTAATTCTCCTTAGTAAAGTTGATCCCGTAGCGCGTGAGATTCCGGCGAGATTCCACCCGAACCCGAACTGCGCCGCTTTCCAGAGACCAGCCGCATAGGTTCGCGCGCTGCCTCCGTATCGAACGACCGCGTCATCGCAAATCATCTCTCGTTCGGCGAGCAAGCGCCGATCGATCAGCCAAATCAGCGGATTAAACCAGAAGAGCGAGCAGACGAGCATCTGCCAGATGCTCCGCAGATTGTCGTGGCGCTGAACGTGAACCAGCTCGTGCATGATCACCGCTTCGAGCTCTTGATCGTTCAGGCATTCGGCCAGGCCCTCGGGCAAGATCAGGACCGGCCGCCAGGCGCGCCAGACCCCCAGTTCGTTGACTCCCGAGACCACCATCAGGCTGACCTCGCGATGCGGCAAGAGCTGCGACTTGACTCGATTGAAAGCCTCGGCCTCACGACCTCGGGTCAGTTCCACTCGCTCGCGGAGCCTGGACCTGAAGCGGCCGCGGCGAACCAGCCAGCGGGCCAGGCAGGCCAGCGTCCCCAAGCCCCAGACCAGAGTCAGCCCGCAATAGAGCTCGTGATGTTTCCCCGGCCCGGCAGTGCTGACGATCGTCAGGATCCTCGCGCCCGCCGAGAGGGCCGCAGAGTCGGCGGCGGAGCTCCGCCACAGATCGAATCCGATCGATTCGATCACCAGAATCAACCACGACGAAGGCACCAGAAATTTGACGAGAGCCATCGCCCAGATCCAGTACCGCGCCGGCGCGGTCAGCGGTTTGAGCCACCCGGCCAGGGCCCAGACGATCAGGACGAACCACGTCGTGAGCCAGAGATGATTGGCAGCCAGGGGCCAGATCCATTGCGACCATTCAGCCAGAGTTTCATGTAATGCCATCGGCTCTCAATCCTTTCTTTACAGCTCAACTTTGGCGCCGGCGCTTCTCGCCCCCAGGCTTGGCGGCCGGACCCTCATCGGGCATCGATTCCGACGCGTCCTGATCGGACAACATCGTTTCAATCGCCCGGACATCTTCCAGACTGAGTTTTCCGTCCTCAGCCAGGTGCGCCATCAGCGGGCGCGCCGAACCGCCCCACAGATCGAGCAGCTCGTCGATCAACCGCTTGTGCATGGCCTCGCGCGTCACCAGCGGCTCGAAGATATGGGCGTTGCCGATCTGCTTGGTCTGCCGCACCGCCCCCTTCTCCTCCAACCTCCGGATCATCGTCTGGACCGTCGTATAGGCAGGGCGTTTCTTCTCCGGTAACTTGTCGTGAATCTCCCGGATCGCCGCGCTGCCCAGATCCCACAACGCATCCATGATCTCCATCTCGAATCGCGTCAATCTGATTGCCTTTTTATCCGCCATAAAAGAACCTCTTCTCTCTTGATCAAAACGGGTCAAGACACCGCACCCCCGACCCACCCGGAGGTGGGCCGACGTCGTTCGCGACCTGTCAACTACAAACCGAGCTCACTCTACTACATCTGTAGTAGATCGTCAAGAATTTGTTTTCTTAACCGCGAAGGACGCGAAATTGCCGGCTCTTCCCGATCTCCCTACCGATTGAGCGCCTTCAGCCGTTGCGCTTCGGGGCTGGCTGGATAACGGCGCTGCAACTGGCGGTAGACGGCGCCGTCATAAACCAGGCGGTCCGCCCCAAGGTCGTAATCGAAGGTGATGCCGATCCGGTTGTAGCGATCCAGCCCGGGAGCGTTGAGAAAGTAGAGTCGCCGCCGTTCGGGCGGATCGTCATCCGCGATCCGCCGTCTGGCCTCGCGGGTCAATCGTTCAGCCGCCCGTTCGGCGGCCTCTCCCAGAATCAGGAGGGCGCGGGGAGCCGCTCCGGATGAACGAAATTGATCGGCGCACAGGCGCGCCAGCCGGGCCCGGTTGAAATCGTCCGCGGTCTGCTCGATCAGGCGCATGAGCTTGGCGGCGTCCCCGCTCCGGCCGGGCCGGACGACGGCCTCCGCGAGGACCCAGCCCTGGGTTCGGCGCGAGACCGCAATTCGCAGAAACCGGAGACCGCCGTTACCGTTGGCGGCCCCCAGAATTCCGACGACCCGGCCCCGACGCAGACGTTGTTCGAGCGGCGCTTTGACATCCGGCTGCGCCCGCAGAGCCGAGAACCGTTCATCGCAGATCACTCCCGGCCGGCCCGGCAGGGCAATTCGACTTTTGGCTTCGAGCCGCGGACCGGCGGTCGCGACCGTCAGGGCGATCGCCGTCAGCCAGACAGAGATAGATCGAATGAGAGGATGGGCAGTCATAGAGATCTCCTTTGGGGGTGGCCGATGAAGGGGTGGCCGATGAAGGGGTGGCTGATTAAGTGGTGGGAAGTATTTTAATCGCGAAACACGCGACGGCCTCTTGCCGCAAAACGCTAAATCATCGAGCTTTCACGTCTTTCGCGTGTTCCGCGGTTTGCAAACCAATTTTCTTAACGGCCGAGGGCCGTCTTGAATCCGGCGAAATCGGAGCCGTAACGACGCTCCTGCTCTTCGAGGGCCGAAAGATAGTCGAAGATGATCAGACCCTGGCCCGACGGAGCCGGCACCAGGTGGTCGGCAAAGAATTGCCGCGGGATACTCTTGCGCGGACTTTCATCGCGCCAGCGAGCCAACAATTGAATCGGCAGAAAGTAGATCTCGCGGCACCGGCTGAATTCGACCAGGAATCCGGCCACGGCGCCGAAACGCGCCGAGCGCTCCAGAAAATTGATCTGGTGGGCATGGAGGTTATCGAAATCGAGGACGGCGCGCCGGGTCGTTTTGGCGTCGTAAAAGATCGCGCGCCCCTGTGGAGCCAGGACCCCGCCGTAATCGGGTTCCGCCTTCGATTCCGGAACGAAGCGCCGCCAATCGGTCTGCTTGTGATCGCCGATCATGCGAACCAGTTCCGATGAGGGCAGACGGACCTGCGCCCCGTCTGAAGACAGATCCAGGGCCGGGAGCGAAAGCCCGCGCCGGTTCTCGCCATGCTTGATCAGGTATTTTCCCGGAATGGCTTTCCGCGTAATGCATGCCCGCCGCTGCCGCTCATAGGCCTCGTTGGTGCGATTGATCGCCTCCTGAAACCCGCTGCCGGTCTCTGCGCCGCGCCGTTTGAAGTTCATACTCCGGTTCGCCGTCGGGGTCGATTCAGGCCTGTTGCTCTAAGACCGCATCATCCACCTCGAAGTTGGAGGAGACGGTCTGGGTGTCGTCATGATCATCGAGCGCTTCATAGAGCCGGAGCATCTGGGTGGCGGCGCCGCCTTCCAGCTTGATCCGGTTCTGCGGGATCATGGTGATCTCGGCCGACAGCGGCTCCAATCCCTGGGCTTTGACCCGCTCCAGCACCGCATGGAAATCTTCCGGAGCCGTGAGAATCTGGTAGGTCCCGCCGTCGTTGATCATATCTTCGGCGCCGGCGTCGAGCGCGATCTCCATCATCTCGTCTTCAACTTTGACCGTGGCGTCGATGATGATCTCGCCCTTCTTGTTGAACATCCAGGCGACCGAGCCCGATTCCCCCAGGTTTCCTCCCCACTTCGAGAAGAGATGGCGAATCTCCGAGACGGTGCGGTTGCGGTTGTCGGTGGTCGTTTGAACCATGACCGCCACTCCGCCCGGTCCGTATCCTTCGTAGGTCACCTCTTCATAGTTGACGCCGTCGAGTTCGCCGGTGCCGCGTTTGATGGCGCGGTCGATCGTGTCGTTCGGCATGTTGGCCGCTTTGGCATCGGTCACGACCTTGCGCAAACGCGGACTCTGGTTCGGGTCACCGGTGCCGCCGGCCCTCGCGGCAATGGTCAGTTCCTTGATTAACTTGGTGAAAAGCTTTCCTCGTTTGGCATCGAGTGCGCCTTTCTTGTGCTTAATTGTGTGCCATTTTGAATGCCCTGACATAAGTTGATACCTCGGATGCAGGTAGATATTTTTGGAAATTAGGCGCCAATATAGCACGCCCGTTAAGAGATCGTAAAACGTGATGGGGCTTGACTGACGCCTTTATCGGGCTCAGGATTGACGGATGGCGACATCACTTTACCAACAGGTCCTGGAGCGCGCTTTCAAACTGCTCTCTTACAAACCTCGCAGCGTCGCCGAACTGCGCGAACGATTGCTGGCCAAGTCCGGCGTCGATGAATCGACCGTCAATCAGGTCCTTTCGCGGCTCACCGAACTCGGCTATCTCAACGACCAACAGTTTGCCATTAATTACGCCTCCTCGCGCCTGAATATTAAACCGCTCGGCCGCACCCG
>DATEFT010000600.1:0-18157 GCA_035280505.1 Blastocatellia bacterium | reverse complement strand
ACGCCCCTGACCGAGTTGCGGGAGTCGCTGCTCCAACAGACGTGGATTCCGATGGCCGCGGCCTGCGTGGTGGCGATCTTCCTGATGATCATGGTGGCGCTCGGCCTGACCGGAGTCCTCTGGCAGAACGTCACGCAGCGGACCCAGGAGATCGGCCTTCGCCGCGCCCACGGCGCCACGGTGAGCCGGATCTATCAACAGGTTCTGGGCGAGTTGTTGATCATCACCTCCTTCAGCCTGCTGGCCGGGGTCGCGGTCATCGTCCAATTTCCGCTGCTCGATCTCGTCGGCGGGACCAGCGGCCAGGTCTACGGATGGAGCATCCTCATCTCGCTCGTGATAATCTATCTGCTGACGATCGCCTGTGGCCTCTACCCGAGCTGGCTGGCCACCCGGGTTCAACCGGCAACCGCGCTGCATTATGAGTGAGAAACAGAAAGACCAATTGATCTTGATCGTGGACGACGATCCGTCGGTCACCGCCTCGCTCGCGCTGTTGCTCAAACAGGCCGGCTATCGCTCGCAAGCGGCCTCGTCGCCCGCCGAAGCGCTGGCCCGCCTCGAGAGCGGAGAGTTCCGTCTCGTCCTGCAGGACATGAACTTCTCGCGCCAGACCAGCGGAGAAGAAGGTCTGGAGCTGCTCCGGCAGATCAAATCGCGGAGGCCGGAGCTGCCCCTGATCCTGATCACCGCCTGGGGATCGATCGGCCTGGCGGTTCAGGGAATCCGCGCCGGCGCCGCCGATTTCATCACCAAGCCCTGGACGCATCAGCAGATTCTGCAGTCCGTCAACACGGCCCTGGAGCTGGCGGCGGCCAACTCGTCGCGGTCGTCGAGCCGGTTGCCGACCCGCGACGAATTCGATGCCCGCCACGATTTCAGGGGCCTGATCGGCCGGGAGACCAAATTTCTGCGGATTCTCGAACTGATCGGCCGCGTGGCCCCGACCGATGCTTCGGTCCTGATCACCGGCGAGAGCGGAACCGGCAAGGAACTGATCGCCGACGCCATCCACCGCAACAGCCCTCGCCGGGACCGGCCGTTCGTCAAGGTCAATCTCGGCGGAATTCCCTCGACGCTCTTCGAGAGCGAGATGTTCGGTTACACCCGTGGGGCCTTCACCGACGCGCGGGCCGATCGCAAGGGCCGGTTCGAGATGGCCGACGGCGGGACCATCTTTCTGGACGAGATCGGCGACCTGGACGCCGGCGCCCAGGTCAAGCTGTTGCGGGTGCTGCAGGACCGAACCTACGAGGCGCTCGGATCCAGCACGACCCGGACCGTCGATGTGCGAGTGATCTCGGCCACCAATCGCCACCTGACGGAGATGGTCGCGGCCGGACAATTTCGCGAAGATCTGCTCTACCGTCTGAACCTGATCGCGATCCACCTGCCTCCGCTCAGAGAACGGGCCGCCGACATCCCGCTGATCGCCGACCATTTTCTGGAGAGCCTGGCCCGGGTCTACCGCCGTCGCGAGCTGGCGATCAGCGATCACGCCAAGCGCTGGTTGCGCAATCAGCCCTGGCCCGGCAACGTGCGGCAGCTCAAACACCTGATCGAACGCGCGCTGCTGGTGAGCGGCAAGGACCGGCTCGAAATCGACGACCTCGAGCTGACCATGGAGATGGACGCCACGGATCCGCGCCGAGACCCGCTGCCGGCGGTCGGCAGCATGACCCTCGACGACCTGGAAAAGGCCATGATCGTCAAGGCCCTCGGACATTACGATGGCAACATCAGCAAGGTGGCCGAGGCTCTGGGATTGAGCCGCGCGGCCCTGTATCGGCGATTCGAGAAGTACGGGATCAAGTCCTAGGACTTCGCTAACTAAGTTGGTTTACAAACCGCAAAACATGCGAAAGGTCTTTGATTCCGCGTCTTTCGCGTCTTTCGCGGTTTCGAATCAAAACCTCAAATGCGCTTCAAGTTCATCATCTACCTGATCTGCGCCCACCTGCTCTTCGCCGGCGTGGCGGTCTACCTGTTCTCGAAACATCGGCTCTGGCTGCTGCTGATCGAGGCCGTCTTCGCCATCTCGCTGCTCACCGGGTTGAAGCTGATTCGCGGGCTCTTCGGCACCATCGAGTTGATCAAGACCGGCGCTCAATTCATCCAGGACAGCGATTTCAGCTCCAGATTCCGCGAAGTCGGCCAGCCCGAGATGGACCAACTGATCCAGGTCTACAATCGAATGATCGATCATCTGCGCGAAGAGCGCATCCGTTTGCAGGAACAGAACTATTTTCTGGAGAGGGTCCTGGCCGCCTCGCCCTCCGGCATCATGACCTTCGACTTCGAGGGCCGCCTCTCCACGGCCAATCCCGCGGCCGAGCAGATGCTCCAGGTCCCCGGCCGCGAGTTGATCGGAAAAAGACTCTCGGAACTGAACACCTCTTTCGCGCACGCCCTGCAGGAGATTCGGCTCGGCGAGCCCCAGATCGTGCCCTTGTCCGGGCGCCGCCGCGTCAAATGCCGGCGGTCGCAATTTCTGGATCGGGGCTTTACCCGTGATTTCATCCTGACGGAAGAGTTGACCGAGGAGCTCCGGCAGGCGGAGAAGACCGCCTACGAGAAGATGATCCGGATGATGTCACACGAGGTCAACAACTCGATCGGATCGGCCAACTCCCTGCTCCACTCCTGCCTGCACTATTCCGGCCAGCTCTCGCTCGAAGACCGGGAGGATTTCGTCAAGGCGCTCGAAGTGGCCATCGGCCGGACCAACCAGCTCAACCAGTTCATGCGCAATTTCGCCGAGGTCTTCCGGTTGCCGCCGCCGCAATTGCAACCCTGCGACGTGCGGCAATTGTTGGAAGAGATCGTGCTCCTGTTCAAAGCGGCCTGCGCCGAGCGAGGGATCGAGATCCGGTGGGCCGCCGAGTCCCCTCCCCCGCCGGTGCGCCTCGATCGCGGCCAGATGGAACAGGTCCTGGTCAATATTCTGAAGAATGCGATCGAAGCCATCGGCCGGAATGGACTGATCACGATCCGGTTCGGCCGGTCGGCGGAGAAACCGCGGGTGACGATCGAAGACAGCGGCGGCGGCATCCTCCCGGCCATTCAGCAGAGCCTCTTCACGCCCTTCTTCAGCACCAAAGAGAACGGCCAGGGCATCGGATTGACCCTGGCGCAAGAGATTCTCGACGCCCACGGCTTCGAGTTTTCGCTGGAGAGCGACCCCGGGCAACCGACCCGCTTCACCATTCACCTGACCCCCTGAAGAACCGTCAAATCGGCGGCGGGGACGAACGAGGCTTCAGCCGGCCGGCCCGGGACCGGCTTGTATTGCCATTCGAGATGAGCCGGTCTATGCTCTCCTATAGAATCGCTGCAGGAGCGCTGGAAAAACGAAAGGTAGAAGAATGCCGCTACGAACTCGCATCATCAGCCTCTGGCGCCACCTGTTCCACAAGCCTCGAATGGAGCGGGAGTTGGCCGAAGAGATTCGCGCTCATCTGGAGCTGCTGACCGAATTGAAGGATCGGGAGGGACTCGATCCGGAAGCGGCGCGCCGGGCGGCCAGGTGCGGACGATGAGCGAGATCCTCGATGAGTCGCTGGCCATGCGTAAATTTCCGGTCGATTTGATGACGATGTTTTCGGCGCTGGCGTTGATGCTCTCGGCCGTCGGCATCTACAGCGTCATGTCGTATGCGGTCGTTCAGCGCGGATCGGAGATCGGCATCCGCATGGCGCTGGGAGCGCGGCCGGCCGATATCGCCGGCCTCTTTCTCAAACAAGCGATGACGCCGGTGATGACGGGATTGGCAATCGGGTTGCTGGGGACGTGGTCGTTGAAGAGAATACTATCGGGATTACTCTACGGCATCTCATCGACCGATCTGGTGACCTACGTAGCGGTCATGCTCTTAATCATCTCGACCGCCGTGACGGCGATCTTGCTGCCGTCCCGCCGAGCCACGGAGATCGATCCATCGACGGCCCTCAGGCAGGAATAACGATTACTTGCTTCTTCAACCGCGAAACACGAAGACGCGAAATCATCAGGCTTTCGCGTCTTCCGCCTGTTTCGTGGTCGATCCCTCGATTCAGTCCAACAGGTCCGGTTGTTCTTTGGTGATGCGATCCCAGAGCGGTTGGAACTGAAACCAGCCGGCTAAAGTCGAGCCGACCTGCTGCGAGGTGAGCTGGGCCTGCTCGTGGCCGATCAGATGGGGTTCGCCCACCGCTTCGGCCAGCAGTTGCGCGTGGCAACTGCGTTCCATGGTGATGAACCACCAGGCGGCCTCATCGACCGATTTACCGACGGTCAGCAGCCCGTGGTTGCGCAGGATCACCGCTTTGCGCGGCCCCAGGGAGGCGGCGATCCGCTGGCCTTCCGCCGGATCGAAGACCACGCCGGTGTAGTCCTCGAAGATCGCGTGATCGTCGTAGAAGGCGCAGGCGTCCTGCGTGATCGGATCCAGCAGGCGGCCGAGCGTGGACCAGGCCTTGCCGTGCAACGAATGCGCGTGAGCGGCGGCGATCACATCGGGCCTCGCCACGTGCACCGATGAATGAATGGCGAAGGCCGCGACGTTGACGATGTTCGTGCCCTCGACGACCTCTCCCTGGTCATTGACCAGCACCAGGTCCGAGACGCGAATCCGGCTGAAGTCGAGGCCGAAGGGATTGACCCAGAAATGATCCGGTCGCTCCGGATCGCGCGCGGTGATGTGTCCGGCCACCCCCTCGTCAAATCCGAACTTGGCGAAGAGGCGAAAGGCGGCGGCCAGTCGCTGTTTGCGGTGTAACCGCTCCTCTTCAACGCCGGTGAAAGTCGGAGGAGTCGGTAATTTGAAGGGTACGGCCGGAGTGAGAACTGCGGCTTCTGCCTGATTGCTGTCCATGGTCTGGGCTCCTTTCGTCTGTTTCGCAGGCTCACTATCGTCGATCAGGAACGAGCGGTCCCGATATCGCGCCGATAGTGCATTCCCTCGAATTGAATTCGCTGCACCGCGGCATAAGCGCGGGGCGTGGCTGCTTCCAGGGTCGCGGCTCGCGCCGTCACCCCCAACACCCGGCCGCCGGAGGTCACCACCCGGCCGGCCGCATCGAGCCGCGTGCCGGCGTGAAAAACGACCACGCCTTCAAGCTGCTCGGCCTCGTCGATCCCGCTGATCGGCCGGCCCGTTTCGTAAGCCTCCGGATATCCCCCCGAAGCCATCACCACGCAGGTCGCCGTCTCGGAACTCCATTGCGGCCTCACGCTCTGCAGTTCGCCCCGGGCCACGGCCCAGAGGAGCGCGGAGAGATCGCTGTCCAGGCGGCGCAAAATCGCCTGCGTTTCGGGGTCGCCGAAGCGCGCATTATATTCCAGGAGCTGGGGTCCCTGAGCCGTAATCATCAGCCCGCAATAGAGCACCCCGCGAAAAGGAAAACCCTCGGCCTGCGCGGCCGCCAGAGTCGGCTCGACGATCTCGTGTTGAATGCGCCGTTCCAGACCGGGATCGATCAGCCCCGGCATCGAGAACGCGCCCATGCCGCCGGTATTCGGGCCCCGGTCATCGTCGAAGACGCGTTTGTGGTCCTGAGCGACCGGCATCGCCGCATAGTCCCGGCCGTCGCTGAAGACCAGGTATGAAAGCTCACGGCCGACGAGACACTCCTCGATCACCAGCCGCGTGCCCACGTCACCCAATTTACGCGTGACCAGCAGGTCCTCGATCGCCCGCTGCGCCTGGCTCTCGTCCTCGGCCATGATCACGCCCTTGCCCGCCGCCAGGCCGTCGGCCTTGATCACGAGCGGAAAGGCGATGGAGCCCTCGCGGACGGCCTGCCGGGCGGCCTCGGCCGTCTCGACGATCTTGGATCTCGCGGTCGGGATCCGATGCCGAGCCATAAACTCTTTGGCAAAAACTTTACTGCCCTCCAGCCGGGCGGCCGCCCGCTCCGGGCCGAAGGCCGGCACGCCTCGCGCGGCCAGACGGTCGACCAGACCATCGACCAGCGGCTGCTCCGGACCGATCACCACCAGGTCGAGCTGCTCCCGGGCGGCGAAATCGGCCACCGCCTCGAGATCGCCGGCGTCCAGACGGGCCGGAATCGTCACCTTTGCAATCCCGGCATTGCTCGTCGCCGAGTGGAGTTCTCGTACTTGTGGACTGCGGCGCAGCGCCCAGACCAGGGCGTGCTCGCGCCCGCCCGAACCGATCACCAATATCTTCATGACTTGCCCGATATTTTATAATTTTTATTCATGGAATTCATCAGCATCTTTCCATCAATCATCACTGATGGCACCACCGATGGATAGGGTAGGAGAATATTGCCATGCGGAAGGAAAGGACTAAAGCCCGGTCCGGCTCAAATCAAAGCGTTGGGCGGGCAAAAAACCCGCCCAGCGCTCCGCCACGGCCGAGGGTCGCAGCGATTGTGTTTTAAGGTCAAAGACGTCTGCATGGAAGGATGCAGCATAGAAACTATTTAGGATAGCTTGGTCTGAGCTAGGCTGCTTCTCACTGTCAGTGCTGTTCGAACTGACGCTTCTACCACTTAATGCGAGAAATTTAGCCGAAATAGCTAACGCTAAGATAATTATTTTCTATTTGAGTCCCACCGGCTCCCGGCAAAAGATGAGAACAGAGCGGCCCAGCTTGACAATTACCAGGGGCTAAAGTTTATCCTGCCGGTTCGCTTGATGGCTGGCGAAATCTCTATTTGGCGTCCAATCGGCACCTCTGGGCGAAGATCCTTGGATAGTCACTGAAAGGCAGGTGAGGTTCTAGTGGCAGAAGTGAAGCTGGGCGACAACGAGACGCTCGAGAGCGCTCTCCGTCGCTTCAAGCGCAAGGTGCAACAGGAAGATATTATTCGCGAAGTCAAACGACACGCCTTCTATGTTCCACCCGGCGAAAAGCGTCGCCTCAAATCTGCACTCGCACGCAAACGCAATCGCAAGAAGTTTCGTCGCATCATCGAGTAACCGAGACCTTTTTCTAATCAGCCAGCCGAGGTCCGGTTTAAAATATCGTTAAGAGATCGGTTAAACCCGGGGCTGCGGATTGACGCCTTCCGCAGCCTTGTCTCTTTCAACCCGCCCGCTCGTCCCGGTCCGGTCACCGTCATGATTGCTCAACCGCAACAAAGCATAATCGTCAGTGTAGTGACCAAGCTACAGGCCCCTCCCGGCCCCCGGCTCAGATTGCTATAATGATCCTTAATTGACAAGCACTTATAGGCCTGGGCAGAAATTCTCGCCACTGGCGCAAAGCTTGCATTCTCAAAGTTCGTCGCTGTTGCCCGTGTAATAAAAAATTTCTCAGAGGTTAATGGATTGAATAAGCAGACTACTATTGGTAAAAGCTTCAGCGCCAGCGGCGTTGGGCTGCACTCAAATTCATCCGCCAAAATCACAGTTAACCCTGCCCCGCCTTATACCGGTTATGTTTTTCGTCGTCAGGATCTCAACGGCTTTGAGATTCCCGCCAGCCCCGACTACGTGACGCACGTCAGTTACGCGACGACTCTCATGAAGTCGGGGGTGATGATTGCGACCGTGGAGCACCTGCTTTCGGCGCTGCTCGGGTGCGGCGTCGACAACGCCATCGTCGAGATCGATTCGCTCGAAGTGCCGATTCTCGACGGCAGCAGCAGACCCTGGGTGGAATTGATCGCCCGCGCGGGGGTCGTCGAGTTGGAAGCGCCCCGCCACTATCTGCGAGTGCTGAAACGGATCGAAGTCCGCGAGAGTAATCGCCGGATCTCGATCGAACCGGCCGATGTGTTTCGCGTCACCTGCGAGATCGATTTCGATCATCCCCTGATCGGCCTGCAACAGCGCGAGGTCGGTTTCGTCAACGGCACCTATGCGAAAGAGATCGCGCCGGCCCGCACCTTCGGCTTCGTCGATGAGTTGCAGAAACTGCAACAGAACGGCCTGGCTCGGGGCGGATCGCTGGAGAACGCGATCGCGCTGACCGGCGACGGAATCCTCAATCCCGAACCGTTGCGGTTCGAGGACGAGTTCGTGCGGCACAAGATTCTGGACATCATCGGAGACCTGGCTCTCTGCGGAATGCCGATCCTCGGACACGTGCACGCCGTCCGCTCCGGACATGGCCTCCACACCATGCTCCTCTCCACGCTCCTGCGAGATCGTGAAGCCTGGGAAGTTTTTAGAAGTTTAGAGAAGCCGGGGACCCCTCAAGAGAACAACGGCTCCAAACCGGGGAGGTCCGGAATAGGACGTTGAAATGTATGTTTATTGAAGTTTCGAATCTCAAATTCCAAAGAACTTAATTTCCAGAGTAATAGTCTTCCGACTTTTCTAGACTTCTAAAGACCGGTGAGGTCAGCCGGGCCGGCAGGAGAACCAGATCCTCGATTAAACAGCCAATGATGGTCACAGCCGAGAGCAGGCCGAAGATCCCGATCGGCTCGAAGTTCGAGAGGGCGAAGACCGCGAACGTCGCGGCCAGCGCGACATTCGCGTAGATGATCGGACGGCCCGACAACCGCATGCTCTCGATGATGGCGGCCCGCAGTTCGGGCGTCGCTCGTTGCTGGCGCCGGAACCGCACGATGAACTGCACCGAGTTGTCGACCGCCAGACCCAGCACGACGCTGGCCACCAGGCTGGTCGTCAAATTCAAGGCGATCCCTCGCCACCCCATAAAACCGAAGAAGAAGAGGACCGGAATCAGGTTGGGAATGAGCGCCGTCATTCCGACCCGCAAGGAGCGGAAGAGGATCGAGAGCATGAGGTAGATCGTGACGAGCGCGATCGTCAGGCTCCGCACCTGCTCTCCCGCAATCTGATCGGAGGTCCGGTTGAGCAGGACGAAGGTGCCGGTCGCATAGACTCTGAATTCCGGCAGCCTCTCGCGCCCCCATCGCTCCATCTCCGCGATCGCCGCGCCCATGGATTGCGAGCTTCTCAGGTTGGAGCGAATCAGAATGCGCGCCACCCGCCCGTCCGCCGACAGAAAGCCTCGCAGTTGCGCGCGATCGGAGAATAGTTCCCGGATCTCGCGATGGTCGGAGGGGATTCGGCCGGATTGCGGATCGCCGTCGTGATAGGCGCGATTCAGATGTTTGACGAAATCGACGACCGAGAGGGTCCGGTCGATCCCGCGTTCGGCCGAGACATCCTGCGCTTCGGCCGCCGCCTGCAGCGCCGCGATCTGCCGCAGCGTCTCCGCGTCCTCGATCGCCCCGGGACTCCGGCCTTCGACCACCAGACTGAAGCTCACCGCGCCCGAGAGCCGTCTGCCGATCTCGGTCAATCCCACGTTCGGCTCCGAGTTCGCTTTGAGGAAGTTGAAGTAGTCGATATCGATCCGGATCCGGCGCATGCCGACGACGCTGACCACCAGGATGACGGCGGTCAGCAGGTAGAGGACGGTCTGATGCGAAGTGACCCAGCGCCCCGTCGCCTCCAGGAGCTTGACCAGGCTGCCGGTCAATCCGACCCGAAAAGCCAGGGTCCGGGAACTCAGAGTCATCAGGACGGCCGGGACGAAGGTCAGCAAGAGAATCATCGTGAAGACCGCGCCGATCGCCGTATAGATCCCGGTCGCGCGGATCGCGGGAATCCTGGTAAAAGCCAGGGAGATGAATCCGGCGATGATGGTCAAAGCCGAAACGACGACCGGCAGGTTGATGAACCCGAGCGCCTCCCGCAGCAACCGGGCGCGGTCCGCCTCCGGCGCGCCCCGCTCAAAGACGAGCCCCACCTGGTTGACGACGTGAATCATGTAGGAGCAGCCGATGGCCAGCATCAAGGTCGGCTGCATCAAGGCCAGAATCGTAAAATGCGCGTCGAGATACCCCATCAACCCGGTCACCCAGACGAGCCCGATCCCGATCGTTCCGAGCGGCAGGACCACCGCCACCACCGACCGGAAACAGAGCCAGAGCAGCCCCGCCACCAGCAACAGCGTCAACGGAAGAAAGAGCCGCAGGTCGCGCTGCATGGCCTGGGTGCTGCGCCATTGCGAAAAAGGGTCGCCGGCGAAATAGCAGCTCTTGAACCCGGCGCGCCAGGTCAGGTCGTAGATGCGGCTGGTCAGCAGGTGGCGGGCCGGAGTCGGCAGTTCGGGTCTGAACAACACGTTGATCGCGGCGGTTCGGGCGTCCGGAGAGACCAGATTCCCGACGTACAGGCGATCGTTCGTGGCCAGGGCGCGGGCCGCCGCCAGTTCCCCGGGCGCGGCCGGCCCCCGGGGGATCAGCCGGTCGATCTCGACCACGCCGCCCACGCTGCGCGCGGAGGGCACGTTGACCAGGCTCAGGACCTCGGCCATGCCGTCCAGGCTCTCGATCTGCGCCTGCAGCGCGCGCAGCCGCTCCAGGCTCTCGGGAGCGAAGATGTCATCGGCCTCGACGGCAATCACCAGGTAATCTTCCGGCCCGAAATTTTTCAACGCGCTCTCAAAATCCGCCCTCGCCTGGCTGCCGTGCGCGACGAGATTGAGCGGCGACACGTCCAGAATCAGGCCCCGCCGCAGACCGAAGGCGAAGAAGACCGTGATGACGATCACCAGGATGATGATCGCGCGCGAGTGACCGACGATAAATCTACTCATCCACCCTACCTGCTTTGGTCCAGTTCGTGACTCGCTAGATTGATGAAATTTTTGAGATGTTCTTCAGTAAAGATGTGATCCGGCAACTTGCGGTCATATTCGACTTTGCGCGTTTCGAGGTCGAGTTCGATCTTCTGCTGGAGATCTTTGATCGCCAGGCGCGTCAGGGTCTGGCGCTTTTGAATCGAGCGGACCTCTTCGACCGTGACCACCTTGAGCAACTCGTTGCGCGAATCGTAGAGTTCGAAGCGGATCGGCTGTCGATCCGCCTCGCGGAAGAAGGCGATGATCCGCGGGAAAGCCAGACCGAGATAAGGCTTCTCTTTCAACTCGACCCGGATCCGCGGTTGACCGCCGTCGTCGAGACGTTCGCCGGGACTGACCGTGTACTGCCCCAATTCCATGCCCAGCAGTTCTTGAACCGTGACTTTAGCCTCCCGAAACCCCAACTGTTTGCCGGAATTGAGCCGGGTCAGCTTCTTCAACCCGGGCAGGTAGAAGAAAGCCTCGGTCGTCCGGTCCGGTTGTTCAATGGCGAGGAGGGCTTTGTCCATCTCCTCGCGCGGAGAGAGCACCGTCAAAAAGGTCGAAGTCCGAGACTCCGCATATTTCCGTTGAATCTTGAACTCGAGCTCATCACGTTTTCCATGCTCATCGATCGACTTCATCTGAATCTCGGCCGAGAAATCCCGGCAGCCGTCCTGAGTCGCGATTCGTTTGATCATGGCCGCGACCTCCGGAATCGGAATCGAGGCGGGAAACTGAGGGGTGGGACTCGCGGTGGCTCGCCCCGGGTCGGCCTGGCCGCCGCAGCTACTCAGCAACAGGCAGCTTGCCAGCAGCAATATGAACTTATCATGAAGCATCCGTCTCTCCACAACCGACTGAAATATGCTGAAATTTGCGCCTGTGCAGAACTCTTCCGCCCGGACTTCTCCAGACTTCCCTAGAGTAATGCATCAGGCTTGAAACTCTCAATCCCCCGGAGCCTTTCGCGGCGGATCCGCCGATTGGCAGATTGGCATTCCCAATTCGGCGGGACCTTGTTATGATTCGTCGTCTTCGGAACCGGATCCGGTTCACCGCAATCTTACTCTGTAAAGGCAATAATACGATGTCCCAATCGACCTATCTGGTGACCGGCGCGCATGGCTTCATCGGTGCCTGGGTGGTGAAGCGTCTGCTCGCTGAAAACCTCAACGTCATAATCTTCGATCAGAGCGCCGATCCTCGCCGGTTGCGGCTGTTGATGAGCGAGGCCGAAATCGCGCGGGGAAAGATGATCGAAGGCGATCTCACCGACGGCGAGCTGGTCTCCCGGATCGTGGAAGAACAGCAGGTCACGCAGATCATCCACCTGGCCGGTCTGCAGGTGCCGACCTGTCGCGCCAATCCGCGGCTGGGCGCCATGGTCAACGTGATCGGCACCCTCAACGTCTTCGACGCGGCGCGCAATTCCGGCGGGCGGGTCAAAAAGGTCGTCTATGCCAGTTCCGCGGCCGTCTTCGGCGCTTGCGAGGACGGCCGGGCGGTCGCCGAGGGCGACGCCGGCGGGATGGCCACTCACTATGGCGCCTTCAAACGCTGCAACGAAGACAACGCCCGGGTCTACGCGCTCGATCACGGCGTGAACAGCGTCGGACTGCGGCCGCTGACGGTCTACGGAGTCGGACGCGATACCGGCATGACCTCCGATCCGACCAAGGCCATGAAGGCGGCGGTGGTGGGACGTCCGTTCCACATCCGGTTCGGCGGCAAGACCGATTTTCTCTATATCGCCGACTGCGCCGACGCCTTCATTCGCGCGGCCTCGTCGGAGTTGCAGGGAGCCCACGTCTTCAATCTGCACGGCGAAACCGTGCAGGTCGCCCAGGTCGTGGCCGAGATCGAGAAGATCCAGCCGGCGGCCCGAGGCACCATCACCTGTGCCGAGACCGAAATGGCCATGCCGTCGCATCTCGACGACACGGCGATCGTCAGGGCGCTCGGCGGCATTTCGCACACCTCACTGGCCCAGGGCGTGAAAGAGACGATCGAGCGCTTTGAACAGCTTTACCGCGAAGACCGGCTGGAGACGAGCGACCTGGACGCCTGATCTTTTTTTCTTCAACGTATTTCGCGGTTAAAACAGCTAAAGATGTCAAATCAGTCTGCACCTCTCAACTCGCAATCCATCAACGCCCCCACGATGCGCGCCCTGGCTCTGACGCGGCCCGAAGGGATGGAGGTCCGTGAGATCCCGCCGCCCAAGCTGCGTCCGCATGACGTCCTGATCGGAGTCGGCGCGGTCGGGCTCTGCGGCACCGACTTTCACATCTACGAAGGTCGCGCCAATTACCACAGCGACGCCAACGGCCGATTGATCCCCTTTGAAGAACAGGCCCAGATCCTGGGACACGAATTTTGCGGGACCGTCGTCGATCGCGGGAGCGCGGTCACGGACCTGCAGGCCGGCGACCGGGTCTCGATCGACCAGGGGATGAATTGCGTCAGTCTCGGCCGGACCGAGTGGTGCGAATATTGCGTCACCGGCAATTCGCATCAATGCGCCGACTATGCCGAGCACGGAATCACCGGCCTGCAGGGCGCGCTGGCCGAGTACGTGGCGGTGCCCGCCGTCAACGCGATCAAGATCGAAAGCGCGCTGCCGATGCAGGAGGCCGCCATGGTCGAACCGCTGGCCTGCATTATCCATTCCACCGAGACCATGCTGCAGACCCCGGCCCGGTACCGTTTCGGCGGCGAAAGGCCGATTCGTTCCGTGTTGATCTGCGGGGCCGGACCGGCCGGGCTGCTCTTCACTCAATATCTGCGCAACATCGTCGGCTACGATGGGTTGCTGATCGTGACCGAGCCGAACGAGAAACGCCGCCGGCTCGCGGCCGCTTTCGGCGCCACGGCGGTCGATCCGTCGGCGGTGGACCTGGTCGAAGCCGTGCGGGATCTGACGCGGGGCGAGCGCATCCATTATTTGATCGAATCGGCGGGCATCGGGCAGTTGTTCAAACAGATGCCCGGACTGTTGCGCAAACAGGCCACGGTCCTGCTCTACGGTCACGGCCACCACGGAGTCGATCTGGGAGTGCTCAACAACGTGCAGTTTATGGAACCGACGCTGATCGCGCCGGTGGGCGCGTCCGGCGGGTTCGAAGCGGACGGCCGGCCCAGCGTCTACCGCCGATCGCTGGAGCTGTTGAGTTCCGGACGGATCGACGTGACCCGACTGATCACCCATTGTTACCGCACACTCGAAGAGGTCCCGCAGGCCTTCGCCAGCGACCACTTCGGCGCGGACTACATCAAGGGAGTGGTGCTCCTGGGAACTTAATACTTCGGAACCGCGAAATACACGAAATCCGCGAAAGCGCGAAAAACCGATGATTTAAACTAAGCACGAGTCCTATGAACAAAACGAAATTCACGATCTTAAGCGCCGTCCTGTTCTCGATCCTGACGATCGTCGCCGCCTGTCATCGCGGCGCGCAATCCTCGCAGAAGACGATCGCCGTCATTCCCAAAGGGGTCTCGCACTCATTCTGGCAGACGGTCAAGGCCGGGGCGGACCGCGCCGGCAAAGACCTCAACGTGAAGATCGACTGGAAGGGAGCGGCGTCGGAGACCGACATCAGCGGCCAGATCAATATCGTCGAAGACGCCATCAATCGCCGGGTCGACGGCATCGTACTGGCGCCCTCGCATGGCGATTCGCTGGTGCCGATGGTGGCCCGCGCCCAGAAACAGGGCATCCCGGTCACCATCTTCGATTCGGGAATCTCGACCGATCAATATCTCTCCTACGTGGCGACCGACAACCACGAGGGCGGGGTGGTCGCCGGCAAACGGATGGGCGAGCGGCTGGGCGGCAAGGGCAAGGTGGCCATTCTGGGCGTCAAGAAAGGCTCGGTCTCGACCGATGAGCGGGAGCAGGGATTTGAGGAGACGATCAAGCAGCAGTTCCCGGGGATTCAGATCGTGCAGTGGCTCTACGGAGAGGCCAATGCCACCAAATCGCTCTCGGCGGCCGAGGATATCCTGACCGCGCATCCGGATCTCAGCGGCCTGTTCGCCTCCAACGAATCATCGACGGTCGGCGCGGTCAACGCCATCAGGCAGCGCAACCTCTCCGGCAAGGTCCTGCTGGTCGGATTCGATGCGACGGCCGACCTCGTCAACAACGTCAAAGACGGCGCCATCGATTCGCTGGTCCTCCAGAACCCGTTCAAGATGGGTTACGAAAGCGTCAAGACCATGGTCGATAAACTGTCCGGCAAGGAGCCGCAAAAGCGCGTCGACACGGGCGTCAAGCTCCTGACCAAGGACAACCTGGGGACGCCGGAGATGCAGGAATTGATCAAGTAACGAGAGTCGACTGTCGATAAAGGATCGCGTTGAATAGAGTTTTGGAGAAAACGAAATCGCGCCCCGACAAAGAACCGATGGATTCATCAGCTCCCGCGCTTGAGATGCGCGGCATCACCAAGGCCTTTGCGGGCAATACCGTGTTGACGGAGGTCGACCTGACGGCGCAAGCGGGCCAGGTCCTGACGCTGATCGGCGAGAACGGCGCCGGGAAATCGACCCTGATGAAGATCCTGGCCGGCGTGCACCAACCCGACGCCGGCGAGATCTTGATCGACGGCGGGCCCGTCAAATTCGCGCGGCCGGCCGATGCCCTCGACGCCGGCATCGCCATGATCTACCAGGAGCTCTCGCTGGCGCCGCATTTGACGGTGGCCGAAAACATCTTCCTCGGCCGCGAGCCGCTCAAAACCGGCCGATTCGGCTGGATCGATCGCGGCGAGATCCACCGGCGATCCCAACAACTGCTGAACGATTTCGGCTTCAAGATCAATCCGCGGGCGATCGTCGGACGGCTGAGCGCGGCCGACCGCCAGTTGGTCGAGATCACGCGCGCCGTCGTCGAGGCCCGGCGAGTGATCGTCATGGACGAACCGACCTCTTCGCTCACCTCACAGGAGGTCGAGGAGCTCTTTCGATTGATCCGGGACCTGAAGAACCGGGGGCTGGCGATCATCTATATCTCTCACCGCCTGGAAGAACTGAACGCGATCGCCGACCGGTTGACGATCCTGCGCGACGGCCGGGTCGTCTATACGGGCGGATGGGGCGAGATCCCGACCGATGAGATCATTCGTCACATGGCCGGCCGCGAGATGAAAGAGATCTTTCCGCCTCGCCGGGCCCAGGTGGGCGAGGTCAAACTGCGGGTCAAGAACCTCTCGCGCCCGCCGAAATTCGCCGAGATCAGTTTCGAAGCGCGCGCCGGCGAAGTGGTCGGGATCGCGGGCCTGGCGGGCGCGGGCCGGACCGAAGTGGTGGAAGCGATCTTCGGCACTCATCCGGCGACCGCCGGCGAGATCGAACTCGACGGTCGAAAGATCGACCTGGCGGAACCGGGCGATTCGGTCCGGAACGGCCTGAGCCTTCTGACCGAAGATCGCAAACGAACCGGACTCTGTCTGAATCTGCCGCTGGCCACCAACATCACGCTGGCCAACGTCCGAGCCCTGGTCAGAGGTGTGCGTCTGCAGCGCCGTCTCGAATTCAAAGCCGCCGGCGACTTCATCGAGAAGCTGCGCATCAGGCCGCCCGCGCCCGCCAAACCGGCCGGCCGCTTGAGCGGAGGAAATCAACAGAAATCCCTGCTCGCGCGCTGGCTCTTCGCCAACTCCCGGATCTTTCTGCTGGATGAACCGACGCGCGGAATCGACGTCGCGGCGAGATCGGAGATCTATCGGGAGATCAATGAACTGGCCGAATCGGGCGCGGCGATCGTCATGGTCTCGTCCGATCTCCCCGAACTGCTCGGCATGGCCGATCGGATCCTGGTCATGCGCCGCGGACGATTGGTGGCCGAGTTCGAGGCGAAGCGCACGACCCAGGAAGAGATCTTGAAGCACGCAGCAGTCGAAGAAGGTTGAACGCAACCGAGCAAGGCGAGGATTCACCGAATGCAGGATTGGACCAAACGTTTTCTACCTTTCATCAGCCTGATCGTACTCTGTGCCCTGATCCCGGCCTGTGAGTATTTCATTCTGGGCAACGACCCGAAATTCCTCACGGCCGGCAATCTCGCGGCCATCGCGCGCCAGACCGCGGTGATCACGATCATGGCCATGGGCATGACCATGGTCATGGTCTCGGGCGGAATCGATCTTTCGGTCGGATCCATCGTCGGATTTTCGGGGGTCCTGGGAGCCATGGCCATGCAGCAGGGCTCGCCGGCGGTGGCGGGGACGCTGGTCTGCATCGCGGTCGGAGCGGCCAGCGGACTCTTCAACGGCGTCGCCATCACGGCCCTCCAGATCCCGGCCTTCATCGTGACCCTGGGGGGCATGGGCATCTATCGCGGACTCTCACTCTACATCTCGGACGGTAACGCCGTGGTCGGTCTGCCGGCGACCGCCGGCTACCTGGCGGAGAAGAACTTCCTCGGATTTATTCCCCTCCCGTTATTGATCGTGGTGGCGATCGCCCTGCTCATCCATTTCGTCTTGAGCCAGACCCGATTGGGCCGCTACTGTTACGCCATGGGGAGCAACATCGAGGCCGCGCGCTACGCCGGGATTCGCGTCTCGCGGTATCAGATCATCTACTATTCGATCCTCGGGGCCCTGAGCGGCCTCGCGGGAGCGATCGAGACCTCGCGCACCGTCACCGGCCAACCCAATGCCGGAGAAGGTTACGAACTGAACGTCATCGCGGCGGTCGTCATCGGCGGAGGCAGTTTAAGCGGCGGGCAAGGCACCGTCACCGGCACCATCATCGGCTCGCTGATTATGGGAGTGCTGGCGAACGGCGGGAACCTCTTGCAGATCTCCCCCTTCATCCAGAAGATCGTCATCGGCTCGGTCATCGTCCTGGCCGTGACCTTCGATGAATTCCAACGGCGCCGGCTCGAAAGCGTCGAATCTTGAGACCCGGCGTGCCGGCATGTTTGACGTTCTCTTTATTTGATCAATCTGAAGGAACCTGAAGGAAGCTGAACTTATGAAATTCACACAATTCAAGACCAAAACTGCGGAAGGCAAGCGGCTCGGAATGCTGAAAGGCGACGTCATCATCGACATCACGGAGATCGCGCCGGATATGGTGACCCTGATCAAAACCGGTTCGGCGGCGCTGCAGGCGGCGAACAATCTGACGGCCAAAGCGGCCTACGCCCTCGACGCCGTCGAATACCTGCCGGCCGTCTATCCGACCAAGATGATCGCGATCGGCCGCAACTATTTCGAGCACGCGGCCGAGGGCGGCAGCGAGCCGCCCAAATCGCCGTTGCTCTTCACCAAGCTGCCCAACGCGCTCAACGCTCATCAGGCGGCGATCCACCTGCACGCGATCAGCGAACAGATCGATTTCGAGGCTGAACTCGCGGTCGTCATCGGCCGGCGCGCGTCCAGGGTCGGCGAGAGCGAGGCCCTCGATTACGTCTTCGGTTATAGCGCCGTCAACGACGTCAGCGCGCGCGACCTGCAATTCAGCGACGGCCAGTGGGTGCGCGGCAAGAGCCTCGACGGCTTCGCGCCGCTCGGCCCCTTCATCACGACCAAGGACGAAATTCCCGATCCGCAAGCGCTCAAGATCGAAGGCAGCCTCAACGGCACG
>DATEFT010000599.1:0-5231 GCA_035280505.1 Blastocatellia bacterium | reverse complement strand
TTGTCGTCGTAAGCCTGCACCTTGCGCGGAACTTCGATCATGTTGTCGAGGCTGAGCAGGACCGATTTGGTGACCGTCTCTTCCACCAGCAGAAAAGCGAGAGAGGCGGAGGCCAGCTCCTTGACCCGTTGCACGTCGTTCAGCTCCTGGGCGTTGTGCTCGAAACTCGATTTCGAGATCCAACTGACGACCAGGGTGATGACCAGCAGGGGGATCAGCGCCACTGCCAGGGCAAAATTGAACTTCGAGACCAGGGGCAGGCGTCGGAAATTGAACTCTCGCCAGGATCGGTAGAGCCGGTGTGGGGTGAGGCGACGCCATTGTTTGGCAGCGGACAGCAGTTTCTCAAACATACGACCTTAAAAACAGTCTAGGGACGTTTGGGGAAGCCTGGGGAAGTTTAGAGAAGTTTAGAGAAGCCTCGAAAAGTCTGGAGAAGTCGGAAGAGCTCTTCCGATTCCGGACTGTGCCGGACTTCTCCAGACTTCTCCAGACTCATTTAACGTTAACGATCAACTTCATCTTCGGATGAATCGCGCAACGGACCTCGGCCGTGCCGGAGGCGTTGAACGGGACCGAGGCGGAGGCCCCCGGCGCCTGGATCTTCAGGTTGAATTCATAACCTTTCGAAGTCGAGAAGACGTTGTGAGTGACCTGGTCGTCGTTCTTGAAGACGACCTTGTCTCCGTTCTTGATGGTGATCTCCGACTGGGAGAAGGTTTTATTGGCCTGGGTGATCGTGTGGTCGGCCACCGGCGCCGACGCGAAAACAATCGCCGAAAAGAGAGTGGTCATTAACAAGATACGCAACATGGGTCTAGATCTCCTTGCTCGTGGTTACCGCGGCATCACGGGAATTTCGATGGGCCGGTCGACACTGGTCAGGGTCCTGAGAAAGACGACCAGGCCCTTTTTCTCTTCGGCCGTCAAGTTCAGGGCCTTCATCTCGGGCGAGAGGCTTGGACGTCGGACCTTTCCGCCTTTGTTGTAGTACTCGATGACATCATCCAGGGTGGCTTCCGATCCGTCGTGCATGAAGGGGGCGCGATGATCGACGTTGCGGAGCGTGGGCGCTTTGAAGGCGAACTGGTTGACCTCGATCTCGCTGAAGAGTTTGCCGCGGCCGATGTCGTCGCCGGGCAGACCGATGTCATGAAAACCGTCGTCGGTGAACCGCCAATCGCTGTGACATTTGGCGCAGTTGGCCTTGGTGTTGAAGAGCAGGAAACCCTGCTTGGCCTCCTCCGAGATGGCGTTCTCCCGGCCCTCGATCCATTCGTCGAACGGCGCCTTTCCGGAGACGATCGTCCGCTCGAAGGTGGCGATCGCCTTGGCCACCGTCTGTTCGGTGATCCCCTCGTTTGAATAGGCTTTCTGGAAGAGGTCATGATAGCCGGAGATCGACTTGACCTTCTCGATCATCTTGTCGAGCGAGAGATTCATCTCGCCCCGCGAGACGACGGGGCCCAGCGCCTGATCTTCGAGTGTCTGGGCGCGGCCGTCCCAGAAGAGCGGCTCGGCCCAGGCCAGGTTGAGGATGGTCGGCGTCCGGCGGCCCAATTGTTGCATCCCGTTGCCGATTCCCTTGGCCAGGCCGTCGCCCCAGGAGAAGGCCGGATTGTGGCAGGTCGCGCAAGAGATCCAGTTCGATCCCGAGAGCCGCGGGTCGAAGAACAGGGTCCGCCCGAGCAACTCGCGGTCTTTGGTGAACAGATTGTCTTTGGGATAAGGGATCTCGGGCGGCCGGCGATATTTGGCCATGTACTGGCGATATTCCGGCTCGTCGCCGGTTTCGGCCGCCGCGCTCTGCGGCAGGTTCGCGACGCCAAAGCAGGCCAGGGGCAGGCACAGCGCCACCAGCAGCTTGGCGAGGCGGGCGGATTGCGCGAACTTGATTAGGTGCTTAGGTCGATTCATGTGGCGTCCTCCTCTGGTCAGCCTGGAGAGGTTTTTAGAAAATTCCCGTCCGCTTCAAAGATCTCAGCAGGTCGTAATGAACTGCGATGTGAAAATGGGTCCGATTGCCGACGTCGTAATTGTTGGCGACGGCCCGGTTGTAGAGCAACGAAAAACTGAACTCGGGGCTCACCTCCAACTCGCTGCTGACGAAGAACCGCCGCCCGTCGAAGAAAGCATCGTCGTTGAAGGGGCCGAAGTTGCGATCGACCTGCGTGATGCCGCCGCCGAGGGTCAGGCGATGAAAGAGTTTCTTCTCGCCGGCGAGCGCGAACCCGTAGGCCGCCTGGACGTCGGTGCGCTGATAGTTCTCGAACCGCACGGTGTCGAGGAAGCGTAATTCCGGGGTCTTGATCCGGATGGCCTGACGCAGCGTCTCCCGGCCTTCCTGGAACGTGTACTCGCCCGAGACCGCCGCCCGGTTGCCGATCTTCTTGCCGATCAGGAACTGGTGATAGTTCGACTGTTTGAGGCGATGATATCGTTTGTTGAGATTGGGCGTGAAATAGTCGCCCAGGTAGGCATAGGTGACGGCGATCTGATCGAAGAAGAGATTCTCCGGGCGTCTCACCACCAGGCGTTCGCCGACCAGGTAGCCGTCGCCCGCATAGCCGGTGATCCCGCTCGATTCGCCGTTCAGGATGCCGAGCCCGCCGTAATCGATCTCCACTCCGTGGATCGGCTCGGCCGAGAGGTAGAGCTGTTTGAGATAGAGGTTGGCCGAACCGCGGGTCCGTTTTCCCAGCCCCGTGTCGTTCCAGCCTCCGGCAAAGTTGTTGCCGGTGAAGACGCCGGCGTGAAGCGCCAACCGACCGGCCGGATCGAACTTGAATCGACCCTCGAAGAGCTCTTGGTGCTGACTCTGTTTAGCCTCGATATGTCCCTCGCTGTCATCGACGAACAGGTAGCGCGCGCTGATCTTGGCGGTCTCGATCTCCACCCACCGGCAGATCTTGCATTCGGAGTGGGTCGAGGCGGCGGCTCCCGCGTGTTCGGCTTCCGCTTCGGCGAGGGGTTGCTCCTGCGCCCTTCCCAGGGCGAACCACGAACAGAGCAGGGCACAGACGACGGAGGCCTGAACGAATCGTTTTATTATCATTACGGAGATTCTCCAATTTATATCATTTGCTTGAAATCGGGTCGGCGCCCGCGGGCCTCGACCCTCGTTCATACCGGGTGTTGATCTTTCCGCTCGACCGGATGCGCCAGAGACACCGGAGATCAAAACCGAAAGATCAACATCCTATCCGCCATATCGGAGGGGAAGTTGGGAACTTGAGGACGGCCCCTCAGATTTCAAGATTTGAGCCCGGAGATTTGAGATTTGAGCGGAGCACTCAACATCTCAAATCTCAAATCTCAAATCTCAAATTCTTCAGGTTCGCGCGGTCTCCACCGATAAGGAGAGAGTCGATGGCCCTCCTGTTCACCCTCCCATTCTTCTGCATTCTAGACACCATGTCTGAATTCCAGATTCCGGACTCTCAGCCGGACCGGCCCCGGACCGGGCCCCGCCACTAACTCCCAGCCTAAGAAGTAGTTAATTTTAGCCGGCCGATTGGCTGATTTGTGGTGCATCAGTTGCCTGAAGAATGGCAGAACGAGACATGGACGGGCATATTATTTGTACATCATAGCGCGCCGGGCCGCCCCGATGGTGCGCTCCCTCACAGGTGGAAGGTATGGCAATCAGAATTCTCTTCGTCGGGAACGATGAATCAGTCAGAAAACAGGTCCTTCATTTAACCACGGTCTGCAACTATCAATCCGAGATTGCGAAGAGCGCGGAGGAGGCCGTCGAGCTGTTAAACCACAAAGCCTTCGAGATGTTGGTGACGGACGTGGAGCTGCCCGGGATGTCGGGCCTCGATCTGCTGTCGCTCTGTCAGCGGCAGTGGCCGGAGCTGATGACGACCGTGATCACCGAAGAGGGGACCATCGACCTGGCGGTCAATGCCATGAAGCGGGGAGCGGCCGAAGTCTTCGCCAAGCCGGTGGCGCTGGAGACGCTCAAGGACACCATTCAGATGGCGGCGGAACGGGCCTGCCATCGGGCGCCGGCCGCGCCGGGGAGCCGCCGCGGCGCGACCCAGTTGGTCGCCCACTCGCACCGCATGCGCAAAGTGTTGGATCAGGCGACGGCCATCGCGCCGTTCAACACCACGGTCCTGGTGACGGGCGAATCGGGGACCGGCAAAGAGTTGATCGCCCGGGCGATTCACGAACAGAGCCCCCGCTGCCAGCGGCCCTTCGTCGCGCTCAACTGCGCCGCCATTCCCGACCAGTTGTTGGAGGACGAGTTGTTCGGTCACGTCAAGGGGGCCTTCACCGGCGCCCAGACCTCGCGCGAGGGGCGGTTCGAGCATGCCGAGGGGGGCACGCTCTTTCTGGACGAGATCGGGGACATGAGCCTCTCGCTCCAGGCCAAGCTGTTGCGAGTCCTGCAGGAGCGCGAGTTCGAGAAACTCGGCTCGTCGCGGACCGTCAAGGTGGATGTCCGAATCGTGGCGGCGACCAGCGCGGATCTCGAACAGAAGATCAAAGACGGAACTTTCAGACTGGACCTTTATTATCGCCTCAACGTCATGCATCTGCGCTTGCCGTCGTTGCGGGAGCGGCCCGAAGACATTCGCCCGCTGGCCGAGCAGTTGCTCGCCCGGTTCTGTTCCCACGTCGGACTGCCGGCCAAACGCCTCGATGACGGAATCTGGAGCATCCTGACCTACTACTCGTGGCCGGGCAATGTGCGCCAACTGCAGAACGCCATGGAGCGTGCGGCGGCCATCTCCGGGGCCCGGACCATGATCGCGATCTCGGATCTGCCGGAGGAGCTCTACGCGCACGTGGACGACGGCGTTCAGGCCGGGTTGCCGGTGGACTCCACGCTGCTGGCCCAGCAGGCGATCCCGGTCGAGGGCGTGAGCCTGGAGGCCGTGGTGACCAACATCGAACGCGAGCTGCTGTTGCGCTCGTTGAGTCAGACCGGCGGCAACAAGATGCAGGCCGCCAAACTGCTGAAGATGAAACGCACCACCTTCGTCGAGAAGCTGAAACGGTTGCAGATCGATGAGCCCGACGAGTCGGTCCTGGCCGGCATGGCGGCACAGTCCGACGGCGGCCGCGTGTTCAGCGGCTTCCTCAGCAATACTTCGCAATAGCCGATCAGGGCCGGGCCTCTCCGGACTTTTTTCGTCAAGCTTGACGAGAGGCTGCCGATAAGTCTGAAGAGTCTCACCCCCGGAACTGTTCAGGCCTGAGGCTCCACCTATATCGAA
>DATEFT010000598.1:0-2952 GCA_035280505.1 Blastocatellia bacterium | reverse complement strand
ATCCTGACCTCTTCTTCTTCGGCTCCCACCGGGTCCGCGGGCCTCTTCAACGATTCGGGAACATGGCGGCGCGAGGCCTCCACTCGTTCGGCCAGCCCCGCGATGGTCGGATCCTCGAAGAGGCCGCGCAGGGGCAGCTCCACTCCGAAGAGGCGATTGAGGCGGGTGATGAGCCGGGTGCCCAGCAGTGAATCGCCGCGCAATTCGAAGAAATTGTCGTATCTCCCCACCTGCTCGACCCCCAGCATCTCTCGCCAGAGTTCGGCCAGGCGCTGTTCTACTTCGTCACGGGGGACGGCCTCAGGCGCGGGCGGCCCGCCTTTGAGCGGCGGGGCCGGCGATTCCGCCTCCGGCTCCGACTGCAGTTGCGTCCAGCGTTGCAGCCGCGCGGCCAGATCTCCGGAAGAGACCACGACCTGGCCCCGGCACAGTGAGGCGATCCGCCGAAAGGCCTCCCGGCATTCCTCCGGGGTCATCGCGTATTTATCGATGCTGGTGTGCGTTCCGTCGATCCGCTGCCGCCGCTCGGTCGGCCAGCCGTCCCAGTTGGCGCTGATCCAGGGCGTCGAACCGCGCCGGCTCTGCCGGGTCGCAAAGAGATCCAGGACGTGGTTGGCCGCGGAGTAAGCGACCAGCCCCAATCCGCCGAGCACGGAGGCATTGCTGGAGATCAGCAGGACGAAGTCGAGTTTTTGCCAGGCCAGCATTTTCTCCAGCACCCGCAGGCCGTGGATCTTGGGCTGGAACTGCGCTTCGCACGCCTCGGCGTCCATCTCCTCGAAGGGCCGGAAGAGAGAGTTGCCGGTGGTGATGCCGGCCGCGTGAATGACGCCGTGGATCATGCCGAAACGGGCCAGCGTCTGATCGATCGCCGCCTGCATCTGTGGCTGGTTGGCCACGTCCGCGTCCAGCAGCAAGACCTCGCCGCCCGCCTTCTCGATCTCATGAATGACTTCCGGATCGACGGAGCGCGCGTGACGACCGAGCAGCGCGAGCCGCGCCTGGACGGCGCCGGCGAGATATTGCGCCAGAAGGCGTCCCACGCCGCCGGTCCCTCCGGTGATCAGATAGACGCCGTGCTCTCGCAGCCGGTCGGGAAGGACCGGCAGGCGCATCGGTTCATAGTTCAAGACCCAGCGATAGTTGCCGCTGCCGCGATAGGCCACGAACATTTCGGTCTCGGAAGCCGAGATCTCCGCCTCCAGCGCCTTGATCAGCGAGGTTTCCGGAGCGTCGGAACTCGCGGCATTCGGGAACTCCAGATCGATCGCCCGGCAAGCGATCTCCGGGCATTCCTGACTGATCGCTTTGATCGGGCCCAGCACCGTGGCCTTTTCGGGTTGCAGCGGCTCTTCGCCCGTCACGTCCTGGGTGTAGTTGGTCAACATGGTGATCCGCACCGGCGCGCTTCCCAGCCTCTTCCAGGCCTGTGCCAGGTAGAGCAGGCTGTAGAACCCGCGTTGCTCCATCTGATCGACCGGTTGCGGATCGTCGTCGGGCGTCTTGCCGGGCGCGGTCGGCTGGAGGCTCCAGGCGTGAACGATCTGTTGGGGCAGGTGGCCGGCGGACTTGAGCCTCCGCAACAACTCCTGGTAGTGGTCCGGGTCGGCCGGGTCCAACGAATAGGCGTCTTCGCCCACTCTCTCGAAATCTCTTCCCGGCCGCACCGTGATCAGGAATTGCTGGCCGGTCCGTAGTTGCCGGGCCAGACTCTCTCCGAACCCGGTCTCATCCATGAAGAAGAGGCGACTGCCGGTCGGCGCGAGCGGGAGGGCATGAACGGGTTTGCGTCTCCACGAGGGCGCATAGAACCATTCGGCCAGGTCCGGCCGTTTACTCGGGGCCGCGGTTGTGGCCGGCTGGAGCAGGTGCGCGGCGGGGTCGGCCTCGATCCAGTAGCGTTTGCGATCGAAGGGCGTCGCCGGCAGCGTCGTCCGGCGCCGTTGCTGTCCGGCATAAAATTGCCGCCAATCGATCTTCACTCCCGCGACCCAGAGGCGGCCCAGGGTCGCCAGCAGAAATGCGGAGTCCGGCTGCGAGTCGTTCGGATGTCGCACCGAACAGCAGACCTCCTGGCGGGCCGATTTGGCGGGGTGCTGCTGAACCAGCGAGGCCAGGGTGTTACCCGGCCCGACCTCGAGCAGCATGAGCTCCGCGTTGCGGAAGAGCTCCTGCGCGCCGGAGGCGAAGCGCACCGTCAGGCGCAGATGTTTAACCCAATATTCGGGATCGGTCGCCTCTTTCGGCGTGATCCAACTGCCGGTCAGGTTGGAGAGGAATGGAATCTGAGGCGGCCGCAGTTCAATCCGGGAGATGAAGTCGCGGAATCGATCCAGGATCGGTTCGACCAGGGTCGAATGGGCGGCGACCGAGATGTGCAGCCGGCGAGATTCGATCTGAGTTTCCGCCAGCGCCGCTTCCAGTTGCTCGATCGCGGCGGCCGCGCCGGAGACGACGCAGGCGTTCGGGTGATTGATGGCGGCGATCGAGAACTGGCGATCCAGATAGGGCCTCAGCTCATGCTCCGAGAGTGGAATGCTGAGCATCCGCCCTTCGGGAAGCTCTTCAAAGAGTTGCCCTCGCAGCGCGACCAGCGCCAGCGCGTCTTCCAGCGAGATCACTCCCGCCAGACAGGCGGCCGCATATTCGCCCAGGCTGTGCCCGATCATCACCTGCGGCCTGATCCCCCAGGCCATCCACAGTTGCGCCAGCGCGTACTCGGTGGCGAAGAGGGCCGGGAGACCGAGCGAGGGTTTCAGCAGATGGTCGGCCGCCTGCTCGGGTTGGTTCTGCTGGGAGGTATACATGATCTGGCGCAGATCTAGATTGAGGTGCGAGCGGAGCAGCTCGGAGCAGAGGTCGATCTGTTCGCGAAAGACCGGCTCGTCCAGGTAGAGTCCGATCGCCATGTTGGCGTACTGCGCGCCGCCGCCCGGAAAGAGGAAGGCCACC
>DATEFT010000597.1:0-2866 GCA_035280505.1 Blastocatellia bacterium | reverse complement strand
GTCGTGGTCTATCTGATGCTCTATCATCTATATCCGTCTTTGTAATTTAAGGCTTTGATGACTGGCTTTTTTGAGATTTGGGATTCGAAACCGCGAAACACGCGAAAGACGCGAAAGATTGATGATTTCGTGTGTTTCGCGTGTTTCGCGGTTTCGAATAATATTTCAAGAGACTTGCGTTCCAGAGCACTGATGATCAAGTGGTTCAGGAGACCGATTCCACAGCTCTCGGGTTTAAGCTCCGGAAACGAAATGTTAAGATCCCGCCAGTCGTCTTCACGGTACCGATAATTCTCTGACAGCTTAGCGAAAAACCATGTCGAACTTTTCACGAAGGGATTTTCTCAAAAGCACCTCCCTGGCCGGCGCGACCATCGCTATCGATCGCTTCGCCGTGGGGCTGCCAACCATAGCTCAAACCCCGGGGGATCAAACCCCGGGACCGGCGGCGCCCCCGGTCCCGACCTGGGTCGATAAGCCCATGCGCTGGGCGCAACTGACGCTGGTCGAGGACGATCCGGGCAAGTTCGATCCGCAGTTCTGGCTCGACTACTTCCAACGCACCCGCTCGGATGCCGTCTGCCTCAGCGCGGGCGGTTGTGTCGCGTATTATCCGACTCAAGTCCCCTTCCATCATCGCAGCGTCTGGCTGGGCAACTCCGATCCCTTCGGCCAGTTGGTGGCGGGCTGCCGCAAATTGGGGATGGTGGTCATCGCGCGGACCGATCCGCATGCCACTTACGACGAGGTCGAGGCCGCGCACCCGGACTGGATTGCGGTCGATGAGCACGGGAACCGGCGCCGCCACTGGGCGTCACCGGAGATGTGGGTGACGTGCGCGCTCGGGCCCTACAATTTCGAGTTCATGACCCGGGTCAAACAGGAGATCGCGACTCTCTACCAGGTCGACGGCATCTTCATCAACCGCTGGGACGGTTCCGGCATGTGCTACTGCGAGCACTGCCGCCGGAATTTCCGCGAGGCGACGGGACAGGAGTTGCCCCGCACCAGCGATCCGCAGGATCCGGTGCGCCGCGCCTACCTGCTCTGGCGGCAGCGGCGCCTCTTCGATCTGTGGCAACTGTGGGATCGCGAGGTGCGCCGGATCAACTCCAACTCCTGCGTGATTCCCAACACCGGCGGCGGCGCGACCAGTTCGCTCGACATGAAGCAGATCGGCGAACTCGCGCCGATGTTGATTGCCGACCGTCAGGCGCGCCGGGGGCTGGCCGTCCCCTGGGCCAACGGCAAACACGGCAAGGAGTTCCGCGCCACGCTCGGCCACAAACCGATCGTCGGCATCTTCAGCGTCGGGCTCGAGGAGCCCTATCGATGGAAGGACTCGGTCCAGAGCGAACCGGAGATCCGGATGTGGGTGGCCGACGGCGTCGCCAACGACCTGCGCCCCTGGTTCACCAAATTCTCGGGCGTGATCCATGATCCGCGCTGGCTGCGCATGGTCGAGGAGATCTATCGCCGCTACGCGGGTTGGGAGAAGTATCTGCGGAATGAGTCCTCGCTCGCCCGAGTAGGAATGGTCTATTCGCAGCAGACGGCCTGGTTCTACGGCGGCGACCGGGCCGGGGCCAAGGTCGAAGACCACATCCTGGGCTGGTATCAGGCCCTGATCGAGGCCCGGGTTCCCTTCGAGATGGTCCACGATCGGCTCCTGGACGCGGCGCATCTTGAACAGTTCAAAACGCTGATCCTGCCCAACCTCGCGGCGCTCTCCGAGGCCCAATGCCGGCAGCTCCGCGAATACGTCGAACGCGGCGGCAATCTGATCGCTACCTACGAGACCAGCCTCTATGACGAGCAGGGCGCGCGCCGCCCGGATTTCGGACTGGCCGATCTCTTCGGCGTCAGGTTCAAGAGCGCGGCCCATGACCCGATGCGCAATGCCTATCTGCGGCTCGAACACGATCCCGCCCATCCGCATCCGCTCTTGAAGGGTCTGGAAGACGCCCCGCGCATCATTCACGGCGTCTGGCGGCTCGAGGTCGAGGCTCGCGAACAGTTCCCAAATCCGCCGTTGACCCTGATCCCGAGCTATCCGGATCTGCCGATGGAGAAGGTCTATCCGCGCACCACGAAGACCGGCCAGCCCGAGGTCTATCTGCGCGAGATCAAGACCGCTCAATCCGCCGGCCGCGTCGTCTATTTTCCGTGGGACCTCGATCGCGTCTTCTGGGAGGTGCTCTGCGTCGACCATTACAAACTGCTGCGCAATGCCCTGGAGTGGGCCACGAATGAAGAGCCGCCCGTCAGCGTCACCGGCCCCGGCGTGCTGGACGTGACAGCCTGGAGGCAGCGGAACTCGATGACGGTCCACCTGGTCAATCTCACCAACCCGATGATGATGAAGGGCCCGCTGCGCGAGATGATTCCGATCGGCCCCCAGAAGGTCCGGTTGCGACTGCCCGCCGGCGTGAAACCCAAGAGAGTGCAGCTCCTGGCGGCCAATCAGACTCCGCGCGTCGAACGCCGCGGCGCGGAGCTGACGATCACGGTGCCGTCGATCCTCGATCACGAAGTCGTCGCCATCGATCTTTGAACAGTTTTATTTTTCGCATCATATTTTGCGTGTTTCGCGGCTTCTCGACCAAATTTGTTAGCCAAGTACCGAAAACTGATTTTGTGGATGTGCCCTGCTTTTACTATAATCGCGCGGTGCCCGAGATTTATCTCACTCCTCCCCAATCATTTAAATGAATAACTGCAAATCGTTGAATTTGTATAACCAAAAGACTGCGAATCGGCCTTAAAGCCCTAGAGAGGTCTATGAAGGATAACACTCAACTGCGTCAAAGAATTAACCAGGATACTGCAATTTTCAGGTCAGAGATGCTGGCCGGCTCCTGGTGGC
>DATEFT010000596.1:0-4584 GCA_035280505.1 Blastocatellia bacterium | reverse complement strand
CAATGCGCGCAATCCGTTCATGCTCGGAGTGCTGACGGCGGGCGTCAACTTCAACGGCGCCTCGATCTGGCAGCGGCCGTTCGACAACGGCGCGATCGCCGAGTGGACGATCAACGGCAGCCAGTCGCGCGGCAACGAGTTTCTGCTCGACGGGGCGCCGAACAACTCGCAGGCGGGCGGCAACAACATCGCCTATGTCCCGCCGGTCGATTCGGTGCAGGACTTCAAGATCATGACCAACACCTATGATGCCCAGTACGGCAAGACGACCGGCGGCATCATCAACGTCAACCTGCGCAGCGGAACCAACGCCCTGCACGGTTCGATCTACGAGTTCATGCGGCGGGCCTGGCTCGACGCCACCGATTTTCGATTGAAGGCCAACGGGGCGCCCAAGGCCCAGCACTACCTGGATCAGTACGGCCTGCAGATCGAGGGGCCGGTCCACATCCCCAAGATTTATAACGGCAAAGACAAGACCTTCTTCATGTTCAACTACGAGGGCTACCGCGAGGGCGTCCCGCAACCGCTGACGCTCTCGGTGCCGACGGCCGAGATGCTGAACGGCGATTTCAGCAAGCTCGTGGACCGGGCGGGCCAGCCGATCCTCATCTACGATCCGATGACCGGGAGGCGCGATGATTCGGTGGCCGGCGGTTGGGTTCGCGAGCCGTTCCCGGAGAACAAGATTCCGGCCAATCGTCTCAACCAGGTGGCGCAGAAGATCTTGAGCTACCAATTGAAGCCCAACCGGGTCGACCCGGTCGCGGGTTACTCGCGCAGCAACCTCTTCATCTCGCCCAACCTGGCGACCGATTCCTTCTACAACTATGTGATCAAGATCGATCAGCAGTTCAATGAACGGCATCGGATGTACGTGCGTTACGCGAAGAACGACCGCACCGAAGATCGCAACGTCAACGGCATCACCGACTCGCCGGGGCAGGACGGGCAACACCCGCTCAAGCGGATCAACGATGCCTTCGTGGTCGATCACCTGGCGACCTTCTCGCCCAACTTCATCTTCAACTTCCGCGCCTCCTTCGGGCGCTTCGTCGAGGGGTCGAGGGGCGACGCCAACGTCGGCTTCGACAAGACGGCGCTGGGATTTCCGAGCAGCCTGATCTCGCAGATTCCCCAGACTCCGGCCTTCGGGCGCTACGAATTCAGCGACTATAACGCGCTGGGGCGGCATAGCGGTTTCAACTACACCAATACCGTCGCGGTCCATCCCAACCTGACCTGGATTCGAGGTTCACAGACGTGGCGCGGCGGAGTGGACATGCGCTGGACCCAGTATGCCGACAAGGGTCAGGGCAATCCGTTCCGGCTGACGGCCGATCGCGGATTCACCCAACAACGATGGGACCTGGGCGACCCGCTCAGCGGCAACTCCATCGCGACCTTCCTGCTGGGTTACGTGAGCGGAGGCGGGGTGGACAACAACCTCTTCTGGATCACGCTCGGCAACTACTATGCGCCGTGGTTCCAGAACGACTGGAAGGTGAACAATCGGCTGACTCTCAATCTGGGCCTTCGCTGGGATATCAACCGGCCGCCCACCGAGCGTTACGACCGGCTCAATCGCGGATTCGACGCCGGCGTCGTGAATCCGGCCGACCGCCTGGTCGATCACACGATGATTCCGGGCGGGGGCCAGCTCAAGGGCGGGTTGCTGTTCGCCGGGGTCGACGGCCGGCCCCGCATTCCGGCCAACACCGATTGGAACAATCTTCAGCCGCGGTTCGGGATCGCCTATCGGCTCAAGGATAAATTGGTGATGCGCGGCGGCTGGGGGCTCTACTACGTCAATCCCAACAACGACTATCTGCAGTTCAACAACTTCAGCGTGACGACCCCGGTCATCAACTCGTTGGATGGCGGCCGGACGCCGATCGCGGGGCTGCTCGACAATCCTTTCCCCACCGGAGTGATCGCCCCGACCGGCAATCAGCCCGGGCTGGAGACCTTTCTGGGGCGCGGGTTCAACTACGTCAATCCGAACTTCAAGATCCCCTATGTGCATCAATTCTCTCTGGGGTTCCAGTATCAATTGCCCTGGGAATCGATGCTGGAGATCTCCTATGTCGGGAACCGCACGAAGGGGCTGCAGACGACTCGCCCCATGAACGAGCCGGATCTGGCCTTCCGCCAGAAATGCAATCCGCTCGAAGGCGGCAGCCCGGCCTATTGTAACGAAGGGTTGCCCAATCCGTTCCGGGGGCTCGAACCGTTCCGGGGAACCGGTTTCTTCACGGCCAATACGCTGTCGCGATTCCAACTGGCGCGCCCCTATCCGCAGTTCGGAGGGATCACCGAGGTGGCGCGCAACGACGGCAGCATCAACTACGATTCGCTGCAGATCGAGTTCAAGAAGCGGGCGCGCGGGGGGTTGAACCTCAACGCCACTTATACGCTCTCGAAACAGATCGAGGCCTGGGGCTGGAACGACGTGCAGAAGAATTTCATGCAGCGCGGTCTCTACTTCGCGGATCGTCCGCACCGGTTCACCACCGGCATGGTCTACCAGTTGCCGTTCGGCGACGGGCAGCAGCTCTTCAACACCAGGCGCGGGCTGGTCAGCAAGTTGATCAGCGGTTGGGAGAGCAGCCTGATTCTGCAGATCCAATCGGGCCGCCCCTGGGATCTGCCCGACAGCATCCTCTATCTGAACGAGGACGCGATCCTCAAGGATATCAAATGGAAGGGGGCCGACCAGGTCTGGGCCTTCCGCACCTACCAGGACCTCAACAACCCGGCCCTCCGCTCGGTCTGCGCCGGATTTGTCAACGACAGCGGCAAGCTGGAGTTGATGAGCTACAGCAAGACGTTGAAAGGCTGCAGCGAGAGCAATGTGGACGTGATCCGCCGCCCTCCATTTGCGCCGCGCTTCACGTCGTATCGACATCCCTCGCTCCGGCTCCACTCGCCGCCGACCGCGGACCTCTCGTTCAACAAGATGACGAAGATCTCCGAGCGGGTTCGAATGCAGTTCCGGGTTGAGATGTTCAACTTCACCAACACCTATTCATACCGGGTTCGTCAATTCACCAACAACCCGGATGACCGCAACTTCGGCAGCATCGTCCCGCGCAGCGCGGGCGATACGGAGGTCGCCTATCCGCGCCACATCCAACTGGCGATGAAGTTTATGTTCTAAGTCAATCATTTTTTGACGAGAAACTAAACTATCGATATCAATCGCGTTAACTGGATTCATCAAGGCACCTCTTAATTCTCTGGAACAGGGACGGTAGCGTCCCTGTTCTTTTCCAGCGTTTTGACTGCCTCAGACTGAACCGCCCCGGGTTTCCCGGAGACTCTAACTCTTGAGAGAATAGAGTCATGAAAACAGGAAAGAAATATTCACCGGAATTGCGCGAACGCGCCGTTCGCATGGTCTTCGAGCACCAAGGGGAACACCAGACGCAGTGGGCGGCGATCGTCTCGATCGCCGGCAAGCTTGGCTGCACCGGCGAGACCTTGCGGAAAGGGGGCCGGCCAGCCGAAATCGACCAGGGCGGGCGCGATGGCCTCCCGAGCGCGGACCGTGATCGTCTCAAACAACTCGAACGCGAGGTGCGGGAGTTGAAGCGGGCCAACGAGATCTTGCGGAAGGCCGCGGCTTTTTTCGCCCAGGCGGAACTCGACCGCCAACCGAAGTGATGATCGGCTTCATCGACCAACATCGGAGTGAGTATGGGGTCGAGCCGATCTGTGCCCAATTGCCGATCGCCCCATCCACCTACTATGAACACAAAGCAAGAGCGGCGGAGCCTGAGCTGCTGCCGCCCCGGGTGGGGCGCGATGCCGAACTCTCGCCTGAGATTCGGCGCGTCTATGACGAGAACTTCCGGGTCTACGGCGTGCGCAAAGTCTGGCGGCAACTGGGCCGAGAGCAGATCTCCGTGGCCCGCTGCACGGTCGAGCGATTGATGAGATCGCTTGGGCTGCAGGGTGTGGTCCGCGGAAAGAAGCGCCGCACCACGATCAGCCAGGATCAGGCATCTTATCCGGCAGATCGGGTGAAGCGCCAATTCACTGCGAGGCGGCCGAATCAACTCTGGGTGGCCGATTTCACCTACGTGGCGACTTGGGCCGGCTTTGTCTACGTGGCTTTTGTCATCGACGTCTTCGCCCGCCGCATCATCGGTTGGCGTGTGGCCCGTTCGATGCAGACAGACCTAGTTCTGGACGCACTGGAACAGGCATTGTGGTCTCGCTCAGGTGCCAAGGGGACGGTGCATCACAGCGACCGTGGCAGCCAATACCTGTCGATCCGTTACACGGAGCGGTTGGCGGAAGCAGGCGTCGAGCTCTCAGTGGGCAGCGTGGGCGACTCCTTCGACAATGCGCTTGCCGAGACCATCATTGGGCTCTATCAGACGGAGGTGATCCACCATCGCGGTCTCTGGCGGCAACTTGAGGAGGTCGAGTACGCGACGCTGGAGTGGGTAGACTGGTTCAACCACCGCCGACTGCTGACCTCGATTGGCAATCTGCCGCCGGCAGAGGTCGAATTGAGGTATGATCGCCGACACCAGGAGTCAGCTACCGCAGCCTGACTCAACAAAAATTGTCTCC
>DATEFT010000595.1:0-8166 GCA_035280505.1 Blastocatellia bacterium | reverse complement strand
CATACAACTATCTCGATCTCACGCCGAAGGGCCGCGATGAAGGCGGTTTAACCTTCTCCATGGCGTGGGTTCGTCACCACGACCGGTATGAGCACAACTACACTGTCGATCCGAAGGCGCCGTACACTCCGCCCGAGGGGGAGACCTGCTCGCACTGCTCAGCGGAGGAGCCGGCATGAACGCCCATCGTTGTTGCGAACTCTTTCCGAAGGATCCCGGCCGCGAGCTGCTCGCGGCCCGGCTCCACGATGATCAACCGCGCCCGTCGCATTTTGCGCGGCGGTGCCTGAAGACCGCCGGATGGGTGGTTCCGAGCGCCATCCTCGCGATCTTGCCCAAATGTCCGGCGTGCCTGGCAGCCTATCTGGCGATCGGAACCGGAATCGGACTTTCGATCTCGACCGCCGCGTATCTGCGCGCAGCGCTCGTGATTATGTGCGGGATGACCCTAATATGTTTCGCGGTCAAATTGGCCTGGAAATCGCTTTTCGGCATCGGGACGAACCAATGAACCGCCCCGGACCATAATTGAGAGTTCACTCTGTCCATCCGCAGGACAGGGTTTGAACTCTCATCGGACAAGCTCGTCGTGATTCGAGACAGCGCGCCATGAATGCTTAGCGCTTTCCATTGATGGCCTCGGTGGCTTGGGTTTTGCAGGGTTCATAGCGAATCGAGGATCCTCCATAAGCCGCCTCCCCTACATAATCGGCTTCAATGCAAATGGGATGAAGGGGAGAGGTTTGTTCAAAATTTAGTAAAACTCGGTATAACTAAAAAATGAGGAGTAACGCTATGGCCAAGTTAGTAACAGGTCTGTTTAGGAGTCGTGTAACTGCCGAGGCTGCGGTGCATGAGCTAAGCAAAATGGGATATACGCGCGACGACGTGAGCGTCCTGATGTCGGATACTACCAAGACCAAAGAGTTCGGCATCGAGGCCGCGTCGAAGGCTGCGGGTGGCGCCGGCGTCGGCGGAGCGGTCGGTGGCGCGGTCGGCGCGATTCTGGCCGGTCTGGCTGCGATCGGGACCACGCTTGCACTGCCGGGTCTCGGATTGGTGATCGCCGGGCCGCTCGCGGCCGCCCTGGCCGGTGCGGGTGCGGGCGCCGCCACCGGTGGGCTGATCGGATTGCTGGTGGGCGCCGGTATTCCCGAGCATCGCGCCAAGGTCTATGACACGGGGCTGCGCCAGGGCGGAATCCTCGTCGGGGTCGAGTCCAAATCGGACCAGGACGCCGACCAGATCGAGAAGATCTTTGAGAAATTGAACGCCGAGAAGGTGCGCCAGAAGTAATCCAGTACTCTGATTACTAAAGCGGTAGGTCGACCGCGAAATACGCTAAACACGCCAAATCATCCGTCTTTCCAGATTTCGCGTGTTCGCGTGTTTCGCGGTTTGACGTCTGCTTCGCGCTCAGATCAGATTCCCTGGGTTGGCACCGTCGCGCGCGATTCCAACTGACCCTGATCGATGACGCGCCCGTTGAGATCGATGGTTTTGAAATCGAACCGGTCCGGTGTGATCTCGACCGAGATGAAACAGCTCGCTTCGTCGGTGCCGGAGGCCAGGATGGAGGATTGACGGTTCAGATCGCCGCGCCGCAGCTTGCTGCCCGCGCCGGAGACGAAATGCTGGACCCCCCGTTGAAGTTTGGATCGTTCATAGGTGTGATCGTGACCGGCAAAGACCGCCGTCACTCCGTGGGTCACCAGCAGCGGTTCCAATTCCGCGCGCAGCCGCAGGTTCGATCCGTGCTTCTTTCCCGACGAATAGACCGGATGGTGGAGGTAGGCGATCTTCCAGCGCGCCCGGGAGGCCGCCAGCGTCCGCTCCAACCACAGTTTCTGGGCCGGGTTGAAATCGTTCGAATCGATCGCGAAGAACTCGGTCGACGTGGCTTCGTCGGCGAAGGAGTAGTAGGCGCGCCCGCCCATATTGAAATGGGGATACTGGATCTGGGTCTCGCGCCCTTTCCTGACATCGTGATTTCCCAGGACGGCATGAAACTTGACCCCGCGCTGCAGCAGGTCGGCGTAAGGTCTCTCGAATTTGGGTACTACATCCGCCAGATCGCCGTCCGGGTAGATGTTATCTCCCAGCAACAGCACCCTCTCAAAAGGCGATTCTCGATGATGGGCCGCCATGATCCGGGCCAGCTCATACTGCGCGTCGTCTCCGGTTCCGGTATCGCCGAAAGCGATGAAGCGCGCGGCCGGAGCCGATGACCGGGGTCGGGCCGCAACGATCGAGAGGTTGGCGGCCGCAGTTGACAATAGTGAGAGGAACGCCCTGCGTTTCACTGATCAGACCTCCTAGCGAAAAAGTTGTTCCACGTTTGGTCGAGAGGAAGAAAAGTACGGGTATAGTATCAGGCGGGAGGTTAATAGAGAATAAACGGAGCGAATTTTTTCAGAAGTTTTGGCTCCCGGCGCGCGCGCGCCTGAAGCGCGCCTGTGCGGCAGTCATCAATCCGAGTCGTCCGATTCGGCCGTCCTGGCGCGCTCGGCCCAGTCGATCCAGGCGGTCGGTTCGGTCGGCCCGGCTTCCCAGATGGTCTTGAACTGAAAGGTCGAGACTCCCTCCCGCTTCGGATAGCCGAAGGCATTGTGCACATATCTGATTCCGTCGATGACCCGGTCGTAATTGATGTGGCTGTGGCCGAAGACATGAACCCGCGCCTGAAGTTTTCGGATCTGCCGATCGAGGGCCTCCGACCCGGCCACCAGCGGCAGCCCTTTGAACTTGAGGAACGAGACCGGCGGCAGCAGGTCGCGATGCGGGAGAAAGTGGGAGACGGTGATGACCGGTCCGTCGTAGGCCCGGATGTTCGGCTCATTCAGTTGTAGAAAGAAGTCGGAGATCGAGGTGATCTCCGGCGGCCATTTGCAGAAATAGAAGTCGGTCCATCCCTCGAGTTCCGCCGCCACGGCGGTGTGGTCCGCATCGTAGGCCGGGTCGTACCAGGAGAAGAGCGGCACGATCCAGGCGTCGCCGACCCTGGCCGGTCGGGTCTGGACTCCGAGATCGTCACAGAGCGCGAGGACCTGATGAAACTTGGCGATCGAATCGAGGTCGCTGTTCCGGACCCATAGTTCGTGGTTGCCGGGAACGAAGAAGACCCGATCGAATCGCCCCCGCAACAACCGCAGCGTCTTGGTGATGACCCTCAGATCGTCGGCGATGTCGCCGGCCACGATCAGCGTATCGGATCTATCGTTCAATGATGGGAGCTGCTGGAGCGCCTGCCAATTCTTGGAAAAATCGGTATGGAGATCGGAGACGGCGAAAATGCGCATGTTCTCTTGGACGGTTAAACAGAGATCCTGGGGACGGCGCCGGTGCGCACCAAAAAAAAGCCAGGGGACTCCCCCTGGCTATTATCTCATTCTCCGGATCGGAGTTGTATCCTCATCAGAACCGGACGAGAAATCCGGCGGAGGGCTGTGCGGTATGGGTGGTCCGGCCGGAATTGAGAGCCGCGATCCCGAAGTCGGGGCGATCGTAGACGAGCCCGCGGTATTCGAGCCTGAACGCGAACCGGCTGTTGAGGTCGATATCGGCGCCGGCGCCGTACAGGAAGACGCCCTTGTTCTGGCCGCTGGCTCCGGCCACCAGGCCGCCCGGATTCCCGGTCGGATCGAAGTTCAGGACTCCGGTCCCGGCCAGCGCAAACGGTTTAAGCAGGCTGAGTTTCCAGGGAGAATTCAGGACCAGCGCCCCAGTCACCTGGTGTGCGTTGGACTGGATGTTGGAAGCTCCAGCGGAGGTGAGGTTTTGAAAGGTGTTGCGAGTGTACCCGTAGCTGCCGTCGGCGGAGAGCAGGCGGGTGAGGTGATGACGGTAGCTCACCAGCAGCCCGCCCGAGTTGGTGGTCCGTTGAGTGAGGCCGTTTCCAGTCGTATCGTTGGTGAAAAAAACAGTACCTTGTACGCTCACTTCGTTCTTCGAATCCTCTTGAGCCATCACTCCCGAAGTCAACAACAAGGTCGTGAAAATCGCTGCAATTAACAGATTGAGTCGTGCCATTTGCATCCTCTATGTGTTGTTTAGTGGGTCGTTGATCTTATGGTTTACTGTCTGCTTGCGAATGGAGACTCTTGCCTATTCCATGGTCTTCCTTGTTTCCCAGAGGCCGCGGAGCGCCGCGGCGGACTACCATCCAAAAAGCTATTTCTCGGGTACCGGTTGAACCTTCGAGGTACCGTGAGTTATCAATCTCCGAAATAGTTATGGTTCGGGGCGAACCATAACGTTACTTCCGGTTGTCAGTTACTATCGAATCTCAGCTACTACTACGGAGGCTCGGCGGAGTTTGGACTTCAAGAAAGCGGGATGATTCTGCGAATCCCGTTCGCCGCCCCCGGCGGCGGCCGGGCCCGGGGGGCGGGGGACGGCTTGCCAGCCAGTGCCGGGTTATGGACAATGTATCCGCGACAACCGCGGCGATGCGGGTTTCGACGGCGCGCTCTCCGTCCAATCAGGAGAGATCCTCAGCGCATGCTTCGCCGGATGTTGCACCCATAACGGTCCGCTCGCCGGCGGGCCGGCGAAGGCATCCAGATCAATCCAGAACCTTCCGGACCGTCTCGATCTCTCCCCCACACTTTTATCGGCCGTTGCGCGACCGCCGGTCCGGACCGATATCCAAGGAGCTTCCATGAAGATCGTACTGTCCGCCTGTGCGCTCGCGGCCCTCTTGATGATGGGCGCGGCCCGCGTCTCCGCGCAGGCTCCCGGTCCCGCCCCGGATCTGACGACCGCCAGTCTCGAGGAGTTGATGAACATCGAGGTCACCAGCGCCTCGAAGAAAGAGGAGCGTCTCTTCCAGACCGCGGCCGCCATCTCGGTCATCACCCAGGAGGAGATTCGCCGCTCAGGCATGACCAGCCTGCCGGAACTGCTGCGGCTGGTGCCGGGCCTGCACGTGGCGCGGATCGACGGCAACAAGTGGGCGATCACGGCGCGCGGGTTCAACAGCCGGTTTCCCAACAAACTGCTGGTCCTGATCGACGGGCGGAGCATCTACACCCCGCAATTCTCCGGCGTCTATTGGGAGGCGCAGTTTCTGCCGCTCGAGGAGATCGAGCGGATCGAGGTCATTCGCGGCCCCGGCGGCGCGCTGTGGGGAGCCAACGCGGTCAACGGCGTGATCAACATCATCACTAAATCGGCGGCCGAGACGCAGGGAGGATTGATGTCGGCCGGCGGCGGATCCGAAGATCATGCCTTCGGCAGCCTGCGTTACGGTGGGACGGCCGGCGCCAACGCTCACTATCGGATCCATGCCAGGTCTTTCAGCCGGAGCGGTCTACTCGACGCCTCCGGCCGGGAAGCCCCTGACGGGCAACGGGCGGTGAGCGGCGGTTTCCGCCTGGACTGGAGCCGGTCCGGGCGTGACGCCCTGACCCTGCAGGGGGACATCTACGACAGCACTTTGAGAGAGACCTCGACCCCGGTCACTCTTCCGGCCCCCTTCGCGCCGCCGCGCCCGACCCCGGGCGAGTTCACGGGCGGGAACGTCATGGGGCATTGGAATCACATCTTTTCGGAACGGTCCGATGCGACCTTGCAGATCTACTTCGACCGTTCACGGCGCGAGATCCGGGACGTGGGAGAGCGAGTCGATACGATCGACTTCGACTTTCAGCATCATCTGGCCCTCAAGCGGCGGCAGGACCTGATCTGGGGAGTGGGCTACCGCTTGATCGCCGATCAGACCAACGGCAATCTCGGGACCCCGGCTCAATTCACCCCGAAGGGGCGGAGCTTTCAGATCTTCAGCGCCTTCGTGCAGGACGAGTTGATGCTGATCAAGAACCGGTTGCGGCTGACGCTCGGCACCAAGCTGGAGCATAACGACTACACGGGCTACGAGGTGCAGCCCAGCGCGCGGCTCTTGTGGACGCCGAGTGCTCGTCAGACGGTCTGGGCGGCGGCCTCGCGTGCGGTTCGGACGCCGGCGCGCACTCAAAACAGCCTCCGGATCAACGCCACCGCCTTTCCGGGGCCCGACGGCCTCATCGTTTTCTCGACCCTCATCGGTTCTCCCGACCCTCAGTCTGAAGAGCTTCGCGCCTACGAACTGGGCTATCGCGCGCAGCCGAGCCGCAAGCTCTCGCTCGATCTCGCGGCCTTCTACAACGTCTACGACCGCCTGGTGACCTTCGATCCCGGTCCTCCGTTCTTCGATACTTTTGGATACCCGCACCTGACGATCCCGCTCCGATTCGGCAACCTCATGAACGGCCGGGTCTACGGCGCGGAGCTTTCGGCCACGGCGGATCTGACCCGGCGATGGCGCGTTCGCGGCGGGTATTCGTTTCTCGCGGCTGAGTTGAACCACAAGCTGGCGGGCCAGGATCAGAACGTGGATCTCGGCGAGAACCACAGTCCGAAACATCAGTTCCAGGTCCATTCCTACTTCAAGTTGCCCGGCCGGCTCGAACTGGACAACGGCCTCTATTACCTGACCAAGCTCTCGGCCCAGTCGATCCCCGGTTACACACGGCTCGATCTGCGGCTGGGCTGGAAGATGCGCGAGAGCTTCGAACTGAGCTTCGGGGCGCAGAACCTGCTCGATGACCGGCATCCGGAGTTCAACAGCCTCGATTCGATCGTCATCACCAGCCAGGCCAAACGCAGCTTTTACGGGAAGGCGACCTGGCGGTTTTAACCAGACCGGCCGCCTTCTTGCCAAGCCTCACCATCCTGGTTACGCTGATTGAGCGTCTGATTGAAAGTTTCCGGCACAAGGGCCTGCAGAAATTCTTTCTCACCGGCAGCCGCCAAGATTCTCGGTCTCAGCCGCAAACATCTCTCGGATGTGCTTCACGGACGCGCCGGGATTACTCCCGAGACCGCCCTGCGAATCTCGCTCGCGTTCGGAACCTCGCCCGAGAGCTGGCTCGATCACCAGCGGGACTATGATCTGTGGCGCTTGCAGAAGAAGGCCAAGAAGCTGAAGGTCCATCGCTATCGCCAGGGCAATAGCATCGCCGCCTGAATCATCTTCTGCTACTCGGACTATTTTGATCGCACTGCCTCTCGAGAGTGAGGTAGTTGGACTCTTCCCTCGCCGCAATCGAACCAATAGCAGACACTCCTGGCCGGAGTACGCGTCTACCTTGTCTGGACGAAGAGCATTTCCATCCTAAGAAAAATCCGGACAGCGATCCTGAAGCGAGAGTCCTTCCACGGGTATCCCCCGAGTCTACAAGGGTTATCCCGACCGCCGCGTCATCGTTCCGATCCTGGTATATGGGTTGCCTTTTCATCGGGTGAGACCGGCAGGGTCCGTGAACTTGAGCTGGGAAGGTTTAACTTTTCACGGAGGAGGAGCGTTATGGCCATCAGAGAAGGTGATGTGGCAAACAATCTGTTGTTGGATGAAGAGCGTCGGCAGGCTTCGCATCAGGAGGTCAAGTCCAAGATCAGCGACGACGTGAAGACGCGCCTCAAGCATGAGTCGGCACGAGTCGAACCCAAAGAGTCGGCCGAGTTGGTCGGCGCGGCGCATGAGATGAAACGGAAGGTGGTCCAGGAGGCGGTCGAGTCCGAACGCGACCTGGCGCGCGGCCGAGTCACCGCCCGCGTTTCACAGATCATCGATTATCTCTTCTACCTCGTTTACGGCCTGATCGGGCTCCAGTTCGTGCTCAAGCTGTTGGGCGCCCGGCCCGGCAACGGCTTCGTTCAATTCGTCGCCGATCTCTCGTGGCCGGTGCTGGCGCCGTTCCGGGCGATCGTGCCGACTCCGTCGATGGGAGCCTCGCGCCTCGAGCTCTCCTATCTGCTGGCGCTGGGCGTCTATCTTCTGCTTCATCTTGCGATCAATGGTTTTCTCCGGCTGGTCGTGAATCGCAAGGTCAAGATTTGACCCGGCTTGGATCCATCTGCCGCCCAGATCGAAACTATTGAGAAATGGAAGGGAGATCAAGATATGCCGTGGAGGAGAAGAAGATGGGAATGGGGACATCCCAGAACCTACTACACCAGAACCCGAAGCTACTTCGGCGACCGCCGGCGGACCACGCTGATTGTGATCGTCGTGTTGATCGTGCTGCTGGCCATCTGGAATCAATCGGCGCAACGCGGCACCATGCCCAAGATGCGCACCGTCTCCATCGACATTAAGTGAGTTCACCTCACCGCTCTATCGACTGG
>DATEFT010000594.1:0-5692 GCA_035280505.1 Blastocatellia bacterium | reverse complement strand
GCCAGGGCGTCCGGCTCATCGCGCTCGAAGGGCGCAAGACCGGGCTCGTGGCGGCGGTCCAGCAGGTCACCACCGGCCCTCCCAACCCGCCGGTCGTGCCGTTCTGGCCGAGCGCATTGACGGCCGCGAATCCGATCGGGCCGTCGAGGGGGATCGGAGGCGGTTCCGGGTTCGCATCCGGAGCCGCGCTGACCTGGCCGGAGTTGGCGCTTTCGCCCGCCGAGTTCACGGCCGAGACAACGTAGTAGTAGGTCGTGCCGTTGACCAGTCCGGTGTTGGTGTAACCGGTCACGCTGACGCCGGAGGCCACGGTCACGTACGGCCCGCCGCTGGTCGTCGACCGCTTGACGTTATAACCCGCCGCTCCGATCACGGTGTTCCAGTTGAGCGTGATCTCCCCATTTCCGGCAAAGGCCGAGAGTCCGGCCGGGGTGGCCGGCGGATTCTGGGTCGGCGGCCCCGACATCGAGGTGACGATGAAATCGTCGAACTCGGCGCTGGTGTACAACGTGGCCCCGCCGATGTTGCCGGCGGCGAACTGGGTGTCGGCGGCCGTCAAGGCCAGCGCCCCGTTGACGTAGCCCCAGAGCGACGCGCCGACGAGTTCGAGCCTCAACGTGTACCAGGTCCCGACCGTGACCGTGAAGGGCATGGAGGCGAGGACGGTGGACGAGCCGCCGACCAATTTCGCCAACTGGAGCTGGTTGGTGTTGCTCAACGCCAGGTAGTAGTAGTTGGTGGAGTTCTGTGCCCGCGCCAGCAGCGCGGCGTAGCGGTTGGAACCATTGAACCCCAGCGGCTTGACCCGCGCTTGAACCGCATAGTCGGTCCAGGCCGCCGATCCGGCCCGCACGCGCGCGTTGCTGCTCGTGCCCGACTGCCGGTAGACCAGCGAGCCGTCATTGACCACCGCCCAGCTCCCCCCCGACTTCGACCAGTTGTTGGCGTTCCCATCCTCGAAGTTGGCGCTGAACAACTGTTGGGTCTGAGCTGAGATGCCGATCCCGACGATCAGAGCGATCAGCGCTCCGATTCCGACCAGGACCATCTTCGCCGACCGCGCTCTGCGCTCGCGAACCCGCCGAATTGGATTGATAGCCATATTCTCTCCTTTTCATGCTGTGCCCTGTTGACTAAGTCGATGGATCGACCGCGAAAGACGGGAAAGACGCGAAAGCATCGGGCTTTTGTGTATTCCGCGTGTTTCGCGGTTTCGGATCAAAACTTTCAGAGACCTACATTCTGCCGGCTCCGGCCCGGCTCATGACGATGCTCGGAACCTGCGACGCGGGATCCAGGGTGTAAGAGTAGTATTGGCTGGCCTCGAACGCCGCCCCCCGGGTCTGCGGCACTCCGGAGTTGACGTACTGATTGAAACGTTCGATCAGATCTCCGGGGCCCGACTCGGCGTATCCGACGAAGGCCGGAAAGGCCACGTTGAAGAAGTAGTTGCCCTCGACCAGCACGTCCGCCTCCATGGTCGAGGCCACGCCGTATTCGGCATTGTTGAGGTAGTAGTTGTTGAAGACATGGACCTGTCCGAAGCGGACGCGGGGATGGCGGCTGGAGCTGCCGTCGAACCAGTTGTGATGGACCGAGACCTTGAGGAATCCGGTGTCCGAACTGGCGCTGTCCGAGTGCCCGATCAACATCGTCTTGACGTGATTCCGGAAGATGCAGTACGAGACGGTCACGTACGACGACTCCCTGACGACGTCCAGGAGCCCGTCGGCGGCGTTCGAGAGCGTGCAGTGATCGACCCAGATATTGCCGGAGCCGGTGGTGATGCCGATCGCATCCTCCGACGCATCCTCGATCGTCAGGTTGCGGATGATGATGTTATGCGCGTTGTACATGTAGAGCCCGCCGCCCACGATCCGGGCGTCGGCTCCCAGTCCGATGACGGTCTTGTTCGATCGGATATGGTTCATCCCCGACATCTTCACGGTGCCCGAGACGTAGATGATGTATGGGCCGTTCGTATCCATGATCGTCGCCAGGTCGTCGCCGTTGGTCACGGTGACGACCGGTCCGCCCTGGCCGCCCGTCACTCCGCCGTTCAACGACGCGAACCCGATCGGTTGATCTCCCGGCGGAATCGGAGTTGGAGTCGGGGTCGGAGTTGGAGTCGGAGTTGGAGTCGGTGTCACGGTCGGAGTCGGAGTCGGGGTTGCAGTCGGGGTCGGGGTCGGCGATCCCGTCGTCGAGGTGACGATGAAATCATCGAACTCGGCGCTGGCGTTAAATGTCGCCCCGCCGACATTGCCCGAAGCGAACTGGCTGTCGGTCGCCGTGAGCAGCACGGCCCCATTGACCGCGCCTCGCAGCGTCGTCCCCGAGACCTCGAGCCGCAGCGTGTACCAGGTCCCGGTCGTGACCGTGAACGAGGTCGCGGCGAGCGTGGTCGAAGAGCCGCCCACCAGCCGCTTCAACTCCAGCCGATTGCTGCTGCGGAGCGCCAGGTAGTAGTAACTGGTCGCACTTTGCGCGCGGGCCAGCAACGCCACGAAACGATCGTTGCCGTTGAAGGCCAGCGGCTTGACCCGCGCCTGAACCGCATAGTTGGTCCAGGCCGACGATCCGGCCCGGGCGCGCGCGTCGCTGCTCGTGCTCGATTGCCGATAGACGCTCGACCCGTCGGTCGCCACCGACCAGCTCCCGCCGGACGGCGTCCAGCCCGTGGCATTCCCGTCCTCGAAGTCGTCGCTGAGCAGGGTCTGGGTCTGAGCCGAGGTTGCGAAACTGATGAAGAGCGCGATGAGCGTTCCCGCCACGATCAGCGGCAGGCCCACCGCCAGGCTGTGCGGCATTTGAACTCTGGTGATCAACATAGAATCTCCTCGGAAGATAGGGGCCAGGTTTCGACCGCGACAGACGCACAACGGCTGAGCCGCCGCATCTGTCGCCTCCTTCGCGGTCGATCGATCGATCAGATTCCCAATTTACCGACGCCGGCCAGTTGCTGGACCAGCGAGGGGACGCTGCTGGCGGCATCCAGCGTGTAGCTGTAGTAGGTTCTCGGTTCGACCACGGTTCCGGCGGCCACCGGCGGATCCGAATTGACGAAGAGATTCAGCCGCTGGACGATTCGGCCCGGATCGCCCGCCACGTCGTTACGCGTGGGCTTCTCGACCGTGTCGAAGTAGTTGGCCTCGACCATGACTCCGGCATTCATCTGTGAGGCGATGCCGTAGCCGGTGTTGTTGATGTAGTAATTGTTGTAGATGTGAACCGGTTCGGCGAACCGGACTCGCGGGTTGCGCTGGATGCTCCCGTTGAACCAGTTGTGATGGTAGGTGATCCTCAACCGGCCGAGGTCCTGGGCGCCGTTGCTGTCGCTGTGTCCGACCAGGCTGTTCTTGTCCTGATCGTGGAAGTGATTCCACGAGACCGTGATGAAATCGGACCCTCGTTTGATATCCAGGGCCCCGTCGTTGGCGTTGGAGAGATCGTTATGATCGATCCAGATATGGTGGGCGAAATCCTGAATGTTGAGGCAATCGTCCGGCGCGTTCGTGATCCGCATGTTCCGGATGATGATGTTGTGAACGGCGTTCGGCGGTTGCTGGGTTTCGTCATCGTCGACCCCGGTCCCGATGTTGAGTCCGGCGCCGGTGATCCCGGAGTTGGCGCCCACGCCGAGGATCGTCTTGTCCGAGGTGACATCGTGCATCGGTCCGGGCAGGCTCAGCATGCCGTTGACGCGGATGATGTAGGGCCCCGTCCGCGAGATGTAGTCCAGAAAATCGGCGGCGGTCGAGACCGTCACGGTGGGGCCGCCCTGGCCGCCGGTGGTTCCGTTCTGCCCGAGGGAGTTGACGGTGGCAAATCCCACCAGGGCGAAACGGTCACCCGCCGGAGCCTGAGTGGGGGTCGCGCTGACCTGGGCCGAGTTGCCGCTCTCGCCCGCCCCGTTCACCGCCGAGACCACGTAGAAATAGGTCGTCCCGTTGCTCAACCCGGTATTCGTGAAACTGGTGGCCGTCACGCCGCTCGCGATCACCGCGTACGGTCCGCCGCTCACCGTCGCGCGCTTGACGTTGTAGCTCGTCGCGGAGGCCGAGGCGTTCCAACCCAGGCTCACCAGGCCGTCGCCGGGGGAGGCCGAAAGCCCGGTGGGCGCCGCCGGCGCGGTCTGTCCGCCCTGCGGCGTCGCGCCGACCTGGGCCGAGTTGCCGCTCTCGCCCGCCCCGTTCACCGCCGAGACCACGTAGAAATAGGTCGTCCCGTTGGTCAACCCGGTGTTCGTGAAACTGGTGGCCGCCACGCCGTTCGCGATCACGGCGTACGGCCCGCCGCTCACCGTCGCGCGCTTGACGTTGTAGCCCGTCGCGGAGGCCGAGGGGCTCCAACTCAGGCTCACCTGCGCGTTGCCGGCCGCGGCCGAGAGACCAGTCGGCGCCGCCGGCGGCTGCGGCGTCCCGCCCGGTAAGGGCGTGACCACAAAATCGTCGAACGCGGCGCTGGAGAAGAAGGTCGCCCCGCCGATCGCGCCGGCGGCGAAATCGCCATCGGTCGCCGTCAACTGCAGCCCGCCGTTCACGTACCCCCGCAGCGACGATCCGTCCACGTCGATTCGGAGCGTGTAGAAGGTCCCGGCGGCCACCGAGATGGTGCCGGAGGCCAGCGTCGTCGAGGTTCCGCCGTCACGCTTCGCCAGCACCAGGCGGTTCCCGTTCTGCAGGCCCAGGTAGTAGAAGTGGTTCGAGTTCTGGGCCCGCGCCAGCAGCGCCACATAGCGATCCGCCCCATTGAAGGCCAGCGGTTTGACCCGCGCCTGAACCGAATAGTTGGTCCAGGCCGTCGATCCGGCCCTCGCCCTCGAATCGGCGCTGGTGCCCGATTGCCGATAGACCAGCGATCCGTCGGTCACGACCGCCCAGGTCCCACCCGACTTCGTCCAACCGGTCGCATTGCCATCCTCAAAGTTGTCGCTGAAGAGAGTCTGGCTCTGCGCCGACGTCCCGAACCCGATCCAGAGCGTCCAGAACGCCACCATCGTCGCCAGCATGAGATTCAACCTGTTGCTCTTTCGCGCTTGTGGTCCTCTGATCATATTATCTCCTTTGTCTCCTCAGGCCTCTCTTCCCGACCGCAGCCCGGACCGCCTGAGGGGGCTTAGTTGTGTTTAACCGGATATCGTCTTTCGACTAATCATTTGTTTTAATTTATAACTAATCCTCTCAAAGGACTGACTAGTGGCCGACTCTCCGACCGCACGGACTGCGGACAGAGAGGTAGCGGTAGTCAGAGCTAAAGCCGAGACCGACATTCACGAGCTGACCAACTAGATCACGAAATGCAAGTGCACCTTGAGTTTATTATTGACTGGCGGCGTCTTCCCCACAGACCCCGGCTTGGAATCCCTCCGGAATCCTGAAGAGAGACCTCCCAGCTATTTTATTTGACCGCTTGTTTCCGCTCCCTAATGGATGACTTTTCCATAATTTGTCTTAATAAGTGACAAATACTCCGACTCGTTACATTTGTCAACAATAATTTTGTCGCGCGGGCACATTTTCGTCGGTGGGCGAGTGGGGCGGCGGGTAAAGGAGAGGCGAAGGATGGAAGGAGGGACGAATCGCGAAACACGCGAAAGACACGAAATCATCAATCGTTCGTGTCTTTCGCGGTTTCGATTAAAACTTCAAGAGTCTTAGGTCAACCGCGAAAGATCATGATCTCAACTCCA
>DATEFT010000593.1:0-6466 GCA_035280505.1 Blastocatellia bacterium | reverse complement strand
CTGATCATCGGGGTGATCGGGGCGGCGCTCTGCGCGGCGGGCGCCTTCTTCCGCCCGGTGCTCTTCCTGCAATCCTACTTGTTCGGCTATCTGTTCGTGCTGGGCCTGGCCCTCGGGTGTATGGCGATCCTCATGATGCAGTATCTGACCGGGGGCGATTGGGGAGTGGTCATCCGGCGCATCCTCGAGGCGGCCATGAGGACGCTCCCCTGGGTGGCGGTGGGATTTCTGCCCATCGCGCTGGGCATGCGGGCGCTCTATGTCTGGGCGCGCCCGGCGTCCGATGGCGCCGCCGCGCCGGATTATCGAACGGAGTATCTGAATATGCCCTTCTTCATCGTCCGCACCGTCGTCTATTTTGCGGTCTGGCTGACGATGGCCTACCTGTTGGACCGGTGGGCGCGGCGGCAGGAACGCGCGGACGATCCGCGGTCGATGATCAAACTGCGCGCGATCAGCGGGCCGGGCCTGGTGCTCTATGCGGCGACGATCACCTTCGCGAGCTTTGATTGGGTGATGTCGCTCAACCCGGAATGGTACTCGACGATCTTCGGACTGCTGATCATCGGCGGGCAGGCTCTTTCGGCGATGGCGTTCGTGATTCTCGTCGCCGTGCTGCTCTCAGGGCGCGAGCCGATGGCGAGGGTCTTCCGGCCGAGGCATTTTCACGATCTCGGAAAGCTGCTGCTCGCCTTTCTGATGATCTGGGCGTACCTCTCATTCTCGCAGCTTTTGATCATCTGGTCGGGCGATCTGCCGCATGAGATTCCTTTCTATACGTCGCGGCTGTTGACCAGTTGGCGATGGGTCGGCGTGCTGCTGGTCGCGCTGCATTTCGCGCTGCCGTTCGTGCTGTTGCTCTCGCGCGATCTGAAACGTCATGCCGCCATGCTGGCGGCGGTCGCCGGATCGGTGATCGCGATGCGGGTGGTCGATCTCTTCTGGCTGGTCACTCCGGAATTTCATCGCCGGGGGCTGGGAGTGGACTGGCTCGACCCGGTGACGGTCGTCGGCATTGGCGGCCTCTGGCTGGCGGTCTTCATCTGGCAGTTGAAGGCGAGGCCGTTGTTGCCGCTGCGCGATCCGGATCTGGCCTCCGCGCTGAGTCCGGGCGAACACTATTCGATCGATCATGGGGAGTAGTCATGTCGCACCTGAATTTAGCGGATGATCGCGGCGCCGCCGCCCACGAGCCGAACGCCGTCGGGATCTCGGGCATCGTGAAATTCATCGCCTGGCTGGCGGTGGCGGTGCTGGCGATCGCCCTGCTGATGTGGGGATTGTTGCGTTACTTCGATGCGCGCGGGGCGCGGGCGGAACCGCGTCCGTCGCCGCTCGCGGGAGGCGACCGGTTGCCGCCCGAACCGCGCTTGCAGGGCGCCCCGGGGCACTCCGGCTCCGGGCCGCAAGACCTCCGGCAATTCCGCGAACAGGAGGATCGGCTGCTCCGGAGTTACGGGTGGCTCGATCAACAGCGGGGCGTCGTTCGGATCCCGGTCGAGCGGGCGAAGCAACTGATCCTGCGGCGGGGCCTGGCGCCGTCGACGCCCGCGACCGCGCAGATTCAAGACGGCGCGGCGCAGCATGCGGAGCAGGAACGATGAGACTGATGACCATTCTGCCGTTGATGCCGGAGCGGGCCTCGAGTTTTGCGGGCGACGTGGACGCGCTCTATTACGCGCTGGTCGGGCTCTCGATCTTCTTCACTGTGCTGATCGCGGCGCTGGAGGTCTATTTTGCGGTCAAATACCGCCGCCGTTCGCCGGGCGAGATTCCGCCGAAGACGATTCCATCCTATTCGCTCGAAGTGGCCTGGATCGCGATCCCTTTTCTGATCTGCGTGGGCATCTTCATTTGGGGAGCGAGCCTCTTCTATACCATCTATAGCGCGCCGAAAGAGGGGCCCGGAGTCATGGATGTCTACGTCACGGGCAAACAATGGATGTGGCGGTTTCAGCACACCGGCGGCCAGCGCGAGATCGATGAGCTGCACGTGCCGGTCGGCACGCGCGTCAAGCTGACGATGTCGAGCGAGGATGTGGTCCACAGCTTCTTTGTGCCCGCGTTCCGCGTCAAGGCCGACGTCGTGCCGGGCCGGGGGCGCTATACGACGCTCTGGTTCGAGGCGACCAGGCCGGGACGCTACCGTCTCTTCTGCGCCGAATATTGCGGGATGAATCATTCGGGGATGGGCGGCTGGGTGGAGGTCATGCCGCCCGAAGCCTATCAGGCGTGGCTCGGCGGCGGCGCGGCGGAAGGCTCGCTGGCCTCGTCCGGGCAGAAGCTCTTCGGACAACTGGCTTGCAGCACCTGCCACAAGACCGACGGCACGGGGCGGTGCCCGGTGCTCGAAGGGCTGTTCGGCAAAGAGGTCGAATTGCAGGACGGGCGGAAGGTCATCGCCGACGAGAGCTACCTCCGCGAATCCATTCTCGATCCGACGGCCAAGGTCGTGGCGGGCTTTCAACCTCTGATGCCCAACTTTACGGGGCAGCTCAGCGAAGAGCAGCTCTCGCAGCTCATCGCTTACATCAAGTCGATCGGCCCGCCGGTTGATGCAAACCGCGAAACACGCCAAAGACGCTGAATCATCAATCATTCGCGTCATTCGCGTCATTCGCGGTTTAGACTAAAAACTTCGAGAGACTTACATTTTAAAGTCATGAGCGCAGTAGCAACCGAGATTGAAACTTACGAAGACTACCTGAACAACGATTACGGCTGGCGGTCGTGGTTGCTGACGACCGATCACAAGCGCATCGGGCTGCTCTACCTGGTCTCGATCACGTTCTTCTTCTTCCTCGGCGGGCTCTTCGCCGTGGTGATCCGGCTGGAACTGTTGACGCCGCGGGGCGATCTGGTCTCGTCGGAGAGCTACAACAAGATGTTCTCGATGCACGGCATCATCATGGTCTTCTTCTTTCTGATCCCCTCGATTCCGGCGGTGCTCGGGAACTTCATCATTCCGCTCATGATCGGCGCGCGTGACGTGGCCTTCCCACGGCTGAACCTGTTGAGCTGGTATCTGTTCAATCTGGCCGGGTTGATTATGCTCTACTCGGTCGTCAACGGCGGCGTGGACACGGGCTGGACCTTCTATCCGCCGTACAGCTCCAGCTTCTCGAACACGAACGTGGCGGCGGCGGTCATGGCGATCTTCGTCGCGGGTTTCTCGTCCATCCTGACCGGGCTGAATTTCATCGTGACCATCCATTCCATGCGTGCGGCGGGGATGACCTGGTTCCGATTGCCGCTCTTCATCTGGTCGCTCTATGCGACCAGCCTCATTCAGGTGCTGGGCACGCCGGTGCTGGCGATTACGCTGGCGCTGGTGGCGGGCGAACGGTTGCTGCATCTGGGCGTCTTCGATCCGGCATACGGCGGCGACCCGATCCTGTTCCAGCATCTGTTCTGGTTCTACTCGCACCCGGCGGTCTACATCATGATCCTGCCGGCGATGGGCGTGGTCAGCGAACTGATCGCCGCGTTCACGCGCAAGGAGATTTACGGTTACAAGTTCGTGGCGGCGGCGAGCCTCGCGATCGCCGTCTTCGGCTTTCTGGTCTGGGGGCATCACCTGTTTGTCAGCGGCCAATCCATCTATGCCGGAATGGTCTTCTCGTTCCTGAGCTACGCGGTGGCGATTCCATCGGCGGTCAAGGTCTTCAACTGGACGGCGACGCTCTACCGGTCTTCGGTCTCGTTCCAGACGCCGATGCTCTATGCCTTCGGATTCATCGGGCTCTTCACCATCGGCGGGTTGACCGGGCTCTTTGTGGCGGCGCTGGGCGTCGACATCCATGTCACCGACACCTACTTCGTCATTGCGCACTTCCACTACATTATGGTCGGCGGGGCGGTGATGGGTTATCTGGGCGGCATCCATTACTGGTGGCCGAAGATCTCCGGCCGGATGTACCCGGAAGGATGGGGGCGGCTGGCGGCGCTGATCGTCTTCATCGGATTCAACCTGACCTTCTTTCCGCAGTTTGTGCTCGGCTATCTGGGGATGCCGCGGCGCTACCACGCCTACCCCGATGAGTTTCAGGTTCTCAACGTCATGTCGTCGGCGGGCGCATCGATCCTGGGCGTCGGCTATCTGCTGCCGATGATCTACCTGGCGTGGTCCATGCGCTACGGCCGGCGGGCGGAGGCCAACCCCTGGCCCGCGACCGGGCTGGAGTGGCAGACGCCCTCGCCGCCGCCGCCGGAGAACTTCGAATCGTCGCCGATTGTGACCTGGGACGCCTACGACATCTCGGCGCAGCCGGAACTGGTCGAAAGATTGAAGAGTGAAGACCTCGCCTACCGCGCCGCGCTCGAGACGGGCGAGCGCAAACTTGTGGAGTTGACTGACAACCGGCAACCGATGGGCGATTAGGAGCATGAACCGTGGCTGAAGCTTTAATCACAGACCGACCGGCGCCGCACGCGCACCAATTCGACGACGTTGAGCAGCAGCACGACGCGACCCTGATGGGGATGTGGGTCTTCCTGGTGACCGAGATCATGTTCTTCGGCGGTTTGTTCATGGCCTACGTGGTCTACCGGGTGATGTACCCGGCGGCTTTTGCGGCGGCCAGCCGGGAACTCGACGTCGTCCTGGGCACCCTCAACACGGTGGTGCTGCTCGCGAGCAGTTTCACGATGGTCGTCGCGGTCTACGGCGCGCAAAACGGGCGGCGGGCCCCCCTGATCGGAGGATTGGCGTTGACGATCCTGTTGGGCCTGGCCTTTCTCGCCGTCAAGTTCTACGAATACCGGGAGAAGTTCATCGAGCATCATGTCCCCGGTCCGTCCTTTGCGTTCGCCGCACCCTACCGGGAGCAGGCGGAGATGTACTTTACGCTCTATTTCGCCATGACCGGGCTCCACGCGGTCCACATGATCGTCGGCTGCGGACTGTTGGCCGTGCTGATCGTCATGGCCTGGCGCCGACGATTCACGCCGGATTATCACAGCCCGGTCGAGCTTTCTGGACTCTACTGGCACTTCGTGGACATCATCTGGATTTTTCTGTACCCGCTGCTCTACCTGATCGGGCGGCACCTGGAGTGAACGAGATGCCGGAGAAGATCGTTTCCATCAAGACCTCGGCCCTGGTCTTCGCCTCGCTGCTGGCCCTGACCGCCACGACCTGTGCGGTGGCCTTCATCGATCTGGGGCGCATGAACACGGTGGCGGCGCTGGCGATCGCCTTCGGCAAGGCGTCGCTGGTCGCCCTGTTCTTCATGCACCTGCGCTACAGCCGCCGCTTGATCCAGGTCGTCGCGGCGGTCGGCCTGATCTGGTTGGGCATCATGATCGCCTTGACGATGGCCGATTTCCTGACTCGCCGATCGCCATAGACTCGCGAAGGAGTCTCGGTCTCCTCGGCCGAATCGAGTCGACAGGCCTCTCCGCGCCGGCTTATGATGGCGAGGCTCTATGGACATCGTGAAAAGAATCATCTCCGGCGGGCAGACCGGGGTGGATCAGGCCGCTCTTCGCGCGGCGCAGGCGCGTGGCCTGGCTTGTGGGGGCTGGTGTCCGCCGGGCCGGGTCTGCGAATCGGGAACGATTCCGTCGGGCTTTCCGCTTGAAGAGACGCCTCAAGATCGGAGCGTTGAAGCCCCCGAGGTTCCGCGATCTCAGCGCACCGAATGGAATGTCCGTGACTCGGACGCGACCTTGATTCTACAACCGAGGCTTTCCGGCAAGTCCGATCCGGGGACGGATTGGACGGAGCGGTGTGCCGCGCGATACGGAAGACCGCTGTTGGTCTGCGATCCCTGGGATCCCACAACCGTGGTGAAGATCGCGGCGTGGCTTCGGTCTCGATCGATCCGGACTCTCAATATCGCCGGGCCGAGCGAAAGAACCGTTCCCGGAATCGGTAACCGGGCCTACTCGCTGCTCCTTCGGGTCTTCTCCGACGGTCTTCTGCCGACGTGATCCGGCCAAGGTCCTGAATCAATGGTCTCGCCAGTCCAGGCCTGAAAGAGGTGTATAATCGGAGCATGGAGATCGAGCACGAATTTACCTGCCCATACTGTTGGCAAACAATCACGATGCTTCTGGATTTGAGCGTCTCGCGGCAAGAGTATGTGGAAGACTGCGAAATCTGCTGCCGCCCGATTCTCATCTCATATGAATCGGATGGAGAAGATCTGGTCTCGTTTGAAGCGGACGTCACCATGTAAGAAGCTTAGTACTTTACCGCGAAATACGCGAAATACGCGAAATCAAATATTTTTCGCGTGTTCCGCGTGTTTCGCGGTTTGTGTCTCAATTTTGTGAGCAAGGTCCTGATGGGCGCGATGGTCTTCGATCAATCGGAATTCGAGATTCGTTGTGAATGGGGGCGACAAGGCGCATCACTGCTCGCCCCCATCTCCGATCTGCTCATCATCGTCGACGTCTTGTCCTTCTCCACGGCCGTCGAGATTGCGACGGCTCGGGGAGCGGTGATCTATCCTTATCGATG
>DATEFT010000592.1:0-5582 GCA_035280505.1 Blastocatellia bacterium | reverse complement strand
CCGGTCCTCGAATCGCTGGACCGGGCCGAAAAGAAGTATGAGGGCGAGCGCGCGCTGAGCGGCGGATCGCTCGGCGACGGGCTGGAGGCGATCAGCCGGACGATCAGTTGGAATCGATTCTACAACCCGGACAAGCAACTCGAATTTGCCGAGATCCACAGGTCGAGCGGGAGGAGAGCCGGGCCCGAATCGGAGCCGGATCGGCAGCCGCGCGGCCCGGTTCTCAGTTGGGATACCTTCTGGACGGCGAGCCTGGCGGCCATGATCGACCCCGGGGTGGCGGCCTCGACCGTTCAGGTGTTGCTCGACGGCCAGACTCCGGATGGCCGCCTGCCGTTACGCCGTTCGCTCTATCATCGTCCCCGCCAGGAACCGGCCACGCTGGCCGGACGGTCGATGCCGCCCATCGGTTCCTTCTGCGTCTGGAAGATCTACCTGGCGACCTCCGATCTCTCTCTCCTGGCTGCGGCCTATCCTCGGTTGTTGATGTGGAACGAGTGGTGGACCAAAGATCGAGGGGACGGCAAGCTGTGGCGTGACGGCGATGGCGATGGGTTGCTCGAATGGGGATTCGATCCGGAGCTTGAACAGGGGGCGCTCGGCGCCCAGGCGATTCCCGCCTCTGCCAAACGGAAACTGGCCATCTCCGAGTCCGGTCTCGAGGACCGTCTGCAGTGGACCAGCGGCGAGGATTTCGGCGCCGCCCCGAAGCCTCAGGAAGACGGGATCAAATACAACAACGGCACCCACACGCTCGAATTTTCGCCGGTCGGGCTCAATGCGCTCTACGCCCTGGATACCGAAATCCTCTCCATGATGGCGCGCGAACTGAACCTGCCCGACGATGTCAGCCGGTTGCAGCAGCGGTACGAACGGATCCGGTTCAATATCAATGAAAAATTGTGGAGCGAAGCGGACGGAGCCTATCTGAACCGTCGCTGGGACGGCAGTTTCTCGCGCCGTCTCTCGCTGGAGAACTTCTATCCCCTGCTGGCCGGACTGGCCGATGAGGATCGCGCCAGGCGAATGGTCCGGCTGCTCAGTCAAAAGTTCTGGGGCGGGCAACCGCTCTCCTTCATCGCGCGCGATGATCCGGCCTTCCATCCGCAGGGCGTCGGGCGCGGCGCCGTCTGGTCCCTGACCAACTATCTCTTCTATCTGGGGCTGAAACGTTATCGATTTCAGGCGGAGGCCGGTGAAATCGCCCGCAAGAGCACAGTCATGGGCCGCGCCGCCTGGGAACAGACCAAAAAGCTCTCCGACTACTATTCGAGTTCGGATGGAATCATGATCGAGGAGCGCGAGCTGCTGCCGCGCCCCCAGGTCACGGGCATGATCTTCTGGCCCGGGATTGAAGAGTTGATCGGGATGGATCTGTGGAGCGGATTTTCGATCGGCAGTCTGTCGGCGACCGAAGAGGCGCGCGTTGAACGGATCCGATTTTTAGGCGGCACTTTCGACGCGATCATCGGGCCCAAGCGCACCGTGGTCCGCCGCCAGGGTCAGGTCGAACTGGAGTGCGAGGCCCCGGTCAAGCTGCGAATGTATCGCAGCGCCGAGCATACCCTGGGCTTTGTCATTGAAACCAAGGCGAATGTCCAATTGACGGTGCCGGCCGTTGAAGAGCGGAAGATCACGGTCTCGGTCGACGATCAGGTGCTGGGAGCCACCTCGCCGGGAGCCGCCGCCACTTTTAAAGTCCCGGCGGGCACTCACCGGGTCTTCATTGTCAAATGACGATCAACTCCAACGACGATCAGACGCCCGGCGCGCGAAAACGGCCACCCGGGCCGATTTGAGGCCGATTTCGCCGATTTCGCGTGCCGTTCCGGTTCTGCATCGTCGTTCATGCCAGCTTTCCAAACGCCGACTTTACAAGCGAATGATCTTGCCGGCGAATCGCTCCTCGTCCAACTGGCGGGTGGCGTTGCGTGAATCGATGAGCAACTGCGCACGTTCGGCCAACCAGGCATAGTCGATCTTGCGGTGGTCGGTCACGATCACGACGCAGTCGGCGCTCGCGACCGACTCGTTGCTCAGTTCGATGCCTCGCATCCGCTCGTTACTGCCCTCCAGATGGACCTCGGCCACGTAAGGGTCGTGGAAGTTGACGACCGCCCCCAGCTTCTGCAACTGTTCGATGATGGCCAGCGCCGGACTCTCGCGCATGTCGTCGATCTCGCGTTTGTAGGCCACTCCCATAATCAAGATCTTCGAGCCGTTGACCGGCTTGCGATGCTGGTTGAGCCCGAGCGTGATCAGGTCGACCACGTGCTCCGGCATGCGGGAATTGACCTCTTCCGCGAGCGAGATGAACCGCGCCTCGAATCCGTGCATACGCGCTTTCCAGGACAGGTAGTGCGGGTCGAGCGGAATGCAGTGGCCGCCGATCCCGGGGCCCGGATAGAAGGGCATGAAGCCGAACGGCTTGGTGGCCGCGGCCGCGATCACCTCCCAGGTGTCGATCCCCAGGGTATGGCAGAGCTGCGAGAGCTCGTTGACCAGCCCGATGTTGACCGCGCGGAACGTGTTTTCGAGCAACTTGCAGGTCTCGGCGACGCGAGCGGAGCTGGTCGCATGGACCTTATCGACGATCGCCGCGTATGCGGCGCCGGCGACCTCGGCGCTGGCGGCGGTCACCCCGCCGACGACCTTGGGAATGTTGCGGGTGTTGAACTTTTCATTGCCCGGATCGACGCGCTCGGGCGAGAAGGCCAGGAAATAGTCCTCGTCGATCTTGAGGCCGGTCGCGTCGTACATGGGCCTCAGGACCTCATCGGTGGTGCCCGGATAGGTCGTCGATTCGAGGATCACGAGCTGGCCCGGACGCAGCGAGGCCTGAATCTTCTCCGAAGCGGCCAGAATGTACGAAACATCCGGATCTTTCGTTTTGCGAAGCGGCGTCGGGACGCAGATGATGATGATGTCCTGCTCTTTGAGCCGGGCGAAGTCGGTCGTGGCGCTCAGTTTTTTGGCCGCCGCCAGTTCGGCCACTTGCGAGGTCGGCACATCCGGGATGTAGGATTCGCCGCGATTGATGGCATCGGCTTTTCTCGAATCAACCTCGAATCCGGTAGACTCGAAACCGCCATGCGCGAATTCCACCGCCAGCGGGAGTCCGACATAACCGAGTCCGATTACGCCAATGCGCGCGGTGCGCGAAGAGATTTTCTCGAGTAGAGCATGCTTGTTGTTAGCCACAAAGTGTCTCCCTTTCCACAGTTAAATCTTGAATCTAGAATTAGGGCCATGATGAGTTCAGGCGAATTTGGGTAGGTGGCAAGATCTGATCTGCTGCACTTGAAATTATTAGTTCATGACCTCTCCGATGCCAGCCAATGCCATGGTTGATAAGGCCTGAGTACCGGATATTTGTACAACGATTACAGGTCCATGCTCAAGCTTTTTTATTTTTCTCCAAGCTTGATTTTTTGATTGACAGCCCCCGCGACATGCGCTAGGGTGAAGTCGGCTTCGACATGCCATGCCACCTCAGCGAAATTCGAAGTCATCAGCAAATTTCCAACGATCAAACGCGCAACTTGAACCATGTTGAACAATCTTGAGCAGTCTTGATTCGTAAGTGACCAACATCATCGTATCGGTTATTCGTATCGGTTATTCGTAGCCGCTTCGGATGCGCTCCAGCCACCCTCATCCCGAGCTCCGACAGCAGTCAACTATAAATTCCGGGAGGTCGTTCGGCTAATTGCCGGATATTTCCGGATATTTCCCGACGACCTCCTGAACCAATCGAGATCATCCAGTCAGACTGGCAGTCAGAGTGGGCCGGTCTGGGCCGGAGCCGCCGCGCCGCGCGAAGGGGCACGAAGGGGCACGGAGAACCGCGAATGGTTCTCTCTTTTTCGTGCGCCTCAGCGCACCTTCGTGTCGCTCCGTGCCCCTTCGTGCCCCTTCGTGCCCTTTCGCGCCGCAGGCCTTCTCGGGTCCACTCCGGCCGCTCTGGCCTACTCAGACTGCCAGTCAGACTGCCAGTCTGACTGGATGATCGTCTCAGGAGCCAACCACATATGTTTTCCCTATTCCGACTCTTCTTCTCCCGTCTCTCTCTGATCTTCATTCTCACGTTCGGCCTGGTCTGCGGTCCGCTGCTGGTCCCGGCGCCGGTGCGCGCGGAGTCCCGAAAGCCGATCGGGGCTCAACGCGCCTCTGTTCCGATCACCGCGAAGCACCGGCCCGGCGAGCTGATCGTCAAGTTTCGAGAGGGCGTGCCGCTGTGGCAGCAGGAGCTGATTACTCTGGCCTTCGGCCGGAGCGAGAAGCCGATCCGCGGGCACCACCGGCTGCGCCGGCTGACCGTCAAGGATGGGAACGATCTGAGCCGGGCGATGGAGGAGCTGAATGAATTGGATTCGCTCATCGAGTATGCGGAACCCAACTATCTGGTGACGCGCGCCGGAGATGTGGGCCGGACTCCGCCGGCGCCCAACGATCCGAAGTTTCCCGAACAATGGGCGCTCGCCAATACCGGTCAGCGGGGCGGAGCGGAGGGGGCCGACATCGGCGCCCTGGCGGGCTGGCAACAGACGACGGGATCGCGCGCGACGATCATCGCGGTGATCGATACGGGGATCGATCCCGGGCATCCGGACCTGATCCATAACCTGTGGCTCAACCGGGAGGAGGCGGAAGGGCGAGAGGGTGTCGATGATGACCACAACGGTTATCTCGACGATCTCGCGGGATGGAACTTCGTCGACGACTCATCCGCGATCGACGACGATCATGGGCATGGGACGGCCATGGCCGGAATCATCGCGGCCGAGGCCGACAATGGCGGCGGCCTCAGCGGCGTCATGTGGCGGGCCCGCCTCATGCCGCTCAAAGCGCTCGACCGCAGCGGTACCGGGGCCATCTCGGAGGTGGTCGAGGCGATCGATTACGCGGCCGCTCAGGGGGCGAGCGTGATCAATTGCAGCTTCGGCACGGAGGGCTATTCTCAATCTCTGCTCGACGCGATCGATCGGGCGGCGGCTTCGGGGGCGCTGGTCGTGGCCTCGGCGGGCAACCAGGGCGCGGATCTGGCACACACGCCCTACTATCCGGCGAGTTACAATCTGGGCAACCTGATCGCCGTGGCGGCGAGCACCAACACCGATCAACTGGCCGAGTTCTCGAACTGGGGAGCGGACAACGTTCAGATCGCCGCTCCCGGTGTCGAGATCGTGACCACCTCTGCGGGGGGCGGCTATCTCCGTCTGACCGGCACCTCGGCGGCCGCGCCGTTGGTGGCCGGAGTGGCCGGATTGCTCAAGACGCTGCGCGGCTGGGTCTCCGCCCAGACCGTCAAACAGAGCCTGATCGACGGGGCTCGAAGGTCGAACTCTCTCTCGGGCAGGGTCTCGAGCGGAGGCCTGCTCTCGGCCGGTAACGCCATCGCCGCTATGATGAGTAGCCTGGCGGGACCCACCGCCGGCTCCGGCGGCGAGCAGTCCGGGACGAAGGGCGGCGCGAGTGGCCGGATCGATCTCGACCAACTGCGGCTCAACCGGCCGGGCCGGGCCGAGCCGCGGGGCGCGGTCAACCTGCCGCCGGAGGGCTGGACCCCTCCTGATCGGCCC
>DATEFT010000591.1:0-13056 GCA_035280505.1 Blastocatellia bacterium | reverse complement strand
CTCGGTCACACAGTTGGCGAAGCCGCTCGAGATCACTCTGGCCGCGGTGGTTCAACACCTGCAGGTTCTGGAGGAGAGCGGGCTGGTTCAGACCGAGAAGGTCGGGAGGGTGCGGACCTGCCGCATCGAACCCGCCGGGCTCTCGGCGGCGGAGCAGTGGATCGCCGATCGCCGTTCGACCTGGGAACGGCGGTTCGATCGGTTGGGCGATCTGCTCGCGGAGCCCGATTGAAGCTCCGCGTCTTCAACCGCGGAGTAGTCGAAAGCCGGGTGATTTAGCGTCTTTCGCGCGTTTCGCGGTTGGAAAACCGAAAGAGACCCGGCGAAAATAGTTGCCTCGGGACTGGCCGTTTTAGCGGCAATTCCTGCTTTAAATAGGTGGGACGGCATTAAGGACCTGGCTATCAGCCGAACAGATCGGAACTATCCGACGTGGCTCGATTAAGATCGACCGAATTATGAAGCAGATCATCCAGGACATTCAGCATCATTTGAAGAAGTTCATTGATGACCCGCGCGACCGTTTACTGATCATCTCCTGCGCGCCGGAAAATTCGGCCCTCCTGCTCAAATCATTGGACGCCATTGAGGAAGATCCGGCGGTGCCCGATCTCTTCTTGACCTTCGGCCATCCCTTCGCCGACACCGAATCGTACGTGGCTCAGGTTCTGGCCTCCGTTCGCCAACAAGCTGATCAGGTCAACGGCGAGTTGGTGAAGCGGGGCGATCCTCCGCTGGCGTTGTTGTCGGAAGAGCCCGCCGTCGGTCCGCAGACGCCGGAGGCCAGATTGTCGAGCCACATGCAGGCCCTCCGCGACCTGGTTCCCAGGGAACGGCCGATGGTCTGGCTCCTCTATCCGATGGAGATCGGAGAGCCCGCCCAGTATCTGCGGTTGATCGACTCGATCAGCGAGCATGCGGCCTCCCGGCGCGGAGTCAAATTGATAGTTCGTGATCATGCCGAGCAGATCCTCTGGCGGCATCTTCAACAGTCTCCCGGGGTGCGGTCTTACCAACCGCGATTGGAGCCGGACTATTTGATGAAGGAGCTGGCGAGGCAGGCCAATGATCCGCGGACGCCGCCGGAAGAGCAGGCGCAGATTCATATGATGCTGGCGGGCCAGGATGTCGCCGAGCGGCGCTTCGACCGGGCCCTGGCTCGCAATCAGGAACTGCTGGGCTACTTTCGCCATACCGGACAGCAGCATCACCAATCGGTCGTGCTCAACAACATCGGAGACCTCCACTACCTTCAGGACCGTCTGGACCAGGCCCGGGAGGCCTATGAACAGGCGATCATGATCGCCGTTCGAGAGCGATCGCAACCGCTGGTGATCTATCAGAGCCTCAATTTGGGGCATGTCCTGCAAAGGCAGCGGAGGTTCGATCAGGCCCTGATCTATTACCGGTCGGCCGAGCAGTTGGCGGGAGCGAGCAGCGCGCTCGCCTATCAACTGCAGGCGCTCGAGCAGATCGGCGCGGTCAACCGGCAGACCGGGCAGTTGGATGCCGCCGCCGGAGCCTGGGAGCAGGCCACGGAGCTGAGTCGGCGGTATCATTTCGAATACAGCCTGCGTGACAACCTGCAACGATTGTTGGGCCTCTATCAGGAGATGGGTGATGCCGAACGACTCGAACGATGCCGGAAGACCTATCTGGAAGTGACCGGACAGGAGCACGAGAGGCGTGAGCGATAGCGGTCAACGAATAACCAGTTTGCCGGTCCAGCCGCCACCGGCGGCCGAGGAGCCGCCCAATCCGGCGCGGTCGGTGCAGGCGTTCGTCGGCGGCATCATGGAGACCGCCATGGCGCCGGTCGATGCCTTGAATCTCGGATTGGCGAAGGCGACTCTGGACCTGGTGCGGATCCTGCCCAAATTTCCGGCGGCGCGGCTCTTCGGCGATCTGGTCTTCGGCTGGCCGCACGCACACTTGCATCCGCCGAACCTGATCCCTCCGGCGCCGCCCATTCCGTTGCCGAGCGTGGGCCCGGTGATCTGCGCGGGAGCGATGAGCGTTCTGATCAACGGGCTGCCGGCGGCGCGAACGGGCGACGTGGGATTCGGCGCCTGGTGCGGAGGTTTCTTTCCGATCTTCGAGGTGCAGACGGGATCGTCGCACGTCTTCATCGGCGGCGCGCGTCCGGCGCGGATGCTGATCGACTTCACCAGACATTGCATGCCCGGAACTCCCGGCTTCAACAAGCTGGGAGCGGCCATGATGGCCTTCTCCGCCGGAATGGGAGGACTGGGCGTCGCCGCGTCGTTGATCGATCAGAGTAATGCGGAGGCGGCGGCGGAGGCGGCGGATACGGAGTCGGCCGCGGCGGCGGCGGAGGCCTCGGCCGCGGCGGCGGGATTGGGCGCGGCCGTCGGAGCGGTCCAGATCGCCGCGGACCTGGCGGCGGCGGCCTTGCAGATGATGATGGGGAAAGATCCGGCGGCCCCGCCCGGAATCCCGCTCGGCAACTTCATCACCGGAAGCCCGAATGTGGTGATCGGCGGATTCCCGATGCCGGGATGGATGATGATTCTCAAGGGGCTCGGGAAGCTGCTCCGGCCCCTCGCCCTCAAAGGCGCCAAACGGCTGGGTCTCAACGGCGGCTGCGGGAAACTGTTCGAGCCGATCGAGGTCGTCACCGGAGCCAATGTCGACGATTTCACGGACTTTGCGTTGCCCGCCCAACGGTTCGCCTGGCGGCGCTGGTACAACTCGCAACAAACGCCATCGACCCCGCTCGGTTGGGGATTCAGGCACGAGTATCAGTTGGAGCTGGAATCCGACGATGCCGCCGATCGATATACGTATACCGATCAGGAGGGCCGCACGGTTCCGTTCCCGCCTTTTCTGACCGAGGCCCCCGGCGAGCGGGTGGTGCAGCATGGCTACGTGTTGACGCGTCTCTCGAAGCGGCGATACGAGCTGACGGCCCCCTATCGGCCCGCGATCGTGTTCGAATTCCGTGAACTGCCGGGGCTCGCGAAACCGGCCGCGCTGCGCGATGCGGACCGGAACTTCGCCTTCGAGTATGACGGCGAGGCCCGACTCGTTCAAATCCTGATCGACGAAGAGCGAACCGTCCGTTTCGCCTATTCTCCGGCCGGTCTGCTCGGCGCCGTCTCGCTGGAAGAGCGGGGGCGAGAGGCCGTCGAGGTCGCCGGCTATCGATATGACGATGACGGATGCCTGGTGGAGTTCCGCGACGCTCTCGGCCAGGTGGCGCGCTATCAGTACGACCAGGCCCGCCGGATGACGCGCAAGACCGACCGGCGCGGATACAGCTATCACTATCGTTACGACGAACAGTCGCGCTGCGTCTATACCGGCGGCGATGACGGGATGTACGAGGGATGGCTGGAATATCACCCCGAAGATCAGGCCACCCTTGTGACTTACTCCGACGGCGGCAGGTGGACCTACGAATACAACCAACTCGGAACCATCACGAAGATCGTCGATCCGTACGGCGGTGAGCGGCACCGGATCGTCGACCCGGAGACCGGACTCGTCACCCGCGAGATCGATCCGGCGGGAAATCCGACGGAACTGCTTTATGACGAACAGGGCGCGCACACCGGCCGGCGCGACCCGCTGGGCTACTGGGCGCCGCCGCGCGAGGTCGAGCCGGATCCCCCCGATCCGCTGGAGCACCGGGTTCCGGAGACGCCGCTGGAATGGGAGTTCGGTCACCTGATCGACCCGCAGGCGATCCGCGCCGTCTCGCCGGAGGATCCGCTCTTGAGCGATTTTCCGGAGGTCGCCGCAGAGCTGGCGCGGCTGGAGCCGGCGGCCGGAGAACGGCGGGCGCTCCCGCGGGAGCAGCATGATCTGCTGGGACGGTTGATCGAGCGGCAACAGGCCGATGGCTCGATCGAGCGCTGGGAGTATGACGCCGAAGGCAACGAGACGCTCTATGTCGACGGTGACGGCGGCACGCACCGCCAAGAGTATACGTCGTGGAATCAACTCCAGCGCGAGACCGATCCCGCCGGAAACACGCGGTCGTTCCGATACTCGCCGACCGAAAGGCTGACCCGTCTGGTCGATCCGGGCGGCACCGTTCATGACTTCGCTTATGACCGGCGGTGCCGGTTGGTCGAGGTTCATCGCAACGGTCTCCTCTACGAGAGCTACCGCTACGACGAGGCGGACAACCTGGTCGAGAAGCTGGACGGCGAGGGGCGCAGCCTGATGGTCTGCGAACCCGGATTCGGCCGGGTCGATCGCACCCGGCGCCTGGCCGACGGCGAGGTCTATCGGTACGAGTACAACTCGCGCGGCCAGGTGATCCGGGCCCGGACCAATCGCGATCGCCTGGTCCTCGACTACGATGAAGACGGCCGATCGACCAGGGATCAACGCAACGGTTTGGGAGTCGAGCACGAGTTTGTGGCCGGGCGTCTGGTCTATACCGCGGTCTTCGGCAAGGCCGTCATCGTCTACGAGCACCGGCACGACGGCCTGTTCATTACGGACCCGACCGGCCGGCGGCACGTCTTTCAGTTGGCCGATGACGGGTTGATCGTCAAACGGCTGGCCAATGGCACCCGGGAACTGGTTCAGTATGATGCCGACGGGCGCTGTCTGCGCAAGGTGGCGGTCTCGGCGAACGGCGCGCGGCGCAGCCAGCGCTATCGATACAGCGCGGCGGGCGATCTGTTGCAGGTCGAGGACGACCGGCGTGGGCGGACCACCTATCATTGCGACGCGGCGCACCGGCTCAAAGTCGCGGAGCGCGAAGACGGAAAGAACGAGCTCTATGCCCATGACCGGGCGGGCAACCTGGTCCTGCAGCCCGGGCTGAACGGCGTGCAGATCGGCTCCGGCAATAGGCTGAAACAGGCCAATGGCGAGCGGTTCCAGTACGACCATCGCGACAACGTCGTCAGGCGCGAGGGAGAACGGGCTTCAACGCGCTACGAATACGACTCTTTCGATCAACTGAGCGGGATCTGGTCGGAGGGCCGCGCGTGGCGGGCCGACTATGACGCCTTCGGCCGGAGAATCAGAACGCACTGGTTGGATCGGACCACCCGGTATTTTTGGGATCGGGACCGGCTGGCCGCCGAGATCGGACCCGACGGCGGCGTCCGCGTCTATGTCTATGCCGATGAGCACGCGCTGGTCCCCTTTCTGTACGTCGATTACCGGAGCCTCGAGGCGGAGCCGGAGAGCGGAACGGTCAAGTATCTCTTCACCAATCATCTGGGAGTGCCGGAGCGGGTCGAAGATGAATCCGGCCAAACCATCTGGCAGGGAGAGGTCTCTCCGTACGGAACCGTTCGCACCGAACTCGGCAACCGGAACGAGATCAATCTACGGTTTCCGGGGCACTATTACGATCGTGAGACGGGACTCCACTACAATCGGTTCCGGTATTACGATCCGGCGCTCGGACGCTACCTGCAGTGCGACCCGCTGGGGCTGGCCGGCGGATACAATCTCTATGCCTATCCGGTCAACCCGCTGACCGGCGTCGACATTCTCGGTCTGACCCAGCACGATCACGGCGATCTGCCGGAACCTCAGCGGCCGCGCGGTCCCATGAGACCCAACCACACCGGGGCCGAAATGGGAGGCTCTCGCCCGCGTCCGGGCGAACGGTCGATGACCAGGGAGCAGTGGCGGGCGCAATCGGCCGCCACCCGTGGGGCCGGCCGATACCCCAGACCGACCGCCGCCAGCGATCATGCCGCCGACCACCTCGCCGCGCAGCTCCGAGCCGCCGGTTATACCGGCGGAGGAGCGAACGGAATCGCCGTCCTGGCGATCACCCATAGCGACGGCCATGTCACCTACGCGTTGTCCGGAGGATCCCGCCGAGTCGGGAATCAATATACTCAACTTCAAAATCACCTGGGCCCCAACTATAGCCCGGCCTCCGCTCAGACCCCGGCTTTCAGCCCACCGCTGCGACCCTACATGGGGCCGGATGGTGTAATATATCCCGGTCGAACTACCTGCGCGGAACCAAGGGGCTATACGTCGGCTCAACAATATGCTCAACAGAATAACGCGCCGGTCACCGGGGCGACCGTGAGATGGTTAGGCCGGGGGAATCCGCCGTCGCCCAATCCTTATCCGAGTCAACGCGGTGGTACCGATATGTGTCCTTGCGGCAGTTGTTCTGTCAACTCTTATCGATGGTTGTAAATCCCGATGAACCAATTTTGTTAACACCGTAGTGAGTATTCTATGGACGAGTTTTTAAAGTATATCTCGAGTTTCGATCCGGACTTCCCCAGGACCATTAGCGGCGCTTCCGATGAGGAGATCGAGGCGTTCGAGCGGCTGACGGCGGTGACGTTCCCGACGATCTATCGCGACTTTCTCTCGCGGATGGGTCGCGGCACCGGAACCCTGGTCGTCGCCTGGGACTGCACCTTCGAGATCGACCGTTTAATCGAATTGTACCGGGAGGCCGTGATCCCGGGGGAGATCGAGGTGCCGCCCGAGCACGTCATCATCGGGAGCGGCGGCGTCGTCGTCGAACAGGCCTATTTACAGGTTGACGAGCGCGGAGGCTCGCGCGTCTTCTACCTGGGGGAGGACGAGACTCTCAACCTGTACGCGGAGGCCTTCGACAAACTGCTCTTCCGGCTGGCCTTCACCAAGTACCAGCCGCCCCGGCATAAATATGTCGCTCAATTGGCGGGAGTGACCATCGAGCCCGTGATCGAGAAGGCCCGGGGCCTCGCCACCAGCCTGGGATTCGAGGAGCAGTGGTTCTCCGATTCGATCGCCTTTTGCGGAGTCAAAGAGAACGCCGCCCTCATCATCAACCAATATGAGCAAGGGGCTCCCCTCGTGATCGCGGCCTCGCAGGATAAAGCCGATCTCGACGCGATCAAGAAGACCTTCAAAGCAAGCCTGAACCTCTCTTGAAACCCGGCCGGTTCCCGTCTTGACCCCGGAGGATCGCCGATCCTTCCCTTGACATTCTATGGATCGATCATCTATCTTGACCCATAGAATCTCAAGGGGAGTCGGAGCGGCGCGCCCGGCCCCACCTCCGGGGACACGATCGGAGCATGGATTGGAGACTGCGAATGAAGAGAGAGAAAGAGAAGACCGGTCTGCTGCAAGGGACGCTGACCATGTTGATCTTGAAGACGCTCACGGCCGGGCCGATGCACGGCTATGAGATCGCTTCTCGGATCCAACGGGATTCCGGCGACCTGCTGCGAGTCGAGGAGGGGTCGCTCTATCCGGCGCTCTATCGAATAGAGGCCCAGGGCTGGATCACGGCGAGTTGGGGCGCCTCGGAGAATAATCGGCGCGCCAAGTATTACACGCTGACCCGGGCCGGCCGCGGTCAGTTGTCGGTCGAGGCTTCCAACTGGGAGCGCCTCCGCGAAGCCATCACCAGGATCATGCAACCGGCCTAGTACTTGGGGTGACGGATCAGGACCGCTCGCGGTACTGATCCAATCCGCGTCTTGCCGAAATTCCCAGGGACTCAATCTCCGGAGTACTAGAAAGCGAGGTCGTCTATGTCATCGTTATTGAAGAGCGTCGTTCGGCGGTTACGCCTCTCGGTTCGCTTCGACGAGCTGCGGTTGGAGATCGACGAGGAGTTACAGTTCCACCTCGAGATGCGCATCCGCGACAACCTGGAGGCCGGCATGACGCCGGAGGCGGCGGAGGCCGAAGCCAGGAGACGGTTCGGCGACTATCAACAGATCCAGCAAGACTGTTACACCGTGGGCAGCCGCCGGTTGCGGAGGTGGGGCGGAATGAGAACGGTCGTCTCGCTCCTGCTCCTCCTGTTCGGCCTGGCCCTCACCTTCTCGAGCCAGTCTCCAATGCATACCGGTTTCCGGCTCATCTTCTCGATGCTGGCCGTCCTGGTCACCTTCCTCTCGCTGCTCTCGGTGCGGGGCTCTTTTCGCCGGCGCTTGATCGAGCCGCGTGAGCCGGTCCTGGGGCTGGCCGAAGACGCCGATTGCGCCGCGGCTTTTCATGACGAGCGCGGGAGATCGCCGGTGGAACGGGTCCTGGAAGACCGATAAGCGGCCGGAAGATTTTGTCGGAATTGGTTCCGAAGCCGACAAATTTGTAATCGGCTTGAGGCCGGGTTGAGCAAAACCGACCGGCCGGTCACCCGCGCCTCCCAAAAAAATTCGATCGCGAGATTCCGCGCTGCGGACCGTGCCAGGGCCGCGGCGCGGCGCATGCTACTACCTGCCGACCAACTCAAATCCCCATAGATCCAACATATAACCAGCCGATAACTGCGAACCGGCCGCCGCCGGCCGCGCGCGCCAGATTTGAATCTTCGAATAGACCCCTAGCTGTTTAGTGGGCGCTGAATTGCTCGTACCCTGTTAGTATCGATATCGCTATTGAAAGTATTGGTCCGATTCAGAGAGATCGATAGTACTAAGTAGCTAGATCGAACGTCACCTGTGTTAATTGTGGCTCTTCCACCGTTGATCCTGCAGCTTCCCGATAGCTACCGGCAGGATAGCATCGGGCTGAACGGTTCACAGGTGGAATGGAGCTCTGTAACTCCAATCCTTATTAACGCCCCGACGGAATCAATGGCATTTTAATGGCGACCCTCACGGGTGTTCGGCTCGCTTGTGATTTAAGCGAGGTGGGGGCCGGTCCATCTTCAACTACATTAGGTATTGCTTAGGAGGCATCGCGTATGATGGCAAGAGAGAATCTTAATCATCAAAATACCAGAACCTTAGCACGAATATGTAGTGCCTTTGCTCGCCTGGTACTGGCGTTGGGTCTTGTGACGGGTATTTCGGCGCTGGTTCCAGCCAGTGTGTGGGGTCAAGCGGAGACGGGGCAGATCACAGGCAAGGTGGTCGATGCGGCGGGCGCGGCGGTCCCCGGCGCGAAAGTGACGGTCAAATCGACCGCCACCGGGCTCGAACGGGTCACCATGAGCGGTTCGGAAGGTGGTTACTCGGTGACGAACCTGCAGCCCGGGATCTATTCGCTGGTGGTGTCGGCGCAGGGATTCTCCACCTCGCTGCGACAGCAGATTCAGGTCACGGTCGGTTCGAAGATCTCGCTGGAGATCATGCTCACGATCACCACGGTCTCCGACAACGTGGTGGAGATCATCTCGGCCTCCGGAGTCGAGGTCAATACGCAGACGCAGGAACTCTCGAACGTGGTCTCGGGCAAACAGCTCTCGGAGCTGCCGACCCTCACGCGCAATCCTTACGATCTGGTCCGGCTCTCGGCCAACGTCGCGCGCGATAGCGATGATCCGAATCCGATGGCGGCCAGTTCGACGAACTTCAACGGCGTGGGCGTCGCGATCAACGGGCAGCGCTCGGCCAGCACCAACATCCTGCTCGACGGCGCGGACAACAACGATACGTTCGCCGGAACGGTCGGCCAGACCGTGCCGCTCGATGCGGTGCAGGAGTTTCGCGTCATCACCAGCAACTTCTCGGCGGAGTACGGACGCGCTTCCGGCGGCATCGTCAATGTGGCGACCAAGTCGGGAACCAACGAGTACCACGGCACGGCCTACGAGTTCAATCGGGTCGATGCGCTGGCCGCCAACGGTTACGACAACAACGCGAAGGGGCAGCAGTCCAACTTCACGCGCAATCAGTTCGGTTATTCGATCGGCGGCCCGGTCTTCAAGGACAAGCTGCTCTTCTTCAACAGCACGGAGTTCACTCGGGTGCGCAGCGCCGGCGACGTCACCAACGTGGTCCCCACGCCGCAATTGATCGCCGCCTCGCACTCGAACACCCAGGCCTTCTTCAATGCTTTCTCCCTGGCCCGGCCGATCAACGGACAGGTCTTCACCGTCTCGCAGATCGATCCGGGCGGGGCCGGCGCGTTCTCCGCGCTGGATCCGAACCTGCCGGCCTTCGGCGAGACGAAGTTCTCCATCCCGTCCGATCAGGGGGGCGGTCTTCCGCAGAACTCCTATCAGACGGTGATCCGCGCCGACTACAACCTGAACGAGAAGACCCAGATCTACGGGCGCTTCGCCCGCGACGTCCAGACCCAGTTTGCGGGCGGCATCAACTACAGCCCGTATGCCGGTTTCGACACCGGGCAGACGTTCAATAACAACAACATTCTGTTCTCGTTCACGCGCACGCTGAGCCCGAGCATCGTTTCGCAGAGCAAGGTGGTCTACAATCGGCTGACCAATTTCCAGCCGCTCGGGACCACGCCGGCCGGGCCGACGCTCTTTCTGACCGCCATTCCGAACCAGACCCTGCAGGGGTCGTTGCTCTCGCTGCCCGGCTACTCGCAATTCAACATCGGCGCCGCGCTGCCCTTCGGCGGGCCGCAGAACCTGACGCAGCTCTTCGAGGATCTGAGCTATGCGCGGGGCAAACACCTGTTCCGCTTCGGCGGGCAATACATCTACATTCAGGACAATCGCGCCTTCGGCGCCTTCCAGAACGCCGCCGAGCAACTGGGGACGACCGTCGCCGACGGGCTCAACAACTTCGTGCTCGGCCAGCTCCAATCATTCCAGGGCGGCGTCGACCCGCAGGGCAAGTTTCCGGGCGATACCATCACGCTGCCGGTCAAAGCTCCCGATTTCACCCGGAGCAATCGCTACCAGGACTTCGCGCTCTACGCCAACGATTCGTATCGCATCAAGCCGCGGCTCACGCTGAACCTCGGAGTGCGGTATGAGTACTTCGGCGTGCAGCACAATTCCGATCCCAGCAAGGACTCCAACTTCTACCTGGGGCCGGGGGCCAGTCTGCAGGAGCAGATCCGCAACGGAAGCGTTCAGGTGGCTCCGAACAGTCCGGTGGGAGGGCTCTATGCGCCGGACCGCAACAACTTCGCCCCCCGGATCGGTTTCGCCTACGACCTCTTCGGCGACGGCAAGACCAGCATCAGGGGCGGCTACGGCATCGCCTACGAACGCAACTTCGGCAACGTCACCTTCAACGTGATCCAGAATCCGCCCAACAACGCGGTGATCTCGCTGGTCGCCGGCCAGAATTCGCCGCCGATTCCGATCACGACCAGCAATGCCGGGCCGCTCGGCGGGAACTCCGGCACCGCCGTCATTCCCACCACCAGCCTGCGCTTCGTCAGATCCGACATCCGGACGGCCTACGCCTCGTTCTACAGCGTGGCGTTCGAGCGCGAGATCCGGCCGCGGGTGGTGGCTTCGCTGGAGTACTCCGGTTCGACCGGCCGGAAGCTCTACTCGCTGGAGGATTTCAACCGGAACGGATTCGGCACGTTCTATCTCGGGAGCACGGTGCCCACGCCTCCGGCCCTCATGCAGGATCCCACCGACCGGTTGAACGGCCAATATACCGCCATCAACCAGCGCGGCAACGGCGGCTTCTCGCGTTACAACTCGCTGGTGGCCTCGATCGACAGCAGCAATATCGCCGGCCTGGGGCTGCAATTCACCGCGAAGTACACCTACGCGGTTTCGCGCGATAATCTGAGTTCGACTTTCAGCAACGGCCAGGGCGGTTGCTGCGGCCTGGGGCTCCTCGATCCGTTCAATCCGGCGCTGGACTATGGCCATTCCGATTTCGACATTCGGAATCAGTTCGTCGGCAGTTTCAACTGGGAGTTGCCCTACGCCAAGGGGACTTCAGGATTGACCAAACAGTTCCTCGACGGATGGTCGATGGCCGGCATCTTCACGGCCCGCACCGGAACGCCGTTCACGGTCTTCGATTGTTCCAACGCCATCAGCGTCTGCACGCGCCTGATACCGACGGCGGCCTTCTCGACCAGAGGGGCGGACAATCCGGCCGGAGTGATGGGTCAGCCCAACCGCAACGTCTTCATCGATCTGAGCAACCAGACGCCCGGCGGGTTCACGGATATCTCGGGCGGAACCGAAGTCGGCCCCTTCCCGGCCAATCTGACCGGACGCAACCTGTTCCGGGCGCCGGGCAACTGGAATCTCGACGGCGGCGTCTACAAGAAGTTCTCGGTCGCCGAGAAGTATGACCTGCAGTTCCGGGCGGAGTTATACAACCTGTTCAATCACGCCAACATGTTCGTCAGCGGGAGCGAGGCTGAGATCAGCAGTAGTTCCTTCGTGCCCTCCTTCCGGAGCGGACGGCGCAACGTCCAGTTGGCGCTTAAATTCCTCTTCTAGACCGGCGGGTCCAGAGGAGGTGGATCATGGGGAACCGAAAGGCTCCCCATTTTGATTGTCGGAGAGCTCGATCGATCGGCTGAGCCGTGCCCCTTTTTTCCCGGTCCCGATCCGGGCCGTCACCTGGAGCTCGATATTTTTTGCCGCGTGGCGGCTGAAATTCATCATCTTTCTTGATCTGATCGCGAGGCATAGCTTATAGACTGATTCGGAGTCCATCTCAAACGATCAATGGCAACCGTAGATTGTGGTTTTGAAAACTGACTGAAAACTATGCACGGCGAAAGTCTTCCGCCCCGAATGACTTTGAGTGCCGCCAGACGGTGACCGGCGGCGTGCCAGGTTTAAAATTTATGAACAGTCATACCGCATATGAAAATCACGTTAATCATGGTGTTGCTCACCTGTCTGCCAGGTTCCCAGCAGGTCGATTCGTTAGAGAGACAAGCCTTGGAGACCGTGCAGCGGATGCCGGTCTCGAAGCTTGATCCCATGTTACCCGGGTCTTCCTTCGCAACCTGGTTCAACAAAGTCGTCGGTCCGGGGGCGGGTGTGGTGTGGCAGTTGACCGAATGCGGCGAACGCATCGATCAACAGAAAGCGGGAGAGCGGGATTTGAATGCGTGTCTGGAGGCCGACGCCATTCTGGCCGACGGCCGAAAGGTCGTGGTGGCGATCGGCGTCGGGACCTTCAAAAAAGGGTTCTCGGGCGAACCGGTCTTCCACTCGGCGGTGATCGAGCAGGATAATCAGCTCTACGAGATTCGCAAGCTGCACAACCTGCCTCAGTTCCTCTACTCGCCCAGAGTCGATCCCATCCGGCTGCCGGAGGTCGCGGTTGACCTGCGACTGGCCCGGCGCCACTCGGAATTGGAATCCTTCTCGCCGACCGCGGCGGCCTCATCCTCTTATCCGGCCAGCCCGATGGTCATGGTCGAACCTGACGCGGCGCCTTCGGATCCGCAACCGGT
>DATEFT010000590.1:0-6043 GCA_035280505.1 Blastocatellia bacterium | reverse complement strand
GGCCCGGGTCATCTTGAAAGGGCGCTTCGTCGAACCGGCCCAAAACCGGGTCCTGCAATTCTCCGGTTATGAGTGGGAGGTCCGCTCCCTTCAAAGCGACCGCGGCGGCGGCATCAACTTCTTCAGCCCCGAACATGCCTGGGTCGACGAGCAGGGGCGGCTCCATCTGCGGATCGCTCGGGAGCACGGCCGATGGGTCTGCGCCGAAGTCATGAGCCGCAAGAGTTTCGGTTATGGCACCTATCAATTTGTGGTGCAGAACGCGGCGAAGCTCGACCCGCGCATGGTGGTCACGCTCTTCACCTGGCATTACACGAACTCCGAATTCAACCATCGGGAGATCGATGTTGAGCTCAGCCGCTGGGGCGACCCCGGACAGAAGAACAGCCAGTATGTCATCCAGCCCTACTATGTGCCCGAGAATATCGCGAAATTTGAATCGCCCCCGGGACCGGTCACGTACTCATTCCGTTGGGAACCGGATCAGGTCACTTTCCGCAGCGTCAGAGGTGACGGCACCGGACCCGCGGGGGGCTCGCCGATCTTTCAACATACCTTCACTTCGGAGATTCCGCCGGCGGGCGGAGAGAGGGTCGGCATGAATTTTTATCTGTTTGAGGCCGCGCCACCCATGAGCGGGGCTGGCGCGGAGCTGATTATCGAGAATTTTATTTTTCTCCCGTAGTCGGGTTTTCGAGATCTTTTTTTTCTTCAACCGCGGAACACGCGAAAGACGCGAAATTATTCAGCTTTCGCGGTTTAAACAGGCAATGATCCTCGGTAGGTCGATCACAGGTTCAATCTTTCAGTTCCCCCACCTGAGCGGGTGGGGCGTGATCGTATTCTGGCTGGCGGTCTGCCTGCAGGCCCAGGCGCTCGACCCGCGCAAGGCCGTCTCCCAGTACCGCCATCAGATATGGAGGACGGAGAACGGCCTGCCTCAAAATTCGATCTATGCCATCACGCAGACCCCGGACGGTTATCTGTGGTTGGGAACGTCCGGAGGACTGGTCAGATTCGACGGCGTGCGGTTCACCACCTTCGACAGCTCCAATACCGGCGCCATCAAGAGAAATACCATTTCGCGCCTCTTCGCGGATCGAGAGGGCAATCTGTGGATCGACACGCTGAGCGGCGGGGTGGTCAGGTATCGGAACGGGCAGTTTATGCCCGTCACGGTCGAGGAGGGGCTCCCTCGCGGAGTGGTCACCGCCTGGTGCGAAGACCGCGAGGGCCGGTTCTGGATCGCCAGTCTGCCCGGCGGTCTCATGCAGTGGCGCGGCGATCGGTTCGTCCAGATGCATGCCCAGGTTTACAGCGAAAGGATCGTCCGGTCGCCGGTTCTGGCCATGACCTTCGATCGGCAGGGCGCTCTGTGGCTCGGCACCAGAGAGGCGGGCCTCTGGCGGTTGCGGGACGGCCAGTTGACGGCCTTCACGATGAACGACGGGCTGCCGGATTACAAAGTGAACAGCCTCTATTCGGATCGAAACGACGATCTCTGGATCTGCAGCGACAACGGGCTCGCCAAATGGAGCCGCGGCAAAATAACCCGCGAGGGCATCCCGCCCGGCCTGCATCGCGGCCGGGTTCTCGCTTTGCAGGGAGACCGGGACGGTAATCTCTGGGCGGGTGTCTCCGGCGAAGGGCTCTATCGTCTCAGTGACGGGAAGGTCGCGGCCTTCACCGAAAAGCAGGGCTTGACGGGCAACACGGTGACCTGGCTCTTCGAGGCGAGCGACGGCAGCCTGTGGGCCGGGACCACCGCCGGCCTCAACCGCTTCGGCGACGGTCTCTTCACGACCTTCACCGCCGCCGAGGGGCTCCCGACCAATGACGTCGGATCCATCTTCATCGACACGGACGGCGGATTGTGGATCGCGCCGACCGCCGGCGGCCTGCATCGATTCAAGGACGGCCGTTACCGGACCTATCGGCATGGCGGACTGGCGGGCGATCGGGTCTACACCATCGTCGAGAGCCGCGCCGGCGGCCTCTGGCTCGGCCGACAGATCGGGGGACTGACCTATCTGGATCTCAACCGCCCCGAGAAGAGCCGAACCTACACCGAGGGCGACGGTTTGCCGCAAAATAATATCTTCACCATTTGCGAGGACCGGGACGGCGGTCTCTGGATCGGGACGGTGAACGGCGCGCTCTGCCGGTTGCAGGATGGAAAGTTCACGACCTATACCGATCGCGAGGGATACTCCGCCGACATCGTCAATGCCATCATCCAAGACCGGCAAGGTCAGATCTGGATCGGGTCGGATCAGGGGCTGATCCGCTACTCCGCCGGAGTCTTCAAGACCTATACGACGAAGGACGGCCTGGCGGCGGACGACGTCAAGGCCCTGCTCGAGGATTCGGAAGGGGCGATCTGGATCGGGACCGGCGCGGGTTTGACGCGCTTCAAACAGGGGCGGCTGGCATCGTTGAGGGCCAACGACGGCCTCTTCGATCAGAACATCCTCGGTCTCATCGAAGACGGTCAGCACCGGTTCTGGTTTTCAGGCATGAAGGGCCTCTTTCGCGCCAGTCTGCCGGCTCTGAACGACGCCGCCGATGACCGGCGCCGGAACGTGACCTCGATCGCCTACAATACGCTCGACGGATTGCGGGGCACGGAGGTCGTCTCCGGAAAACCACCCTCGGTTCGCGGGCCCGACGGCCGCCTCTGGTTCTCCACGAACCAGGGAGTCGCGATGGTCGATCCGTTGGATCTGCCGCGCCACGCCACGCCGCCGGTTCATATCGAAAGCATCGTGGCCGACGGCGAGCATCTGGCGATGAACGGCGCGATCAGTATCGAACCGGGAGTCGATAGCGTCGAGATCAACTACACCGGCATCGACCTGCTGATCCCCGAACGGGTCCGGTTCAAATTCAAACTCGAAGGTTACGATAAAGGATGGACCGAGGTGGGGAACCGGCGCGTCGCCTCCTACCCGCATCTCCCGCCGGGGAACTATCGTTTCAGAGTCACCGCCTGCAGCAGCGACGGAGTGTGGAACGAGAAAGGTGCCGAGGTCTCTTTTCACGTCCGGCCCTTCTTCTATCAGACCTATCCTTTCTACGGGCTCTGCGCCGCGTTGATCGCGGTGGGGCTGCGCGCGCTCTATCGACTGCGTCTCAAACAGATCCGGGAGCGGTTCGGGCTGGTTCTGGCGGAGCGCACCCGGGTCGCCCGCGAGATTCACGATACCCTGCTGCAACGTTTTACCGGCATCTCGCTCAAGCTGGATGCGATCTCCCAGCAGCTCCCCGATTCATCGGCGGCGAAGCCGCAGATCGAAAAACTGCTCGAACAGACCGACCAGGCGCTGACCGAGGCGCGGCAGGCCGTCTGGAATATGCGCTCGCCCATGGTCGAATCGCACGGATTTGCCAACGCCATGGTCAATTCGGCCAGGCAGATCGTCGATGGGACGCCGACCCAACTGCAATTTGTCGTCGAGGGCTCGGTCCGCGACCTGCCGCCCGCGGTTGAAGACAACCTGCTGCGCGTCTGTCAGGAGGCCGTCACCAACACCATCAAACATGCGAACGCCAAACAGATCCGGGTCGTGCTCAAATACGAACGCCGCCAGGTGCAATTGCGGGTCGATGATGACGGGTGCGGATTCGACTGGAAAACGACGGCGGCCGCCCAGAACGGCCATTTCGGCCTGGTGGGCATGCAGGAGCGGGCGAAGAAAGACGGCGGCCAATTGACCCTGAACAGCAGCCCGGGGGCCGGGACCCAGGTGGTCGTCAAGATCCCGGTGAAGTGATCAGTGCCGCGAGCGGTACTGATTCCGGTCAACTAACACGAAAGTGGTAGTGGCTGCTAACCGGGAATGATGATTTCAGATGAGACGAATCCGGCTATCCTCCCGCCGTGAACACAGGTAACGACCAACCACCAGCGGCGCCGCCGCCGATCCGGGTCTTGATCGTGGATGATCATGTCGCCATGCGTGAAGGGCTCTGCGCGATGATCGAGAATCAAGCGGAGATGACCGTCGTCGCCGAGGCGGCCGACGGTCAGGAAGCCATCGATCTGCACCAGCAATACCGGCCCGATATCACGTTGATGGATCTACGCCTCCCGGTCGTGGGCGGGGTGGATGCCATCAAGAAGATTCGGACCGAGTCTCCCGAGACCAGAATCATCGTGGTGACGACCTTCGACGATGACGACGTCCTCTCCGGCGCCTTCGAGGTCGGCGTCGAGGGCTATCTGCTGAAGGACATGCTTCGCAAAGAGCTGTTGCCGGCCATCCGGACCGTTCACGGCGGCCAGCGCTATATTCCGACCACGATTGCCACCCGCCTTTCGGGCCGTTCCTCCAAGCCTTAGCACCGGAAAGTAAATTTGCGGAATCAAATACCTTTCGCGTCTTTCGCGGTTTTTAAACCAACTTTGTGAGCAACGTACTAACACTAAATAGCTAGGTCTTTCCTCCCGGGATTGGGGATGTGACGGAACCGCCCGCCGGGGTATCTTGACGTCTTGAATTCGGAAAGCAGATCGATCGAGAGGGTACGCCGATAAGCAATATGTTTCGAGAGCCGGTAGATTCAACCAGAGCGGGAACCGACGATGTCACGGTGCAACTGGATTCGGCGCGAGGTTCTCAACGCCGCACGGCGCTCGTCTCCTCGCCGGCCGGGAAGAAGGCGAGATTCGACGGCTGGACCCGGCCCTCGTGGCCCAGATGGGGCTGGCCGGTGGTGGCTGCGGTGGGGATCTTGCTGTTGCTCTGGCTGCCGTTTCTGTTCTACAGCCAGCCGGGTTTCACCGTCATCGTGAGAGGCGCGCCGCCCAACAGCCGGGCTTTCGTCGATGACGTGCGGCGCGGCATTCCGGGTCTCGAACAGCCCGGCGAGAATCCGACGAGCCTGATCAGAGTGCAGGGGTTGAAATCGGGCATCACCCACACTCTCCGGGTCGGCTGCGGCGGCGCGGGAGACGCCACGCTCTATCTCGACAACGGGTCGTCGTTCAGCGCGCTGTCGGCCGCGGACGGCGAGGTCGTCAACCTGAAGGCCAGGTGCGACGCGGCCGCGGAAGAGGTCGAATATACCGGCCGGATGCGATTGGTTAAGGTCGGCGCGGGCTCTTTCTGGATGGGGGATGACAGCGGCGAGGCGAATGAACGGCCGGCGCACCTGGTGACGACGTTGAACTACGACTACTACATCGACAAGTTCGAGGTCTCGAACCAACAGTACCAGGAGTTCTGCCGGGCGAACGGCGTGAAGCCGCCGAGCGAACCGTATTGGAATAGCAGCTACTCGGTCAACAACCCCGACTCCCCGGTGGTCGGCGTCACCTGGAACGATGCGCGGCGGTATTGCGAGAAGATCGGCAAGCGATTGCCGACGGAGGAGGAGTGGGAGAAGGCCGCCTCCTGGGATCCGAAAGCGACCGATGACTCGCCGAAGTGGAAGCGCCGCTGGCCCTGGGGCAACACCTTCGATCCCGGCCTCGCCAACTTCGCCTCCCAGCATCCGACGCCGGTCACGCGATTCGCCAACGGCGCCAGCGCCTACGGCGTCTACAACATGGTGGGAAATGCCGGCGAGTGGGTCGAGGATGTCTACGGGGCTTATCCGGGCAGCTCATTTCGAGACCCGGATTTGGGCGGGTCGAAGCGCGTAGTTCGCGGCGGGACCTTCAATTCCGAGAGCGGACAGTATCTCCGCACCACCATGAGATTCGGCGAACAGCCGACCCTCAGTCAGCAGCAACTGGCCAAGAAATCGTGGTTGATCGGGTTCAGGTGCGCCGTCAGAAGCGACGACCCCGAGCTGCAGAAACAGTTGAAGAAGAATACTCGATGAATCGAGGCATGAGTACTTTGCTAACTAAGTTGTTTGACCTGTAGCGCGCGGAGCGCGCGAAAGAGTAAAGCCTGGGGTGGAGTGAGGCGGAGCCGAACGGAACCCCAGGTCCTGCCAACGATGGGCCTGAGCCCGTGAAACGGGCGGCAGATCATGGGCTGTCGCCCGCTCTCGCGGGCTCCGGATCATGTTCATCGTCAACCTGGGGTTCCGC
>DATEFT010000589.1:0-2303 GCA_035280505.1 Blastocatellia bacterium | reverse complement strand
TTCGGCGCGCTCGATTTTCAACGAGAGAAAGAGATCGCGCTCGATTACACCCGACAGTTTGCGATCAAGACGCCGGCCCTCTTCGCCCCGGCGGCGACGCTCTCCGGCGGCAATCAGCAGAAGGTCGCCCTGAGCCGCTGGCTGGCCGCCAAACCGACGGTGCTGATCCTGGATGAGCCGACCCAGGGCATCGACGTCGGCGCGAAATCGGAGATTCACGCCCTCATGTGCGATCTGGCCGCGCAGGGCATGGCCATCTTGATGATCTCCTCGGAACTCCCGGAGATCTTAGGCATGAGCGATCGCATCGCCGTCATGCGGGGCGGGACCATCGCCGGAATGTTGGATCGCTCCACCGCGACCCAACAAAATGTTCTCGCGCTGGCCCTGGGGCAGGGATAAATCTCATGGAATTTTGGTGGCGGAATAAAGTGTTTTCGGGGGGGATGGCGTCCCTTCAGGACGCGGAAACGGAATGTGATTCGACCAGGGGTTTCGCGCGAAGCGCGCTCCACCCCTGGCTATTATCTCTCGCGCCTTCGGCGCAAAGAGTAAGGCGAGAGACTCGGAGATCGTAAGGCCAGAGACTCGGAGATCGATCGTTCCTCCGGGACATAGAGCTAAGATCTTTGGCGCTTCCACATGGGAGTAGCCAACGAATGGGACTGAATTAAGAAAAGGTGATTGCTCGAGGCAAAGGTGGTTTATCTTTCGCATCTTCGACACTTAACTGCTATATTGGGCGCCGCTGCCCCGATAGGGGCAAGAATATAATAGCCAGGGGTGAAACCCCTGGTAATTGGCCACCCCTTCGAATGCGCCCTGAAAGGGCGCGAGAAAGGAGTCGGCCATGCCGCAATCACTGTCTTCCATTTGGGTTCACCTCATCTTTAGTACGAAGAACCGTCAACCGCTGATTATTGAGACGATTGAGACCGAGTTGTACAGGTATCTGGGTGGAATTTTCGCAACTGTGCATGCCCCGCATCTCTGATTGGTGGAGATAAGGATCAGCTTCACGCCTTGTTCTCCTTATCTTGCGTCTGCTCGATCGCCGAACTGGTGAAAGAGATCAAAATCTCATCGTCGATCTGGATTAAAGAGAGAGGAGACGAATTCAAAAGTTTCCAATGGCAGAGCGGCTATGGGGCCTTTTCTATCGGGCAATCAGGTATCGAAGTCCTCAAGCGTTACATTGCCGGTCAGAAGGAACATCATCGCCGCAGATCCTTTCAGGATGAATTTCGAGCTCTATGCCGAAAATACAAGGTCGAAATAGATGAACGTTACATCTGGGATTGATTATGAAGCTATGGGAGATTGTTCTGAGTCGATATAAGCGTGAAATCTCGGCGGCCGGAGCCTATGCGGTGCTGCTGTTGCTGGTCGGGATCATCTCGCCCTCGTTCTTCACGGCCGCGAATCTGCGCGATCTGGTCATGAACAATATGCCGGTGTTGGTGGTCGCGGTGGGAATGACGCTGGTCATTCTGGCCGGGCAGATCGACATCTCGGTCGGCTCGCAATTCGCCGTCTGCAGCGTGATTGCCGGCGTGCTCGCCAAGGCCGGGTTGCCGATGCCGCTCGTCCTGCTCGCCCTGTTGGTGATCGGCGGCGGGATGGGGGCGGTCAACGGCCTGCTGGTCGAGTGGTTCAAGATGCCCGCCATCGTGGTGACGCTGGCGATGCTGGTCACCTGGCGGGACGGGCTGCGGTGGGTCACCGAAGGGGCCTGGGTCCAGGAACTGCCGCCGAATTTTCAATGGTTCGGTCTCGGACAGGCGGCGGGCCAATGGGTGATCGTCACAATTGCGCTGGCCGTCTTTGCCGGATTCGGTTGGGCCCTCAGACATCTCGGGGCCGGGCGGGCCATCTATGCCGTCGGTTCGGAGCGGGAGGCGGCGCGATTGGCGGGGATCGATCCGCGCTCGATCGTCTTCGGCGTCTTCGTGTTGATGGGGGCGCTCGTCGGATTGGCGGCGACGCTCAATGCCGCGCGTTTCTCGTCGATTCCGAGCAACGCCGGATTGGGATTGGAGATGAAGGCCATTGCCGCCGTGGTGGTGGGCGGAACCGCGATCACCGGCGGTCGCGGCACGCTGCTCGGGACCCTGATCGGCGCCGCGCTGTTGGGGACCATCGGCACGGCCTTGACCTTCGTCGGGATCAACCCGTACTGGGAGAAAGCTATTCAAGGAGCGATCATCCTGGCGGCGCTGGTTTCGGATCTCGCGCTGGGAAGGATGAACCGAAATGCAAGACTCAATCCAGTTGGCTAAACCGGCGATCCAGACCGAGACCTC
>DATEFT010000588.1:0-11007 GCA_035280505.1 Blastocatellia bacterium | reverse complement strand
CCGGATCGTCAATTGGGGTGGATTCCGGTTCAGAGCGTCGGTTATGCCAGACCCGTGCGGCGGCTGATGTTCAGGCATCGGCAGTCGAACGGTCAACTCAAACATCGGACGTTGCTGACGACGCTCGAACCCGATCAAGTGCGGGCCTTACTGGGACGGCCACAGCCTGAGAGGCCGGATGCCGCAACGATCCTGGTGGCTTATGCCGAACTCTATGATCTGCGAGGCGGAACCATAGAGATCGAGTTCGTCGAACGCCTACACGTTGTTTTGTTGAGAGCCGAGGGGAACAGACGCTGATTTCAGATCCAAGTTCATCAACTACAGTTGGGCCAAAGAGGTTAGCCCGGGTGAGGGAGGGATCTTTACTCTGGGTGAAGGAGGGCCATTTACTGGTGAATGTTGCATTGAGGATCGCGATATTGTGGTTGGCGGTTGCCGGATTCAGTGGTCCGAACGAGCTTGGGACGTCTTGCTTCGTGACGTCGCCGATTGGCGGGTAAGTTCTGTTGTTTTACTGAATCCGGAATCCGGTGAAGTCTACGCGCCGGACGATGGTGGGGCAGACCTCTTCCTAAAGACTCCGGAGCGCGCCGCTGAGTTGCGGCAGCGTTGGGCACTATGGCTTTCGACGCATCCGTTGGGTCTGTGAAACTGCCTGCCAAGCATTACTGAACTGAGCGCGGTCGGCGCCGTCAAATAGCGCGATCAGGATGACGACCAGGTTGATTTGCTATGTGCGATCGGTCGCGGGTGCTTTCGCGGTTTATCGATCGATCTCCGCGATGTAACCCTCCGCGCCGGAAGGTAGGTGTCCAAAGATTTGGATATTTATGCGATTTTTATGCAATCTCCCTGGCCCCTGCCCTTCCCGCCTTTTTGTTAATTGCACTATAAATAGAAGTTATGTGAGTGACTTGAGTAGTCCCGGATCTGGAATATTGTTTGCGTTAGCAAGTGGAACGAATAACTGCCTGGTTAAAGTACGTTTAATTACAACCCAAAAGCAGCGGATCCAAGATGGGAGACTACTATGAAGGGATTATTCTGGCGGTTTGCAATATCGCTTGTGCTGGTCCTTGGTGGATCGTGGCTGGTTACGGCGCAGACTAGCGGTACTATTTCTGGAGTCGTCACTGATGAGCGTCAGGGAGTTCTGCCCAATCTCAGGGTGATGGTTCGTAACGTGGATCAGAACACGGTTCGCAGTGTCGCCACCGACAGCGAGGGCCGTTATCGGTTCCAGAATCTGCCGACCGGTAACTACGAGCTGAAGGTCGAAGCCGCGGGGTTTGCCAGGTATATCCACTCCGGGATCGAGTTGCTGCTCAATCAGAATGCGGTGATCGATGTCTCGATGAAACCGGCCACGGTCAACGAAGTGGTCAACGTGACGGAGAATGCTTCATTGCTGAATACGAGCAACGCCGAGGTCGGAGTCCGTTTCGACTCGAAGCGGATCTCCGAGCTGCCGCTGGCGACCAATCGTAACGTCTATAACATTGCGCTCTCGGCGGCGGGGGTGAGCCAGCTCGGCTCGGGACAGCAGACCTTCGCGGGAGGAGGGGCGGAGTCGACCTCGGGCGTCAGCTTCTCGGCGAACGGCGGGCGCGTCCGTTCGAATAACTTCATGATCGACGGCCAGGACAACAACGATTTCGGCGTGGCCGGCGCCACCGTGCCGCTGAACAATCCCGACCTGATTCAAGAGATCCGTCTCGTCACCAATCAATTCTCGGCCGAATACGGGCGCAACGGCAGCGCCGTCTTCAATGCGGTGACCAAGAGCGGCTCGAACAATTATCACGGCTCGGCCTTCTGGTTTCACAATGACAACGCGCTCAATGCGCTCAGCAACACCAATAAGGGGGCCGGGCTGAAGAACGCGCCGTTTCGCGTCGAGAATCAGATCGGGGGCACGTTTGGCGGCCCGCTTCATCTGCCTCGCTTCGGTCAGGGAGGACCGGCTCTGATCAACGGCAAGGATCGCACCTTCTTCTTCTTCTCCTTGCAGCGATGGTCCGACCGCCAGTTGGCGACCGGAACCACCCTGAACGGCGCGCCGACGGAGGCCGGAAGGCAGGTTCTGCAGAGCGTGGTCGGTGATCGTCCACAGGTCGCCGCGCTCTTGAGATTTCTGCCGGCGGCGCAGACGCCCTGTTCGCCCGCCTGCACCCCGGCGCAGTTCAACCTGAACGGTGTGACCTACAGCGTCCCGCTGGGATCGCTCGGCGGATCGCAACCCTCGACGTTCGACGATTGGCAATGGTCGTTTCGCCTCGATCATCGCCTGACCGCCAACAACTCGCTCAGCGGGCGATACATCTTTCAGGACAGCACGACGGCCGGGATCAACTCGCAGATCACCCCGCCCGGCTTCTCTTCGCTCGCCGGCCAGCGCACCCAGGGGGTGAACCTCTCGTTGACGAGCGTGCTCGGCTCGAGGCTCGTTAACGAGGCGCGCGCCGCGTTCCTGCGCTCGAATTCGAGTAACATCGCACTCGATCCGCAATCCGAAGAGATCCCCTCGATCGAGCTGACGGAGCTGGGCCTGACCGGCTTTAACGCGGCGACCAACCGCACGGCGATCGGCCTGGGCATCAATCTGCCGCAATCGGCGGCCAGGAACACCTATCAAGTGCAGGATACGTTGTCATATACGACCGGCGCTCATTCGTTCAAATTCGGCGCGGACCTTCACCGCAGCCAATTGCACCAGCTCTTCAAGCCGTCGGTGCGAGGGCGTCTCGTCTATACCAACCTCAACCGTTTCGTCAGCGACGTGGCCAATACAGCGGTCATCAACCAGGACCTGCCGGGGGTGGCGCGGATCTTACATTTGGATTGGTATGACGCCTTCTTCTTCGCGCAGGACGAGTGGAAGGTCAAACCTAATTTCGCGCTGACTTTCGGTCTGCGCTATGAGTTGCCGGGGCAGCCGATTCAAGACCTGGTGGCCCTCAACGAGCCGGTGCTGGCCGCGGCGGGCAACGATCCGCGTTATAAACTCTCGCCCGTCCCCGGACTCGACAAGAACAACTTTCAGCCGCGTTTCGGGTTCAACTGGAATCTTCGCACTCGCGGGACCGGGCTCCGGGGGGCGCTCTTCGGGAAAGATCGGACGGTCTTGCGCGGAGGGTATTCGCGCACGAACGATTATGCGTTCACCAATATCGCTCTCAACATCTGGAGCTCCTTCCCCTTCGTCGCGGCGGTGAACGTCAGGATCGCGCCACAAGGGGTCGTCACGCCGATCCTGGTCGGTGGCGAGCCGAGGCCGGCGGACAGAAATGACGGAGTCGTCAATGCCTGGGCGACTTTGCAGAACCCGCCCCTGGATCTGTCGAGTCTGGTGCGCACCGTCGTCTCCGACGACTTCCATTCGCCGGTCTACGATTCGGCCAGTCTGGAGATTCAACGCGAGCTGGCGCCCAACTACATTCTGCGCGTGGGCTATGTCGGAACGCGCGGGACGGGTCTCTTTCAGACGATAGACGGTAATCCGACCGTCCCCTTCGTGAGAGATCGACGGGTCAATCCGTCGATCGGTCCGGTCCGGTTGCGCGCCAACGCCGCGTCGTCAACCTACCATTCGCTGCAGGTCAGCCTCGACAAACGCCTCAGCCGGAACTTCAGCGCGGGAGTGCACTACACCTACAGCTCGTTCATCGATACGGCGTCGGAGATCTTCAATCCCTCGGGAGCGGAAGTCGCGGTGGCGCAGGATTCGTACAACCTCCGAGCCGATCGCGCCCGTTCGAGCTATGATCGCCCGCACCGTTTCTCGGGCAATGTCGTCTACGAGTTTCCCTTCCACCGGGCCCAGAAGGGCCTGATCGGCCACCTGCTCGGCGGATGGCAGGTCAACGCCTTCTTCACCTTGCAGAGCGGCGCGCCCTTTACGGTCCTCAACGGGTCGGATCCGACCGGGGCTTTAGACGGAATCTCGGGCCTCGTCGGCGACGCGATTCGTCCGAATCTCAATACGGATCTGAACCTCTCATCGATGTCCATTCCCGAAATCCTCGCCGCCGGAGGAAAGGCGCTCTTCCGCACGCTGGGATCCAGCGAACGCGTGGGCAACGCCGGCCGCAACATTCTGCGCGCCGACGGCATTAACAATATCGACCTCGGATTCCTCAAGGGGGTGCGGATCAAAGAGGGGCAGGTTCTGCAGTTCCGCGCCGACTTGTACAATGCGACCAACACTCGCAACTTCGGCATTCCTGAAGGCCGCGTGACGTCCTCATCATTCCTCAATCAGTGGGGGACCAATGGAGGCAATCGCCGGATCATCCTCGGATTGAGATACACCTTCTAAAAAGTCGGATTTTCGATTCGAAACCGTGAAAGACGCGAAATTAATCGATTTCGCGTCTTTCGCATCTTTTGCGGTCGTAAAAATAACAGTGAGCGGCAATATGGCGGAAGATTCAGCCACTTCTCTCGGTGAGGCTTAAAAGGATGAATTGCAAGGGCCTCCCATTCGATAATGGACGAAAGCCATGAATGACCTGATCACTACTTTGACCGAGATCGCGAAACACCCCATGAAAGCCTGGGGGCGGCTGGGCACCAGACACCTGCTGCTACTGGCGGCCGCGCTATTTTCAATCACCGCTTACTACTATTTGGTGGACTTCTATGGAGCCGACTTCAGCGTCTTCTCCTATTTCCGGGTTCCCGATCTGCAGGTCGGCCGGGCCTTTCCCTATCTTCACGTCGGCAATCGACGGTATGATTTCTATTCGGGGAATAAGAGCCTGATCTATTTTCAGATCGGCGACTATTTGCAAAAATCGACCGGAAACAGCTCCAGGATCTCGATCATCAATCAGGGCACCAATGGCGGCTATGCCAACGCGCGGCACGTGCTCGCTTCTCAGCGGCCGTCTTTTGGGATTGTCCAGGGCGATATCCTGAAATCGCACGATTTTATCCGGGAGCAGTTAAATTTTGTCACGCCGATCTATCTTGAGAGAATGCACATCATCTACCGCAAGTCCCGGCTCGGCGAGTTCACCCAAATGAACTCCGGCGTTCAGGACGCAGACCAGGAAGACGAGCCACAGCTTAACCGGCCGCGGATCTCTTCCAATACGGACCGGTCGATTCTGCGGTTCTTTTCACAGGCCAGGATTCATCTGGGGCCGGTCGGCAGCGGGACACAGATCATCGGCAGCTATATTCTCAGCGATATCAACGAACAGATTAAGGGGCGAATCACGGAAGCCTCTCCGTCCGGAGATATTCAGAAGGTCTACAGCTCCGAGGTCGATGACGGGATGCAGCGATTAAAGGACGGCGGGATCGATGTCCTGTTCCTGACTACGGGAGCCCCGTGCAAGTCGGTTTGCGAACTGATCGTTGACGACCATCGTTTCGGCCTCTTCGGCATTGATCCGACACTGGTCACCAGCTTGAACCAGAAGTACGACATCAACCTTCGACTGACCGACTTCCAGGGGCGATATGCGGATGACGTGAGCGGGGACGTCTACCGGGAGGTGACGACTCTCGGCACCTACGCTTATCTGGTGACCGGTAAGAACACTCCGTCCGTCGATATCCTGAGCCTGCTGGAGATTCTCGATGGGGCCCGGCCCGGGGATGGAGATCCGGCTTTGGCCAAACGGGCCACCTGCCAGATCCTGAAGGCCGCAGATCCGGCCGCCGCGCCCAAGGATCTGATTACTCAGGCCCTCGGCCGCGATTTTGATTTCAAGGAGTACTATCAAAAACAGAATCATAGCCGGTTCATGCTGGTACTTCGCAGTCTGCTGGTTTTTATCGTGACCGTCAGTTGGACTTTTATCGGGGCCTTCGTCTCTCTCAGTTGGTTTGTCTCGAATCGCCAACAGAGTAGCTATAACGCGCAGATCGCCGAAATCCTGGAAGAGCATCTGCCGGTAACTGAAGGGCCCAGGCAAGTGAGCGAGGACGACCCGTATCTGATGTCCACGGTCGATGAGGATCATATCGCGATCGCCAATCGGATCATCATGGGGCTGAGCAAGCTGGCTGAGCTGAAAGCGACGATCAGCCGCGGCAGCTATATCAACGATGCGCATGCCACGATTCTGATCGAGCGGATCGATCAGGCCCTGGGAGAGCTCCGGCAAAATCTGGGGATCCGATTGAATGAACAGATTGCGCGAGGAGACGACCAGATTACGACGCATAAATTACGAATGTATCTGATGTCGGATTGGATCACCAAACTGGATCATGCCTGGTTAAATTCCATGTTGAAGGAGCAGCGAGCCCGGCACGGCTAAGGACCTGGCTCACAAAATCGGTTTGCAAACCGCGAAACACGCGGCATCCGCGGAATCAAATACCTTTCGCGTGTTTCGCGTGTTTCGCGGTTTCGAATCGAAACTTCAAGGAAACTACTTTCCGAACAACGCCAGAGCGTGCTCCCTGCGGCGTGCCGGCAGGAAGCCCGTGCGAAGAGCGATCGACTGCGACCGCGCGAGGTCGGCCGGGGTCCGTTCGTGCGTTCCGACACCGGCGTGATTGAGGGCCATCTTCCGCCCGGCCGGCTGACCGGCGCCCGGAACGGCCGCGGGTTTCAGGCTCGAAGGAGTGGCCTTGAGCGAGGTCGAAGAGGTGCTTCCCGAGGTCGCATTGTAGATGACCAGGGCGAAGTCCTGGTCGGTCGGATCGGCATTACCGGGTACGCCGTCGCCGGCGATGTTGGTCGCTCTGACCGTGACGGTGAAGGTGCCCGAGACTCCGGCCGGCAGAAAGACCGACTCGGCGTTATTTCTGATGTCGGCGGTGCCTCCGGTCGTTGAATTGGCTCCCGAAAAGACATTGCCCCGATAGGTCTGACCGCCGATCGTGACTTGGAGATCGAGGTTGTTGACCCAGGGCGCCCCGGTGGTGGAACCGGGGGCGTCGGTCCAGGCCAGGGTGACGCGGAACGGTTGCGTAGTGGTCGACACCGACCCGGTCACCTGGAAGGTCTGTCCGGTGGTTCCGAAGATCTGGGTCTGGTCCACACGAATGCGCGAGACGCTGTCAAAAGCGCGCCCCAGATTCATGCGTCCCATGCCCTGACTGTTCGACGGCAGGTTCCCGCCGGCGCCCGTGCCGGTCATATAGGTCGCGGAGTTCATGAGCGTCGCCTTGACCATGGCCGGTGACGGGGCTGTGAGCCCTTTGTTGAGGAAATCCTGGTAGACCAGCGCCGCTCCACCGGCGACGGCCGGAGTCGAATGAGACGTGCCGCTCGACCAGCCGTAGAGCCTCTGGCCCGCCGGGAAGAACTGATTGCAGACGCTGCTGCCGTCATAGTTCGTTTGAGGAATGCCCGCCTCGACGTGGGTGCCCGGCGCCACGATGTCCGGTTTGATGCGTCCGTCGCCGCCGGCCGAGTTGACCGGGCCCCGGCTCGAAAAGCTGATGATGTCGTTGGCGCTGTTGGCGCCGGTGTTGGCGATGCCGCAACCATCGGTGCCGGTCTGACGAACGTTCTCGCTCGCTCCGACCGAGATCACGTTCTTGGCGGTGCCGGGCGAACCGATGGTATTGGCGGCCGACCCGTCGTTACCCGCGGCGAAGACCACGACGTATTGCTGATTTCCGGCTGTCGCGGTCCGCGCGTCGCGCACGATGCGATCGAAGGACTGAGCGGTCGTATTGTAACGGAAGACCGAAACCTCGCCCCAGGAATTGGATGAGATTCGCGCGCCCAGCCCGTAGGCGGTCGATTCATACGCGGGCGGGTTGAAGGTGCCGTTGCCGAAGATCGCCGTGACCCCGAGCCGCGCGAACGGCGCGATGCCCAGGCCGTAATTGAAACCCCGCGAGTCTTCGAGCGCCGCGCCCGTCCCGTTGTTGAACCCGCCGACGATATGGGCGTTCAGGAAGCCGTGCCCGCCCTGGGCGCCGGTCTGGCTGGTCGGGTTGGTCTGAAAGACGATGCGGGCGTTCGGCACGTCCGGGTGACCCGTCAGTGTCGCGGCGTCATCCACGACGTTGACCGCGAAAGTGGTGAACTGCGAACTGGTGAAGCCCTTGCTGGCGAGCCAGGCCAGGTACCCGGGGCCGGTGGGCGCGGTGCCCGTCAGATTACCGGCCACGATCTGGCCCTGTGCTTCATCCAGACGCCGGCGCTCCGGCGCCAATTCGAGGCCGAAGACGCTATCGTTGTTCGCCAACTCGGTCAATTGAGAGACCGGAACGGTGACGGTAACGTTACGATAGCCCATCACCTCCTGCTCATCGAAGAATTGCTGTGAGTAGCGTTTCAGGTTCTCGATCGTCAGCTCACCGTCGATGCTATCCAGCACCTGGAGCGTGACTTTGACGAACGGCTGCTTGCCCGAGGCGCGCAGAGACCGTAATTCCGGCGAGAGGCGATAGGCCGGCTCATAGTCGCCGACCCATTGCACGAACGGATTCAGGTCTTTCATCTGCCACACGCCGAAGGCCGCCCGGCGATCGGTTCGGACGATATAGGCGTTGTTCGGGACATACGCGATGATCTCCGCCCCCGTGCTCTTGAGCTTCTCCAGCCAGGCATCCTGAATCGGCCCCACGAATTGCACGATATAGAGTCCGCTCCCCGGAGCGAAACCCTGACTCCGGGCATCGGCCATCCGCGTCTGGCGCAGTTCGGCCGGCAGTTGGGCGGAGAGAGGCTGCGGCTTGCTCGTATCGAGCAGATATTCATTGAAAGAGATCAAATTCTGTTCGTCGTTCGGGGTGATCTGCAGCTTCTGCAGCGCTTCACGTCCGCCGAGGGCCTCTTCGTCGATGACCACCAGCTTGAAGCTGTTATAGTTGATCTCTTCACGAATCGCCTTGGCTCTGACCAATTCGTTGTAGACGCCCGAGTCTTCATCTTTGATGATCAGCTTATGCGTCCGACTCTGATTGAGATAGCCGGTGGGGAAAGTATCGGGCAGGTTGACTTGTTGGGGAAGATCGTCGCTGCTGCTGAACTGTGGGCGAAGGCTGCCCTGCATCAGGGCGCTGGTGCCGGCCAGCAAGAGCGCGAAGACTACCAAAGCCAGATAAATCGTTATTCGTCTCATTTTTTCGACTCCTGATCGATATGTAGGCTATGTGAGGGGTCAATCGCCAAGGCGATAGGAATGACTTGGATGGCGATTAACCAAACAGGCCAGTCTCAAATAACGTACTGGACTCGATACTTACGATTTAGGTTACGACCACAAGTTACTGCTATATGTGCCGGGGTTTGATTGGTAAGAAGAAGATAAAATGAATCGGTTCTCCGATCAACCGCTTTGATTACAATTTTTACAGTCAATAGGAATTTTAATTGCTCCCCCACCATTTATCGGGGGCGCGCCGGGTCGGGCGCCCTTCCGAATTGGCTCCGGCTAATATCTTCTCCTTCGATGTTGACATTCGACAGAGCACGGGCTCCACTCGCCGTTGTCGTCCGCCGAGTGGAGCAAAATAGAGACCGAAAGGATGTCGGCAGGTTCAACAGGCTGAAGTCGATGTGGCGGGCGCTCTTCTTCAAGTCAGAAGAGCGCGGCCAACTCGAGTTCGCGTGACGTCCCATAAACGTCGTCGATTAACGCGGCTCGACCATGACCGGCTCTCTCGCTCTGAGGTCGATTGTGACTCGCGATCACTTTCGGCAATTCACCTCCGCCGAACTTACCTCCTCATTCTGTTCACCAACTTTTTACGCGAAACCTGCTAAACATCAATCTTTCGCGTGGTTAGCGGTTTGTAAACCAATTTTGTGAGCAAAGTACTCATTTCAAAAGGTTAAAAAATCCGCGACATGTTTCGGCTCGACCCCGGAGTAAGAATTGTAAGCGCTGACAGTCATTGAGCATCAACGGCTCCCGATCCGGAGTTCCGGGCCGGAGGCCATTATCAGAAAGACTTTACTATGAAACTCCAGACAAGACTCGTCTTGATCGCCTTAGCCATCATCGTTAACTCCATTCAGATTTTTGCGCAGGCCTCCGGTTCCACGGCGGTCTTGCGCGGTCAGGTCACGGATCCGGCCGGAGCCGTCGTGCCGAACGCCAGGGTAACTCTCGCCGATACCGGCAAGGGCGCCACCCGCGCGGCGACGACCGATGGCGAGGGCAATTATGTTTTTCTAGGAATCCTGCCCGGCATTTATAACGTGCAGGGCGAGGCCAAAGGCTTCTCCCCGACCACGATCAGAGTCGAGTTGACGGTCGGCCAGCAGGCCAATGTCACGATCCGGCTCGCCACCGGATCCGTTCAGGAGAAGGTCGAGATCGCCGCCGGCAGCGAGGTCATCGAAGTTAGCCGGACCCAGCAATCTTCGGTCGTCGAAGCGGGCCAAATTCAAAACCTGCCCATCAGCCGCCGCAACTATCTCGATTACGCGCTGCTCACGCCGGGCGTGAGCGATTCGGACAATATCGCCGACTCTTCGGATTTCCGTCTGGCGCAGACGCCGCAATCCGGGCTCTCGTTCGGAGGCAATAACGGGCGCGGCAACTACATCGCGGTGGATGGCGGGGCCACGCTCAGCGGATCGGGCGGTCCGATCTACGTGGCCAGTCAGGAGGCGGTCCAGGAGTTCCAGGTGCTGCGCAACAGTTTCAATGCCGAATTCGGCACGGTTACGGGCGGCGTGATCAACACCGTCACCAGGTCCGGCGCCAATAGTCTGCACGGCAGCGGGTTCGGGCTCTTTCGCAATCAACGCTTCGATTCGCGCAACGTCTTCGACTTCAACCCGGCCGGAAAGTCGCCCTTCAATCGCCAGCAGTTCGGCGGCTCGCTGGGCGGGCCGATCAAGCGCGACCAGACTTTCTACTTCGCCGCCGCCGAGAGTTTCCACCAGCAGGAGACGGCATTCGTCAATCTGCTGCGCTCGCCGGCGATCTTTCAACCGACCGCTGGACAGACGTCGTTGCTCGACTACCTGCAATCTCAGCCGGCGACCGCGGCCGACTCGGATCGGCTCCGCGCGATGCTGACGACGACCAACTTCCCGCGCACGGTCAAACTGTTGACCGATTCGACCGG
>DATEFT010000587.1:0-5374 GCA_035280505.1 Blastocatellia bacterium | reverse complement strand
TAATGCGCGTCCATGACGTTGAGCGGCATCTGAACCGCATCGAACTTGAAGCCCTCCTCCGCCGCCACGGCCAGCATATACGAATGAATGTGCGGATCTTTATGTCCCGTAAATCCGATGTATCGCAGCTTGCCGGCGGCCTGAGCCTCCACCAGCGCCGCATTGGCGCCTTCCGGATCGAAGACGCGATGCGGATCTTCGAACCGGTTGATCTCGTGATGCTGAACCAGATCGATGCAATCGACCTGCAACCGGCGGAGCGACTCGTCGAGCTGCTTCGCCGCCTCCTCCTTCGAGCGCCCATCGATCTTCGACATCAGAAAGACCTTCTCCCGATAGCCGTCGCGGAGAGCGTTCCCCATGCGAATTTCGCTCGTCCCGTCGTGATAATCCCAGCAGTTGTCCATGAAGTTGATGCCGCGATCGATCGCCGTCCGGACGATCCGGATGCTGAGTTGTTCATCGACCCCTGGCAACCCGAGGTGCCAGCCGCCGATCCCGATCGCCGAGACCTGCTCTCCGGTGCTTCCAAGCTCCCGATATGGCATTTCCGCGTGTGAAGTATCTTCCGCCATTTTTATCTCCTATTAATTAGCAATGGTTAAAGACCCGATCTCTTTACTCTACGCGCACACCAAGCCCAACCCCACGGTCAATTCGCTTCGATTGCCGCCCCAGAGGCCGTATCTTACCCGATGTTATGATCCCGAACGGCGAAATACGCGGAAGATGCGGAATTAATTGATTCGGTCGGTCGGCAAACAGACCGGCGAACACACGAAAGACGCGAAAGGCGGCAATCCCGCGTCTTTCGCGTCTTTCGCGGTCGATCCATCGATCTCGTTCAAAAAGTGAATCGGAATCTGAACTGCACCTGCCTGGGAAGAGTCGTCGTGGCCGTCGTCCGGCCGAAGCTGGTGGCCGTGATACTGACCGGATTGACTCCGAACGTTCCGCCGGTCGGCACTTCGAAGATCGGATGGTTGAAAGCATTGACCAGTTCGGCCCGAATCTCCATCCGCACCCGCTCCTTGATCAACGGCACGGCCTTGGCCAGCGAGAGATCGGCAGTCGCAAATTTCGGACCGTACAGATAGACGAACGTGCCGAACTGGCCGGCAGCAGTCGGCGGAGCGAGAACCGAGTTGCTGGCCCGCCCGTCGCTGCCGATCAGCTTCGGATCGATGAAGAAGATATCCGGTCCCGAGGGTCTGAAGACTCCGACCCGTTTCTGCAGATCGGAGGTCGTGACTCCGTTCAGGATGACACCCGCGTCCGACTGGTTGACGGTCAGGCGCCCGCTACTCAATTTGAACGGAAGACCGGACTGGACGCGAACGATGGTGCCGACGGTCCAACCGCCGACCACGCCGTCGAGGATCGGATTCTTCACCCGGAATCTACGCCGGGCCCCGACCGGCAGCTCATAGGTGCCGAATGCCTGGAAGACGTGCCGGAGATCGAAGGTCGAAGGCCCGTAATCCAACCGCCGATTCCGCAGCGTGGCGAAATTGCCGGTATTGTCCACGTTCTTGTTATACCGGTCATTGAGGGCGCGCGCGAAGGCATAGTTCAGGTTCAGCGTCAGGCCGCGCGAGAAGCGCTGGCGAAACTCGAGCTGAAACGCATGGTAGTTGGACGAGGAGTTGTCGCTCAGCACGTTGGCCGTGTCCAGAAATGGATTGAGCCGAAACAGGTTGATCGGATACTGACCGGGAGTATTGAACCCGAGGCGAGCGCAGGGGCCGAATCCGTTGCCCGCCAGGCGGCAGAAGTAGTCCGAGGTCGAGGCGAAGTTGTTGGCCATCGCTCCCGCCTGCCCCGTATTCAGCAGACTGACAAAGTTGGCGTTGCCGAATCCCTGCGCGGGAGACAGGCCCGCGAAAGCCGTCTCGAAGATCGGGACCGGCGTTTGGCCCGGCAGCCCCCAATTGCCGAAGTTGTTGGCGGTCAGGAGACCGGCGGGGTTGGCGGCGGCCTGGGCGGCCTGGCACGCCGCCGCGTTGGCCTGGCAGATCGCGAGGTTTCTCTGCCCCGCGGTGAATTGCGACAGAAACCCATTCTCGAAGATATTCATCTCGTTGACGTTGTATCGATGCCACAATCTCATCCCGCGGTTCCCCACGTACCGGACTTCGAAGACGCTCCCGGTCCCCACTTCCCGCTGAATACTGGCCGACCAGGTCTGCACGTACGGCGCGCGGAGGTTCGGATCGATCGTGGAGACGGCGGTATTGGTGAAGGCGAAGTTCGAGAGCGCCACCGGAGCGCCGAAGCTGCCGGGGAAGAGGCGGAAGGCGGGCAGCGGATCGCCCAGGTTTAAAGTGCCGGCGACGAAGTCGACGCCGGGCACGAGATTGCCGGATTGCCGCAGCCCCGGATTGTTGCCCGCGCTGTTCGTGAAGTTGAGCAGCCCCTCGGAGTAGTAGTTGATCGAATAGCCTCCGCGAAAGACCGTTCGGCGATCACCGAACGCTCGCCCCAGAACCCCGTGTTGAAAACCTGGATTCCAGGCGATTCCGAGATGCGGCGCCGGATTGGCGAAGTCCCGGCCGTAGGCATGCGAACGCTGATAGATGTTGGGAGCCGTGATTCCCGCCACCGAACCCGGATTGAAGAGATTGGGTGAATTGTCGCTGCCGTTGAGGAGACCCGAGGGCCCGAAGAGATCCGCCAGCGTCGGACTCGTATAGATGTCGTTGGTGTTGAAGTTGTCGCCCTGGAAATCCCAGCGCAGGCCGTAGTTGAGCGTCAACGAACGATTCACGCGCCAGGAGTCCTGAAAGTAGAGGCCGAAAGAGGTCTGCCGCTCCCGAATGGTGACGGGTTGACCGTCGGCATACTGATGGGTCTGCTCATCCACATTGCGGGCGACGGCGACGTTCGAGATTCGACCCGTCAACAGCGCATAGAGAGCCAGCGCGTCGTTGCGCGCCTCGGGCGTGATGGCCGTCAGACCGTCGAAGATGCGAGCGGCCGGATCGTTGCTCACGACCGCGAACGAGAACCGCGGCGTTCCGGCATCGCCGAGCGTGCCCTGATGCACGCTGGAGCGGATGTAGTTGCCGCCGAAACCGAACGAATGGCTGCCGCGCTGATAGTAGAAGTTGTCCGCCAGGTTGTAGACCGGGTTGTTCCGGGGTTGGAACGTGGTCCCGAACCCCAGGCCGTTTCGCGCCTCCAGTCCGCTCGGCAGGTCGAGCGGGAACTCCAGCAGCCGGGGCTGATAGAGGCGCTGGTCGTATCCGATGTTGAACGTCTCCTGATTGCTCTGGATGCCGAAATTGAACTCATTGACCATGCTCGGGCGCAGCGTCCAGGTGACGCTCGCGTTGGCGATGTAGGGATTGGCGACCTGCCCGACCGACTGCTCTTCGGTGAAGACGCCGGGCAGCACCGTGCCGCGAAAGCCTCGGCCGTTGACCGACCGGCTCCAGGTGTCCGAGACGCTCACCCGCAGATTCTCCCTCACCTGGTAATCGATGCGCGCGGTGGGGAATTCGTTGGTGGTGGGAGACGGAGCCACCCACCGCAGCCGGTTCCGAATCGGATCGAACGACGAGACCGCTCCCGCCGAAATCGACGATTGAATCTTCCGGAGCTGCGCGGCGATGATCGGGTTGACGGCGCTCGGGAGGCCGTTCTGCCCGGCAATCTCGAGCAGGTTGCCGCTGCGTGTGACCCGGTCGCTTCCGACGTAGGTGAAGATCCCGGCCTGAGCGGCCGGCGTCAGAACGCGGGTCTCGAAACTCGCCGATTGGGGAGTCTTGACGATTGCATAACTCGCAAAGAAGAAGAGTTTGTTCTTGATGATCGGCCCGCCGAAACTGCCGCCCTGATCGTTGCGAATGAAGACCGGGCGCCGGATCCCGCGGGCATTGTTGAACCAGTTGTTGGCGTTGAGCGCCGAGTTTTCGTGCTGCCAGAAGACCTCGCCGTGAAAGGCGTTCGTCCCGGACTTGGTGACGAACTGGATCTGGACGGCGCCCTGCCCCGTGCTGTTGGCCCCGAGATTGGAGGTGGAGACGGTGACCTCCTGCACCGATTCCAACCGCGGAGCGACGAAGGCGAAGAAGCTGGTGCCGCCGCTCTTGAAACGCTGGGCGTTGTTCGCGATGCCGTTGAGGGTGATGTTGATCGAACCGCCGGGCAATCCGTTAAAGGTGCTGTCGCGCGAGGTGACCCCTTGCTGAGCGCCGGTCAGCAGCAACGCAAAGGGGAGCGTGTCCCGGCCGGGCAGCGGCAGGTCCTGCAGATACTTCTGATCGACCGTCCCCGAGATGGTGGTGGCCGTCGTGTTCAACGCCTGGGCTTCGCCCTGCACCTCCACGGTCTGGCTGACGACCCCCACCTTCAGAACCACCGTCTGGTTGGAGGTCCGCGCCGCGTTGACGATCAACCCCTTGTAGACCATCGTCTCAAATCCCGGCTTCGTGGCGATCAGGGTATAACTCCCCGGCGTCAGGGTCGGAAAGACAAATCCCCCGTCCGCGCTCGCCGTCACCGTCTGGACGGCCCTGGTGTCATCGTTCTGCAACCTCAATTCGACGCTCGGAATGACGGCGCCGGACTGATCCTGGACGGTGCCGACCAGTTGTCCGGTCGTCGCAATCTGGGCCAGGGTCGGAGTAACGATCGTTGAGACCATCAGAACCAGCCTCCACAGACTCGGTCCGTTCGAAGTTCTTCTCATGTGTCCTCTCCCTCTAACCGATCACGCGGGGGGAATCGGCGCCGCCATCTGCGCGACCGCCCGCCATTGCCCCTGCCGCCTGACGTAGACGCGAAGATATCTGACGTTGTTCGGAACCTCGCGATCGCCTTCGAGCCGGAACCCGGACGAGCGTGCCGCCACGATCGCGGTCTCACCATAGAGACGGGTCTTGACCTCGCTGATCCGCAGATCCCGGTAACGCCGCGCGCCGGAGCGATAGGAGGTCATGACTTCGGCCTTGGTCAATTCCACACCGGATGCCTGAACCGCAACATAATCGTCGGCAACCAGCCGGTCATAAGTGGCCAGGTCAACGGCGGAGATCGCGGCAATCAATCGCTGCTCGATCTGCTCGACGACCCGGGCCTCATCGCCCGCCGACTCGCCCCCCGGCCACCAAGCTGTGGCGGCCAGGCCCCAAACGGTAAATTCTCGCCGGCTCAGCGGCGTCAGTCTCTCAGACATAAGAATAGGTCTCCGGTTGCTGGTAGTAGGAGATGATGTCCTGGTACTTTGGAAGTTAAGTTCTTGAGATTTAGGCTTCCATCCGCGAAACACACACCATCCGCGAAACCCGCTCGATTTAGCCGATTTCGCCTCTTCCGCGGTTGAAGCAATAAAAGACCGAAGAATTTCGGTTACAGGGTATTAGGAGAGCAC
>DATEFT010000586.1:0-7401 GCA_035280505.1 Blastocatellia bacterium | reverse complement strand
ATCGATATGGCCCTGGAGAAGAAGTTCAAGATTCGCGAAGGGCACGCGTTGGAGTTCAAGACCGAGTTCTTCAACGTCCCCAACACGGTCAACTTCGGAAGCCCGGAGGGGAGTATGAATAACTCCAACTTCGGCCGGATCACCTCGCAGCGGACCAACCCGCGCCAGATTCAGTTCACGCTGCGCTATCGGTTCTGATCGAGCCCGCAGCCTTCAGACCGCGAAATCCGCGAAACACGCGAACTTCACCACTTTTCGCCGGTTCGCGTGTTTCGCGGTCTTTCAATAGATGTTAGTCTCTCCTCCCAATCTTCTCTCCGAGGTATATTTATGAAACGACGTCAGTTTATCGCGCAATCTCTACAGGGCGCGGCGTCCCTGGCGATCACCGCCGCTTCGGCCCGGCGCATCCTGGGGGCCAACGACCGCATCCGCCTCGGTCTGATCGGTTGCGGCGGGCGCGGGATGGATGTCGCGGAGTCGATGCGCAAGGTGCCGGGTGTCGAGTACGGCCTGGTCTGCGATGTCTATGAGACCAACGCCGACCAGGCCCGCGAGTGGGCGGGCGCGGGCGCGCGGGCCTTCGGCGATTTCAGAAAGCTGCTTGAACAGAAAGAGGTGGATGCCGTCCACATCGCCACGCCCGATCACTGGCATGCGCTGATTACGGTCCTGGCCTGCCAGGCGGGGAAGGACGTCTATGTCGAGAAACCGCTGGCGCACAACGTCCGCGAGGGGCGGGCCATGGTCAACGCCGCCCGGCGGCACCACCGCATCGTGCAGACCGGCCTGCAACAGCGTTCCGCCCCGCATTACCGCGAAGTCGAACGAATCGTCCAATCGGGCGAACTCGGCGAGGTCCGCTTCGTGCGGGTTTGGAACTACAGCAACCTGACGCCCAACGGGATCGGCCGCGTGCCCGATACGCCCGTGCCCGCGGGGCTGGATTGGGAGATGTATCTCGGTCCGGCGCCGAAGGTGCCGTTCAATCGCAGCCGGTTCCTGAGCACTTTCCGCTGGTTCTGGGACTACGCGGGCGGGACCATCACCGATTTCGGCACGCACCGCTTCGACACCGTGCAGCAGGTGATGCGGGTCACGGCTCCCAAGACGGTCTCGGCCTCCGGCGGGCGCTTCTCCCTCAAAGACAACGGCGAGATGCCGGATGTGTTACAGGTGACCTATGAGTACGACGGTTTCATCCTGAGCTACGAGGCCTGTAACCTGAACGCCCATGGCCTGGGCGGGCGCACGCCCGGCATGAACTATTACGGGATGCGCCTCGACGTCGATCGTCCGCACGGCGAGGCCTACTACGGCACGAACGGCGCGCTCTTCTGCGATCGGATCGGATTCGAGATCTATCCCGAGCCGTTGAAATCGGCACAGACCCGCCGCGAGCGCAGCCAGCCCGTCGATGCCTACCGGATGGAGGCGAAGCGGGTCCAGGCGCAGGACGCGACCGCCCTGCACACCGCCAACTTCATCGAATGCGTGCGCTCGCGTCGATCGCCGCTCGCCGAGGTCGAGATCGGCCATCGTTCGACGACGGTGCCGCACCTGGGCAACATCGCCTATAAAGTGGGAAGAAAACTGACCTGGGATGCGACCCTCGAGGATTTTGTGGGAGATCCGCAAGCCTCGAAATTGTTGAGTCGAGCCGCACGTCAGCCCTGGGATCTTCTGTAAAATCGATTTTTTCAACTCGCGTGTACCGCGTCTTTCGCGGTCAGAAATCTTAACTTTCACGGGAGGCGCCTATGAAGTCGTTACGTGGTGGAGTGGTGCTGTTCTTTCTCTGCGTTTTATCGGTTTCGCTCAGCGCGCAGACTCCGTCGGGCGAGATCAGCGGAGTGGCTTCAGACGCGACCGGATCGGTGGTGGCCGGGGTCAGGATCGCTTTGATCAATCTCGCCACGAATGCGGTGCGCGAGGCGCAAACCAACGACGCGGGACTCTATGCTTTTCCGGCTTTGCCGCCGGGAATCTATACGCTGCGAGCCGAGAAGGCCGGCTTTCGCACCATCGAGCGCAAGAACCTCGAACTGCTGGTCGGCAGCGCCAATCGAATCGACCTGGCGCTGGAAGTCGGAGAGGTGAGCAGCATCGTCGAGGTTGAAGGCGGCGCGCCGCTCTTGCAGCGGGAGAACGCGTCGATCGGCACCGTGATCGAAAACCGCAGCGTCGTCGAGTTGCCGCTCAACGGACGCAACTATCTGCAGTTGACCTCGCTCATTCCCGGCGCGACGACCAACGGTCCGTCTTCAACTCAGGGCAAACAGCGCATGGGCGGTCAACGCAACACCTTCGCGCTCAACGTCGCGGGCCAGCGAATCCATTACAATCATTATTCGCTGGACGGGGTCGAGAATACCGACCTCAATTTCAACAGCTACATGCTGCTGCCCTCGATCGATGCGATTCAGGAGTTCAAGGTTGAGTCGGGGCTCTTCGAAGCCGAGTACGGGCGGGCGATTGCGCAGATCAACGTCTCGACCAAGTCCGGGACGAATCGATTGCATGGCTCGGCCTTCGAGTTTCTGCGGAACTCGGCGCTCGACGCCAAGAATTTTTTCGACAAGCCCGCGCCCGCCCCCATTCCACCCTTCAAGCGTAATCAATACGGTCTGACGGTCGGCGGCCCGGTCATGCTGCCGAAACTCTACCAGGGGCGGGATCGGCTCTTCTTCCTCTTCAATTGGGAAGGCCTGCGCGAGCGCAAGGCGTTGACGCAGTTGATCAACGTGCCGCTGACCGCCGAGCGCAACGGCAATTTCTCTCAGAGCGGCGTGACCATCTACGACCCGGACACTCGCGTCTTCGACGCCGACGGCAAAGTCATCCGAGCGCCGACGCCGTTCCCGGACAACCGCATCCCGGACAACCGCATCAATCCGGTCTCGCGCAAACTGCTCGCCTTCTTCCCGTTCGCGCAGCAGCAGGTCCGCCTCGGCAACTACCTCAACGACGAGAGCCGCCGGGTCGACGCCGACCAGTATACGTATCGCCTCGATTTCAACGAGAGCCAGAAGTCGTCCTGGTTCTTTCGTCACAGCATCTCGCACGAACTCGGCTACGATCCATATCCGTTTCCCGATCAGGGGATCAACACCGCGACCACCGTCGGCCAGGGCGTGCTCGCCAACACGCGAATCTTCGGGGCCAACAAAGTCAACGACGCCCGCCTGGGACTATCGAGATTGCAGAACGGCCATCTCTCTCCACGGGCCGGCGTCCAGAACGTGGTCCAGGAGCTGGGGATCAATCTGCCGACCGACAATCCGTTGTACTGGGGCGTGCCCAACCTGACGATCGCCGGCCTCAACAACTTCGGTGAAGAGAGCGATGCGCCGTTCATCAACTACGACACGACGATTCAGTTCGTCGACAACTTTTCGTGGACGGCCGGCACACACTCGGCCAAGTTCGGCGGCGAGGTGCGGCGGGTGCGTTACAACCAGATCGGCGGCGTGGTGACGCGCGGGCGCTTCACTTTCGACGGGCGCTACACGCAGAACCCGCTGGTGGTGCCGGTGCCCGGCGAGGACCCGCAGGAGACGCTCCGCCGGCGCGGCGGTTCGGCGGTCGCCGACTTTCTGCTCGGACATTTCAACAACTCCGAGGCGCAGATCGGCGCGCCCATCGCCAATTTCCGGTCCAACTACTTCGCGCTCTACGTGCAGGATAATTGGAAGCTCACGCCCAAACTGACGCTCAACTACGGCCTGCGCTGGGAGAACGACCAGCCGTTCCGCGACAAATTCGACTCCATCGTCAATATCGATTTCCGCTGGGACAATTCGATGGAGCCGGTCTATGTGCGAGCGGGCCAGGGCGATCCCTACGAGGGCGATCCGGCCTTTCGCCTGAACCCGACCGTCCAGTATGTGCGGGACGGCCGCTTCGGCAGCCGGGCCTACCGGAATGACTTGAACGATTTCGCGCCCCGACTGGGGCTGGCCTATCAGCTCGACTCGAAGACGGTTCTGAGAACGGGCGCCGGAATCTACTACGTTCGCGACATCGGCAATGCGACGTTCGACATCGTGCGTAACGCTCCCTTCACCATCCGGCGTAACGAGCCGGCCGAGAGCTTCCGCCCGAACCTGAGCTATGATCGGCCCTTCGCGCGCACGGGCGCGCCGACCTTCATTCTGATCAACCAGTTCGACGAGCCGTCGAGCTATGTCGCACAGTGGTCCTTCGGTTTGCAGCGTCAATTGACTCAGAACCTGAGCCTCGAAGCGACCTATTTCGGAAGCGCCGGGATCCACCTGCGCCGCTTGCAGAGTTACAACAATCCGGAGCCCAGCGCACAATCGGATCCCAACAACGCCCGTCCCTTTCCCAAATTCGGCAGCTTCCAGGTCATGAATGCGCCGAGCCATTCGAGCTATCACGCGCTCTACTTGAAAGCACAACAGCGCCTGGCCGCCGGTCTGACGTTTCTCGGTTCGTTCTCGTGGAGCAAATCCATCGATAATGGCAGCGGCATCCGCACGACGGACGGCGATAGCCTGACCCCGGCCAACAACTACGACCTGGCGCGCGAGCGCGGCCTTTCGACCTTCGACTTCCGGCGGCGCCTGACGGCCTCATGGTTATGGGAGCTGCCGGTGGGTAAAGGCCGGCGGTTCCTGGGGAAGGGTGGTCGCGCGGCGGACCTGGTGTTCGGGGGCTGGCAACTCGGCGGGATTCTGACCTTGCAGGACGGCTTTCCGTTCACGGTCTATTGCGGTCCGGGCAACATCCAGAACGGCGGCGGTTCGTGTTACCCCGATTCGACGGGCGCCGATCCGAATCTGCCCCGCGGCGAGCAGACGCGCACGCGATTCTTCAATACCGACGCCTATCTGGACCGTTCGCCGGGAGGTCCGGAGTTCCGCTATGGAAACACCGCGCGCAATTCGGTCATCGGCCCCGGTATTATCAGCCTCGACGCCTCACTCAACAAGAAGTTCCGTTTGACCGAGGCGAAGTATCTGGAGTTTCGCGCCGAGGCCTTCAATCTCCCCAATCATCCGATCTGGAACCCGCCGGGCAATACCTTGCGGACGCCGACCTACGGCGTGATCACCGGGACGCGCCTCGACTCGCGACAGCTTCAGTTCGCGTTGAAACTGGTCTTCTAAATCTCGCAATTCCCTAGTACTCTGGACGCTTAGGCCATTTGAAATTTGAGATTCAAACCGCGGAACACGCAAAATACCCGGAATCGACCAGTTTTCGAGTATTTTGCGTGTTTTGCGGTTTCAACTGAGTATTGCCGGAGACTTATTTTAAGTATTGACGGAGGTATCGGAATGGCTCAGCCACTGTCACCAGGATCGAATCGAAATGGAAATCGCTTCCGAATCGTTTACTGCTGTCTGGCGTTGTTGATCGTGCTCCAGCCCGCCCGGATTCGCGGTCAGCAAGAGGTTCCGCTTGAACCGGACAGACCGATCGAGCGGGAGCTGGCCGGAGGCCAATCTCATCTATATCAATTCATGCTGGAGGCCGGTCAATATGTGAAGATCACCATCGAGCAGCGCGGAATCGACGTGATGGCGCGGCTGTCGGGGTTGGGCGGCAAGGAGAGCGCGGAGTTCGATTCCGAGATCCGGAATCAGGGGACGGAGGTCGTGGAATGGGTGGCGGAGGCCGCCGGACCCCGTCAACTGGTCGTGCAATCCAAACAAAAGGACGCCGCGCCCGGGCGGTACGAGATTCGCCTCGCCACGCCGCGCGCGGCAACGGCGGACGAGACCGCCTTGAACGAGGCGTTAAGGCTGTATGAGGAGCATCTCAAGCTGCGGCGGGAAGCGAAGTACGATCAAGCGCTCCCGCTCGTGGAGCGTTCGCTGCAGATTCGCGAACGGGTGTTGGGGCCGGATCACCGGCTGGTGGCCAACTCCGTCAACGGCCTCGCCATCATCTACAGCCAAAAAGGCGAGTATGCAAAGGCCGCGCCGCTGTTTCTGAGGGCGCTGACCGTTCTGGAGAAGGTGCTGGGGCCGGATCATCTGCAGGTCTCCAACCTGCTCAACAACCTGGGCAACTTCTACTATCTTTATGGCAAGTATCCGGAGGCCGAGCGATTCCATCGACGGGCGCTGACCATCCGGGAGCGGGCGCCGGGGGCGGAGCCTCTACTGGTCGCTCAATCGCTTCATAATCTGGGCAGTGTCTATGATGTACTGGGCGACTATGTGAGAGCCGAATCGGCCTATCAGCGGGCGCTGAACATCCGCGAGAAGGCGTTGGGAGCCGAACATATCCTGGTCGCCGATACTGCCTACAATCTGGGCCTCGTCTACGATGAGAAGGGTGATCTGGCGAGGGCTGAACCGCTCCATCGACGGGCGCTGGCCATCCGGGAGAAGTTGCTCGGGCCGGAACACCCGGATGTCGCCGCCTCTCTCGATATGCTGGCCTCCTGCTATCTGGCCGAGGACCGGGAGTCGGAGGCCCGGCAGTCGTTGCAACGAGCGCTGGAGATCCGGGAGAAGGTCCTGGGGCCGGATCACCCGGAGGTCGCCGTTTCCCTCAACAATCTGGCCATGTTTCATGATGAGCATGGCGATAATGCGAAAGCGGAGCAGATGGCGCGACGAGCGCTGGTCATCAAGGAGCGCGCGTTCGGTTCGGAACATCCGGAGACCGCCTGGACTCTCAACGTTTTGGGGAATATCTATCGCGATAGCGGCGAGTATGCCAAAGCCAGGCCCCTGTTGCGGCGGGCGCTGGAGATCCAGGAGCGAGCGGGCGGGCCGCAACACCCACAGGTTGCGGTGTACCTCGGCAGCCTGGCCCGGGTCTATGCGGCGGAGGGCGACCTGGCTCAGGCCATCTCCATCCAGTCGCGCGCCAATGCCGTGAGTGAGCACCACCTCGTGCTGAACCTCGCCGTCGGCTCCGAACGCCAGAAACTCCGTTATCTCGCCCTCTTCTCGAAAGAGACCGATTACACGCTGACGCTCCACGACCGGGCGGCTCCTGACAACCCGCAAGCTCTCGAACTGGCCTTCACCACGCTCCTGCGGCGGAAGGGGCGCGGGCTGGATGCCGTGACCGATACGGTGGCGGCCTTGCGACGCCGCGCCGCTTCCGAGGATCAACAGCTCTTCGATCGACTGGCCGAAACTCGCTCGCAGTTGGCCGGGTTGATCCTCAAAGCTCCCGGTCCGGACAACCCCGAGGCCTACCGGACGCAACTCGCCGCGCTGGAAGAGACGTCCGAGAGATTGGAGTCGGAGTTGAGCTCCCGTAGCCGTGAATTTGGCCAGCAGTTGCAGCCGGCTACGATCGCCGCCGTTCAGGCGGCTCTACCCGCCGGCTGCGCCCTGATTGAGTTTGCCGTCTACACACCGGAGGATCTACGGACCGGGAAGAGACAGTCGCCGCGCTATCTGGCCTATC
>DATEFT010000585.1:0-3558 GCA_035280505.1 Blastocatellia bacterium | reverse complement strand
CAAACTCAAGTGGGTCTCCCGCCGGTCGTCCAGATCGATCAGGTCGAGCGCCGTGACCGCATCGATCACCTCGGCCGGCGTCACCGTCAAGCCCCGCTCCCTGAGCGCCCGGCAGAAGAGGATGGTCTCGGTCACCGGTCGATCCATAAGTCCTTTGAAAACGACGTTGGTCGAAGTTTTGATTGAAGTCTCAACTGAAAACTATTTCCCGAGAAGGCCGGCGCTCAATTCGGCTTCGAACTTGCGCAGGTCGCCCTCATCTTTGAGAAAACAGCCGGCGGTCTCGGAGATCACCGATCGGTCGAGTTGTTGAGTGTTCAGGGCGACCAGCGCCGTGGCCCAGTCGAGCGTCTCGGCCACTCCCGGCAATTTGGCCAGATTCAGTTTTCTGATGGCTTGAATCAGGCCCGTCACTTCGGCCGAGAGGGCGTCGCTGATGGCCGGAACCCGGGCCCGCACGATCTCCAGCTCTTTGTCGAAGGGCGGGTAATCGATCCAGAGATAGAGGCATCGCCGCCGAAGGGCGTCGGAGAGCTCTCGCGACCGGTTCGAGGTCAGGACGACGTGCGGGCGGTGTGTCGCCTTGATCGGACCGATCTCCGGAATCGTTACCTGATATTCCGAGAGGACTTCGAGCAGGAAGGCCTCGAACTCCTCATCGCTGCGGTCGATTTCGTCGATCAAGAGGACCGGCGCCCGATCCCGTTCGGTGATGGCCTCCAGCAGCGGGCGCTTCAGCAGGAAGGGCTCGCTGAAGATCATCGCCTCTTTTTCGGCCGCGTTCGCTCCGGTCGTCTCCTGCATCTTGATTCGCAACAGTTGCTTCTGATAGTTCCATTCGTAGAGCGCGGTCGTGGCGTCGAGCCCTTCATAGCACTGCAGCCTGACCAGCCTGGTCTCGAGCGAGGTGGCGAGCGCCTTGGCGATCTCGGTCTTGCCGACGCCCGCCGGGCCTTCGATCAGGAGCGGTTTCCCGAGCGTCATCGCCAGGTAGAGCGAGGTGGCGACCGCGGCGTCCGTGACGTAGGCCTGTTTGCGAAGCAACTCCTGAATTTGACGGACCTCTTCTCTCACTTCTGCTTCACCTCTTGTTCGGCGGCTCGCCGGAAATCCTCCCAGGTATCGATATCTTCGGGAAAGTCTCGATCGAAAGGGATCTCGCTGACCAGGTCGGGGGAGGCATCGATCAGCTTCCAGGCCGCCTTGTCGCCATGCAGCCCCACCAACCGGTCGAACCAGGGCTTGGCAAAGACCATCGGATGGCCCCGGCGGCCCCGGTAGGCCGCCAGCGCGATCTGGCCCGAGCCCCGCCGCCATTCGTCGGCCACGCGATCGATCGTTTCGGGATCGACTCCCGGTTGATCGCCGAGCAGAATCATAATCGCTTCGGATCGCGGGTCGAGCGCCCCGATGCCCGCGCGGTATGAAGAGGCGCAGCCCTCTCCGAAGACCGGGTTCTCCACTACCCGGGCCCGGCCGAAGACGACCTGCCGGCGAATCTCGTCCGCCGCGCGCCCCAGCACCACGATCACCTCGTCGAGCCCGGCGGCCCGCTCGGCCTGGGCGACGGCCCACCCGAGGAGGGTCGTCCCTTTGAACGGCAATAACTGTTTGGGCTGTCCGAAGCGGGTGGATGCGCCCGCCCCCAGGACCAACCCGGAGATGAATCTCTTCATGGTCCGCCGGCGCCTCGCTTCTCCAGATAGAGTCGAGGGAACTGCTCGAACAGCTCCTTGCAGCGAAGGCCGCAGAAGTAGTAGGTCTTCTCTTCGTAGGTCAGTTTATAGCGCGCGGTGGCCGCCGCGACGGTCATTCCGCAGACCATGTCGAGGCTCTCCAGCCCCGCCTCCGTCCCCGGCGGCAAGAGCGGCAGGCTGACGATCTTCGAGCTCTTGGGCTCGGGGCTCCTGGACTCGGGGTTCCTGGGCTCGGAGTTTTTGGTCTCGGGCCCTTTGGTCTCGGAACTCTTGGTCTCGGTCTTTCCCGGAGAGAGCCTGCGCATGCGGGTGATCTCGGCCATGACGCTGAGCGCGATCTCCGAGAGGGTCTCGCCTCCGAGTTCGATGCCGGCCGGGCACTTGATCCGGTCGAGATCCGAATCCGAAGTCCCTTTGCCGCGCAGATATTGGAAGAGCGATTGCGACTTCTCGTGGCTGGCGATGAGCCCCAGATACTGGGGATTGGTTCCGACCACGGCTTCGAGCCCCTCTTCGTCGCCGAGCCCCATCGTCGCCACCACGACGAAGCTGCGGGCGTTGATCTGGCTCTTCACCGATTTGAGATCGGTCAACAGGAACTCGGCCTCGGGGAACTGCTCCGGAGTGGCCTGCGGGTCGGCCACTCCCACCTTGAATTCGAGCATCTGGCCGAGCCCGGAGAGAATCTGGGCCATGGGCGAACACCCGATGATCAGCAGCGCGGGGCGGGGCAGGATCGGCTCCAGGTAGATCTCCAGCGAGCCCCCTCCCTGGCAGGCCATCTGGTAGGTCTCGACCCCCTGCCAATTGCCGGGGGTCGCTTCCGGACTGATGCTGACCAGCTTCGGTCTGCCGGTCTGCAGCGCCTTCTTGGCCTCGCTGACGACGATCGGCTGCACGCAGCCGCCCCCGATCCATCCGTTGATGGAGCCGTCGGGTTTGATGATCGCCTTCGATCCGGGCTTGGCCGACTGCGGACTCTTGTAGGCGACCACGGTCGCCATGACAAACGGTTCATCGTCCGCGCGGAGCCGCGCAAATTGATCCAGGATGTTGTTCCACGTTGGCATTACTCGGTCACTCCATTGTCCCGTAAAATCTTCCATACTTTGGGCGGGGTGATGGGGATATCGATGTGTCTGACTCCCAGGTGCCAGAGCGCGTCTACTACCGCATTGACGATGGCGGCGGGGGCGCCGACCGTGGCCGACTCTCCGACGCCCTTGGCGCCCAGGGGATGATGTGGAGACGGCGTGCAGGTCTTGTCGGTCTCCCAGTTGGGAGTCTCCATCGCCGTCGGGAGCAGGTAGTTCATGAAGCTGCCCTGCAGGATGTTGCCGCTCTCGTCGTATTGAATCTCTTCGTAGAGGGCCGGGCCCAGCCCCATGGTCAGGCCGCCGTGAATCTGCCCCTCGACGATCATCGGGTTGATGATGTTTCCGCAATCGTCGACGGCCACGAATCGCCGGATCTTGACCTCGCCGGTCCCCTTGTCGATATCGACCACACAGATGTAGCTGCCGAAGGGATAGGTCAGATTCGGCGGATCGTAGTAAGAGACCGCCTCCAGGCCGGCTTCCAGGCCCGGGGGATGATTGGTGTAGGCGGCGAGCGAGATCTCCTGGATCGTCTTGGCGCGGTCGGGCGAGCCTTTGACGAAGAATTTGCCGGGCTCCCACTCCAGATCTTCCTCGTGCGCTTCGAGCAGGTAGGCGGCGATCTTCCGGGCCTTATCCCGGATCTTGCGGGCGGCGATCGCGCCGGCCGCGCCGGCCGTCGGCGTGCTGCGGCTGGCATAGGTGCCGAGCCCGTAGGGCGCGGTGTCGGTATCGCCCTCCTCGACGGCGATGTCGTCGACCGG
>DATEFT010000584.1:0-17098 GCA_035280505.1 Blastocatellia bacterium | reverse complement strand
AGCCCCTCGACGATCGCCGATTTGCCGGTGCCCGGGTCGCCGACCAGCACCGGGTTGTTCTTGGTCTTTCGCAGCAACGTCTGAATGACCAGCCGCACCTCTTCATCGCGGCCGATCACGGGCATGAACTTTCCCTGCCGGGCGAGTTGACACAGATCGCGCCCGAAGCGTTCCAGGATCGAACCGGCGCGCGATTCGGATTTCTTATCAAGAACCTCGTTGGCGGCGGTGCTCGCCTGTGCGGCTTTGCGCACCGTCTCCACCTGCAATCCGGATTGGTTCAGCAGCGACCGGAGTTTTTCGTCGCCATCTTCCAGCACTGCGGTCAGAAAATCAACCGGCTCAACCAGTTCCGCATTCTTTCGCTCGGCCGCCTGGAAGGCCCCTTCGATGATCCGGCGCAGAGCCGGTCCGGCCACCGGCCGTTTGCCCGGTTCGAGCTTGGTGATCCGCTCTTCGGCGGCCAGGACCGTCAGGAGATCCAGCAGGGTCACGCGGTTCAGGTCCTGTTTCTCCGCGACGGCGGCCAGCGCGCCGCCGTTGTCGAAGAGCACGTAGAGCAAGTGGACCGGCGTCATGAACGCATCGCCGCGCCGCTCGGCCATATAACGAGCATTCTCCAGCGCGCGCTCGAACTCCAGCGAAAGCTTATCAAGCTGCATAATTCTCCTCGAAAGGCATAAACCGCGAAACACGCGAAAGACGCGAAAACGATCAATTTCGTGTATTTCGCGTATTTCGCGGTTAAAAAAATAAAAACGCCTTTAACTCAATCTCTTGCGTTTCACCGGCGGATCCGTGTCCGGCGGTTTCGAGGCCGGCTCCTCCCGCGGCTCCGGATCGACTCGGCTCAATCGGGGACCCACTCTGGGACGCGGAACCTCTTCGGGTCCGGTCGCGCCGGATCTCGGCGGCTCCTGCTGCCAGGACTGCGCGGGTTTGACCAGCGGCGGCGGCGGCGGCGGTTCGGCCTGGGCCAGGCGCGAGGGATTCGCTTGCATGATCCGGCGCCGGGCATAGAGCAGACAACTGCGGATGGGCCAGGCCGAGTTCACGATCAACCGCAGATCGGTGATGGTGTGGACTTCCGGCGGCGTTTCAAAGTCGATCGCGAAGTTGCGCTGATCCGGCACCTCACACTTGGCCTTGTTGTAGATCGGAGTGAAACCCTGTCCGGCTCCCTCGTTGATCCGGACCTCGGTCCCGATGCTGTCTCCGATCTCGAACCGCGCCTGATTTTCACGAATCAGAATCAACCGGTAGCTCTGCCGCCCGTCCAACCGGAGCGGCGCAAAGACGAAGGTCATCTCGCTGTCGGTCACCTGCGGCCGGGCGGGCCGGGCCACGCTCTCGTAGAGCGCCGGGGGAACCGAGCGCCGGTCGAAGAAGAACTGCAGGGCCTCGATCGCGGTGCTGACGCGATAGTCCATGTACTTGCCTTCCAGCGCCTCTTCCAGGCGCCGCAACCGGTAGAACGATTGCTCGATCCGTTCGACATCGACGCTCAGGTTGTCGTGGATCGTCATCTCGCGGTTGGTCGTCAGCGTCTGCTGCTCCTGCGCCAACAGGGTGCCGAACTCGGCCACGCCGTATTCGACCAGTTGGCGGAAATATTCGCGCGTCGGCGGGCTCAGATCCAGATAGACGGCGGCGCTGCGGACCAGGCGGTAGAGGTTTTGAAAGAGCCGCCGCGGCGATTGCAGCGGATCGATCACGTCGTAGATGCCCGTCTCGAGCGACATCACCATGCGCCCGACGAACTGCAGCGTCTCGTCGTCCTCCCGGGTCGAGAGGTTGCGTCCCCCGGCGATCGTGATGTACTCGACGATGGCTTTGTGCAGTTGCCGGTACCGGTCGGCCAGCGCGACCATCTGTTCACGAAGGCGGTCCCAGGCGCGTTTGAGCTCGCTATGGCTGACCAGCGTCGTGCAGACGGGAATGAACCCGCTCACCTTTTCGTAGTGCAGACTGCCTTCGGCCTTGCGCACCCGGCTCAGCATGAGGCTGTGCGGAGCTTCGGCGGCGGTCACGTCCAATTGCAGATGATATTTCTGGCGGCGCGTCGATTTGATCTGCGGGTTGACCGCGTCCTCGACGCCCTCGGCCACCCATTTCCGATGCGGTTCGCAGATCACGTAGATTCCCAGTTCCGGGGCGCCCTCCAGATCGCGCTTCGCGAACGATCGGTGCAGCGGATTGTCCGGGTCGATCTCGATGATCTCGCCGGACGGACTGATGCCGCGGCACTGAGTCACCGAGACCTTGAGCGTCTCACCGTCGTCCTCCACGCTGATCACCGGATCGTGGCGGGCCGCTCCGCGCTCCGCCGCTTTACCGCGCGCTCCCGCGCCGACCAGGCCATAGGAGTCCGACGCATATCGCATCACCCACAGCAACGAAGAATCGAAATATCGCTCCTGCCGCAGAAAATGATCCGGCGTCAGGAGCATACCGTGAGTCCAGTAGACAGAACCAAGGTCAATATCGTTGTCACTCATAAAGACTTCTCTAGACTATTCAAGAGACTCCCAGATGGCTGTTCACGCCGAGCACGGAGTTCTGCACCTCGTCGCCGAGCCGCGGCGCGCGATCGACATCGCCCACCAGCCAATTGGTCTCATAGATCCAGTGGTACGGCACGACCAGCCGCATGACCTGCGCCACCCGTTGCCGCCCTGCTTCGGTTTGGTGAAAGCGGTACTGTTCCAGCGTCTCGGCCCGCAACGTGATCTCCATCGCGGCCTCATCGTCCACGCCGTCGCCGACGATCAGATCGACTCCGAGCCGGCCCGCCCGCAACCCGAGCAATGAACGATCCGAGGCGGGCATCATGGTCCAGCGCGGCCGCCACCTGATGGCCGAGATCTCCAGATCGAGCAGCAACCTCGACGCCAATCGCAAACCGGACTCGCGCCCGGAGAGATAACGCAGACACGGCAACAAGACCGCCAGCTTGTACCATCGCTCTTTCGGCCAGTCTTCCGGGTCGATCCCGAACAGCCGGATCCAGCGGGCGCATCCGGGCGGATTGGCCGGCCGGACATCGAAGAATAGTCCGCCCTGCCGGATAAAGAAGGCCGCCTTCTCGACTCCGTCATCGAAGATCGAGACGATCTCGTGCGTGCCGACCTCTCCCTCCCGCGAGCCTTCGCGCATGCCGGCGGGCAGATGATAGAAGAGTCCGTCGCCCTCGACGGTCAGTTCGACCATGGCATCCGGAGTGAGCGGTTGTCCGGCCTCCGGAAGCTGATCGACCACTCGTAACTTCGCCCACCCCCGCCCGGCCTTGCGGATCGTGATCCGATCGTTTCCGATCCCCAGACGCGACAGAGCCATGATCGCGGAGTCCACCGTGTGGTGAAATCCGTAGCGCGGCCAGGTCAGATCCGGCATCAATTCGACTTTTTCAATCTTTTCGGACGACACGTAAGTTTGCCATAAATTCGGGACTTTTTCGTCTCTTCGGCGCGGCTCAGATCAACTCGATCGCCACGCGAACCTCCAAACCCAGCAGCGACCTCTCCTGCAGCGCCTGCTGCAGTTCGCGTTTCAGGACCTCCGACTCCTCCTCGGGCACCGCGAACGAATCGCGATCCAGCGTGACCGTCACCCGCTGCACCCGATGCAGTCCGTCGTCTTCACGCTGGAGCACCGGTTCGACCGAGACCCTCCGGATCTTGGGCTCGAAAGCCCTGGCCATCGCCTCCAGGTCGGGATAGGTCACGGGCCGTTCGCGCGAAAGCAGGGCTTCGGCGAACCGGCTCTTCGAGGCCGCCACCGTCTCGCCGTCGTCTCCGCCGGCCGCTTTGGTCAGATTTCGGACTTCCAGAGTTCGCGGAGAGATCCGATTGAGAAAGGCGGTGATGCCACCCGCCCCCACCTCGTTTCCCAGCACCCCGTTGCACAATAAGAGCCTGACATTAACATAAGCGTCCGGCACGCCGCGAGCCGTGCGCGCCGGATCGATCTCGATCTTGTTCTGCCGGATGCGATAACGGCCGGCGTTCTCGTCCGCGCTCGGTTCGGTCTCCGCCAGATACTCGGCTCCGCGCTCCCCCTTGACCGAGATCGGTTTGACCAGAAACCGGACCCGCCCGCCCCCGGTCGTCACCGGAACCACCACGCCGGTCTCGCCGAAGTTGAGCGTCTGGTTCAGGACCTCGATGTTCGAGGCCGTGGTGCAGTGCAAGACCACCCGGACCAGGTCTTCGGAGAGGCTCACCGCCTCTCGCGGCAACCCGATCCGCAGCCAGGCCCGCGGACGCGCAAACAAATCCCGAACCGAGGCTCCGCCCGAGGCCGACTGGAAGATTCGGCCCAGCGGCTCCTCCATCTTTCGGGGAATCTTGGTCAGGAATCGCCGCTCGCGCGGCACTTGCGGAAAGATGAAGACGCGGCTGCCGTAGAAACCCTCCGGCAAGAGATGGCTCTCCGTCGTGTCCTCGGGCTCGCCGCCATCCCCGACCAGCCACTCCAGGGCCCGCACGCCGCCGTTGCCCGCCCGGGGGCGCAGCAGCCCCTCCGACCGAATTCCGCCTTCATCGTCGAGCAGGCACCAGACTTCACGTTTTAAATAACCGGCCAGATCGCGCGCTTCCGGCAGCAGTTCGAAATAGAATCCATGCCGGCTCAAATGCTCTTCATCGCCCAGGTCGATCGCCATGAAGATCGCCGGACCGCTCCCCAGATTCGCCGGAACCGCGTCATACAGGGGCCGCGCCGCTTCCAGCTCCTTGGAGATCTCGGTCCCGGAATGCAACCTCAAGCTCTGGTCCTGATAGATCGCGACCAGGGCGATCTTCGCCGGCGAGACCTGCAGCACGGTATCGAGCGCAAAGGTCAACTTCTCCCGCGAAGCCGCCTCTCCGATCACCGCCGTCCGCTCTTCAAAGGCGTCTCGCCCCTCCTTCAGCTCGAACCGGACCACCGTCTGGGCCGCCCGCGCCCGGCGCTCCGGCATCCCGAGGCCCGAGATCAACTCGTCGAGGATCGCCAGCGGGATGTTCTCGGCCGCCTGCTCGTACACTTCGGCGATCTGGGCGGCAAACGAGCGAAACATCACCGCCAGGATCGGATCCGTGTCCTGGGCCGTGATGCCGTACTCCTTGAGCAGGCGACGGAAATCGTCGCGCAGCTTCTTGTCTATCTCATTCGGACGCGGTGGTTGCCACATGCTTAATAATTTATCGGGTACAGACCGCGAAATACGCGAAAGCTCGATGAGTTCGCGTCTTCCGCGGGTTCCGCGGTTGAAATCTCCAATTCAGTTGATCTTGACCAGCACGCCCTGAATCGTCACGCCGGTCTTATCGATCTTGATCATGCCTCCCGGCCCCTGCAACACCAGTTCGACCCCGGCATCGATGGTGACGGTCCGGTTGGCGTGCTCCTTGAGGTTCTCGATGACGTTGAGTTTGTGATCTTTGATCACGGTGACCTGCTGCTCTCCGGTGACGGTGACGGTCTGCTTACCGGTGATTCCGATCTCGCGGTCGCCATGGACCGTCAGTTTGTCGTTCAAGGTGACGTCGGTATTGCGATTCTGATGGTAGAAGAGCAGATTGTCGCCGGTGTTGACGTGAGTGATGGCGTTCTTGCTGACATCGTGTTTGCGCTCGCCCGTGGCCACCTTGGCGGTCTGGTTGCCGATCTTAACCAGCGTCTGTTCCTGCCCGGCTTCGGGCCCCGCCAGAAACGAATCGGAAGTGATCGCTTTCCAGTTCGGAGCGGCGCTGCCTTGAATGGGGATTCGATTATCGGAGCCGGCGCTGGGAACCGGAGTCGCCGTCGCCGTCAGATTATTGGAGTTGTAGACCGAGTTCGCACTAGTCGAAGCGGCGGTAGTTTCGGTCGGAGTTGCCATCTTGATTCCTCCTAGTCCTTGGATTTACCGGTGGCTCCCGGTTGCAAATATTGATTGATCTTATCCGTCAGGTTGCGCATGGCTGGCGGCGCGTAATAGTCGGTATACATGGCGCTGGGAGCGAAGACCTCTCCCGATTCCAGTTCGAACTCCAGCCGGGACATATCCGCCTTGTCGCCGACCTGGGCCCGGCGCACCCGGGCCAACCCAATCACCTTGACCGTCCTGGGCGAGAAGAATCGCACCCGTTCCACCTTCAACTCGCCCTCGCCCCGGTCGAGAGTGACGTAAGCATAGGTGAAGCGGAAAGCCGAGATGAAACAGAAGAGGGCGCCGCTCAGTCCGAGCAGCAACGACCATTTATCGACGTATCCCCGTTCATAGAACATTCGGTACCGCTCGGTATTGGGAATCAGTCCCGCAATGTACAGAACGACCGCGGCGATCCAGACTCCAACCGACAGCAAGACCCATCTCCAAATCAGCGCCAGACGCCGTTCGACCTCATTGACCAGGACGAGTCTATTTCCAAGCTCCTCGATTATTTTCATAGTTTATTTTCTTCAATCGCGTTCGAATACCAATTCAAGAGGCTGACGTTTCAAAGTACTCTACCTCCGACTGAAAATTCGCCAGCAAGTCATCCAGATTGTAACGCGAGGCAATCAAGATCCCGTGATCGGCGGGAGTCTCCGCGATGTAGACATCGAACAGATTGAACCAGGTCTCCGTCTGTTCGGCGGTGGCCCGCTCGAAGTCCTCCAACCCGATCAGCGGCAGGAAGAAGTCCAGGTTCTTGAGGGCCGCATCCAGACCCGGCAGGTAGAGCCTCCGGGCCCGCTCGAGAAACTCTGCGCCGTCCGGCATCAGAAAGGCGGCCACGCCTCCGCTCCCCAGGTAGACATCGATGCTCGAGGGCCATTTGAGGCCCGGGTAGAAACGCTCGAAATGTCGATCCCGGCCCAGATGATAGACCAGATCCAGTTCCGCGGAGGGTCCGCCGGATCCGCCCGCCATCACGTTCTTCATGAGATCTTCCGGCTTCGGCAGGCCGGCGGCGGGGCGGTTCGGCCGCATCCCGACTCCCGTCTGCAGGCTCCAGAAGCTGGCATGCTGCGTGAGCAGGGCCCGCCACTCTTCGGTGATGATGCGCCGGGTCTGCACGAAATATTCGGGCTCGATCTGAAAGCGCTCGGCGATCACGGCGATCAGCCGGCCCAGAAACTCCTTCAACCGGATCATGTCCGGCGCGGAGAGCGGAGTGGAAGAGAGGGAGATCTGATACAGGTAGACGGACTCGACTTCAGCCATCGCCCGGGGTTCCGGTCTCCGGTTCACCATCTGTTCGGTCATAACAACTCTCCAATCCGTCTGAACCCGCCAGACGGAAACAGCAGCGGAACCCTTCGCCGATACCCGGCATAGGTATGTGGAAAGGTCACGGCCAGCAAAGCCTCTTCGTCGTAGATCCGCCAGAAGACCAGCGGGATGAAGACGATCAAAAAGATGAGACCGGCCACCGACTGAAAGGCCAGGATCAGGCCGACGACCTGAAGCAGGCTTCCCAGATAGGCCGGATGACGGCAATAGCGATAAGGGCCGCTCACGATCAGCTCGTGGCGATCGAAGACGGTCACCCTCAGCGAAAAGAAGCGGCCCAAGGTCCAGGCCGACCAGACTCTCAGCGTCAGGCCGCCGGCCAACAACCCGGTCCCCGCCCACGAGATCCAGACGCCTCCGGCGGACGCGAGTTCCCGCCGGCTCGCCGAGCGGGCCAGCACGAAATTCATGATCAGCCACAGGATGCCGGCCAATCCCAGCCAGTCTTGCCGCGCGACCGTCTTGACGCCCTGGTCGGTACTCTCCAGAAGCCGGGCGAGGATCACCTCGATCGACAACAGGATCGCCACCGCCAGTTGATGACCGACGGAGTAGAATCCGAGCCCGCCCCAGCCCAGGATCAGGCTGCCGTTGGCGAAGACGATGCCGCTGAGCATCGAGAGCCCCCGGCCGGCCAGGCCGAGCGCGCTCAAAGGCGGGTCAGATCGTCGGGAAGACAGTCGCATAGCTCTTATCGCCGCTGAGAGGCCCGCTGGTCGGGCAACCCGAACTGCTGGACGGCCTTGATCAGCAGCTCGTCCAGAGAGGTCCGGGAAGCGATCACCAGACCGCCTTCCTGCGGGCACTCGCCGAGATAGAGTTCGATGACGCCGAACCACCGCTGCAGCCGGTCGAGCGTTTCGTCCATAAAAGAGTTGATGCCGAGCAACGGCACCAGCAGCGGGATCGACCTCAAGGCGTCATCTCTCACGCCTTCGAGGAGCAGCGCCTTCGATCGCTCGAGAAACGGCTGCTCCTCCAGGGGCGAGAGAATCAGGCTCCATCCGCCCTCGCCGAGCAGCAGTTCGCGCGCCCGGGCCTGGTTCTGCTTGATCCGGTAGACGCCGGCGGGCATGTCGGGGAAGAAATCCTGCATGGTCATCCCCTGCTTCTTCTCTTCGGTGACGGCCTGGGCCCGCTCCTGGTCCACCCCCTCGATCTGCCGCTGCGTCGGAAACCGGGGCGGTCCCTGTTCCGGCCGCACTCCCACCCCCAGCATCGACATGAAGGAGGCCGCCTGCAGCGTGAAGACCGAGACCAGATTCGGATAGAGACAGTACTGCTCGAAGAAGGTATAAGACTGCAGAGTCCGCCCGGCGCCGGCGGACTCGATCAGGTGATTGATGAAAGCGAGCAGGCTCGGCTGCGGCCGCGACTGCCGGAACCGCATGGGCAGCAGGTAGACCGACCACGGCTCGGGCCACGGCGGATTCGGATAACACTTGATGATCGGCCACAGCAGTTCGTTCAACCGGTAACGCTCCTCATCCGTGAGCCGCCGCGGAGGCCGCGCCGGAGGCAAGACCGGCGCCGAGCCGTTCCGAACCTCGGCGTCTTCGACCTCCTGCCGCTTGAACCGCAATCTCTGCAATCGAATGATCGGGCCGGATCTGATTCTGTTTGATTCTTCCACAACTCTCCTCAGCTACCAGCGAATGGACCCCAGAGCGCCGCCCACCCCCTTGAGACAGAGACCTCCCACCCTGATCAAAAGACCGAAGGGGAGAAAATTGAAGAGCCGGATGTCCGATTTGGCGCAACCGATCTCGCATTTGATGATCGTGGCTTTCGCTTCGACCAGAGAATTGGAGTCCTTGATCGCCGTGAATGACGAATCGAGAATGGCCGCCTTGAGATCCAGACCGCCGATGGCGGTGATGCGCAAGGGAGCCGTAATATTGGTATCCACTCCCCACATCAGCCGGGTCCGGGTGCCGTTATGAGTGGTGTACTCCGAGCCGTTGATGATGACGGTATCCTGAATATTCCGAATCCGGGTATCGCCGACATGCTCTTTCACCCGGATATGAGCGTAATAATCGACGTTGGTATCGAGGACGTACTCTTCCTTGGTCGTCTTATGATGTTTATGAATATACGGCCCCTGCACCTGATGATCGTATTGGGCCTTGTTGACGTACAACTCGTCCTGCCCCACCTCGGTATCGCGTTTCTCGGTGATCCGGACCCACTGGGTCTTATCGATCTTGATCGACTGATCGCCGGCATGAATGAGCGCCTGATCCTGCCCGGGCTGAATCCCGGACAGAAAACCGGGGCTGGTGATCCGACCTCCGTCCGCCGCCCCTTGATTGATGGGGACGTGATTGTCCGCCCCCGGATCCGGCACCTTGCTACTGGTGACGGTAAATCCACTCATGTTAAAGACCGAAACTCCAGTATCTGCCATTACAGCGCCTCCATTACTGATTGAGCCAATCGCCCGAGATCGAATCCGTCTGACCAGGACGGACTCGATCTGGACGATTATCCGACCTCTTTCGAAAAGAACTTGCTCCGAATGTGCACGCGCCCGTCCGGAGCGTTGAGGAAGATATCGCCGGGGGAGTTGAGACAGAGCATCTTGCGTCCACCGGTCTCGGGGCAGCTATCGATCAACTGGATCGTCTGCCCGCCCGGAGTCGAGACCACGATCGACTCCTTGCCCTGGACATCGACGAATTGAATGCGGTGGCCGCTCTTCGTCACGATCCGCTTGATATCGTTGCGGGCGATGTCCTTCGGGATCTGCAGGACCTTGTTGCCGCCCTCGGTGTTGGCGGCGACGTCCTCCACGCCCTCGCTCTCCCAGAAGCCCTGGCGCGGGGCGCTATCGACCCCGTTCCAGAGCGCGCCCACGATGTAGGGCCGCTCGGGATCTCCGTGCTCGAACGTCACGAGCACCTCGTCGCCCTTCTCCGGCATAAACATGAAGCCGCGCCCGCCGCCGGCGTGCGGCGTGACCATCCGCGCCCAGGCCGTGGCGGTGCCTTCCATCCAGTCATACTGAATCTGAATCCGCCCCATGCCTCGCGGGTCGTTGTGGGCGACCACTCGCGCCGGGACGACTCCGCTGATGCGTTTCGGCGCCGGCTGTTCGGCGGCGGTATACTCTTTCCAGGGCGTGGCCGTGAACTCGTTGCGATAGCCGTTGGTCATATCGTAGAAATGGACGACGCGGATCAGTCCATACTCGCCTCCCGCATCGAATTGATAGCCGGACAGCTTCACGGCATCGCCGGGTTTCAGAAAATGGGCGCGGCTCTTCCCTTCACCCAGAATCTTCGAGCCGATGGAGCGGGCGCTCTCTTTCTCCAACAACGCGCGATATTGATCCAATTTCGGCGCGCGCCCGTCGAAGATCACGCGGCCGGAAGGCAACTGTTCGGACTGGGTGCTGACCGCCGCCACCAGCGCCGCGGCCGTGCTGGGAAAGAACTGCGGGCTCTTCTTGACCTTGCGGAAGGTCTGGCTCTGCATCGTTCGCGCGTCGTAACAGGTGCCGTCGAACGAAGGCTGCCCCAATCTTCCCCGGAGCGCGAATTTGACCAGCCCGTATTCATCGTGCCATTGCAGCGTCTGACTGGAGGCTTGAAACCCGCGCCGAATCTCGATCCCGGTCGGGGTCGGCCTGACGAAACAGCCCTGGTCGTCGGAGATCCGCTTGATGAAGTCGAAGTCGGTCTCCTCCCACTGGACATAGCTCATCCGGGCCATCTGGCCGCCGGCATTGAACTGCAGCTCGAGCCCGTCCTGCGTGATCACCCGCTGGGCGACCTCCTGCAGGGTCTGCTTCAGGAAATAGTCCTCCTCCAGGGTCAGTTGGAGCAGGTAGGATTTGGTGACGGCGCGAATCCGGGCCAGAAAACCGCCGTGCAACTCATACTCCAGCTCGGCCTCCAGGACCAGCCCCTTGAAGATCGAATACTGAGAGCCGTCCTCGCCGACCGTGACGAACTCCAGGCTCTTGCCGAAATAGTCCTCAAACGGCGGCCGTTCTCGATCGGCCAACTGAAACTCCACCTCGCACCACCAGTGATCGCCCAGCTCCTGCCTGCTCTCGAGTTTCGAAATCATCGCCCCCAACAAAGGCTCGCCGTCTATCTTCAGGATGTAGGATCGTCCGTTTGACATAACTCTCGACTCCTTCTATCTAGATCGTCTGGGTTTCAAGTGACGCCCCGCTCGGAAGGTCATGCCTCCGCATCGGGGCCTCTCTCGCGCCAACGTCGCATCAAGTCTCGAAGACAATGGATGGGGAGGGCCTCCGAGATCCCGGTATTCAAAACCTGGCCGTCGACCCGGTTCTGCAAGAACCCGGTCAGGACGCCGACCACCTCGCCGGTCGACGGCACAAAGACGGGGCCGCCGGAATTACCGGGATTGGTCAGCGCATCGAGCTGCATCATGGTCACCTCGCCGCCGCAAGCGGCCGGAGAGGGCCAGAGCGCGCTGACGATCGCGCGCTGCACGATCGAATTGACTCCGCGCAATCCGGGTCGTTCCCGGTTGAACAGATTGGTAAATCCATAAGGGTACCCACACAAAGCCACCGACTCTCCCTCCCGAACCTGGTAGTCCCAGGCGATCGTGAGCGGCGCCGGCAATCGGCCGTCATCCTCGATCCACAACAGGCACAGATCGTGGCGAGGATCCAGGAGCTGGCCTTCGACCCGGTACGGCACCGGTTTGACCGGGCCCGGCAACCAGACTCGCAACCATTGAGCCGCCTCCGGCCTCAGATGCGGCTCGACCACGTGCCGGTTGGTCAGGATCAACCCGGTCTCGGCGACCAAAAAGCCGGTCCCCATCCCCGGCGTCTGATCGTCGAGTTGCTCCGGCGGCAGCCCGATCATGACCGTGGCCGCCTTGATCCCCGGCAGGACGGAGAGAAATCTGTTTTCGCCCTCGTTCTGAGTCATCAGCACGTGGTCAACAAAACCGGTCAACGAACCGCGAAACACGCGAAATTAATTGATTCCGCGTCTTTCGCGTGTTTCGCGGTTGATCTTGAAAGTAATCAGGCCCATTTATCGACTCAACTGATCGAGGGAACCCAGTTCGACCCGGAGTTGATCGGATTCCCGATCGGCATAGGAGAGGGTCAGGGCGTAGCTGAAACTCCCGGCTTCGGTCGCCGGTTGAATTTCGATCTGATCTACGCGAACCCACCCGATTCCCAGATCGTCCAGCGCCTGGTTCATCTGATTGACGACGGCCAGCCGCGCCTCCCATCTGGTCTGCAGTTCCAGAAACCGCTCCCGCGATCCGAACTGGTCCGAACCGCGCCAGCTCCCCTGCGAGGTGCCGGCGATGATCCCCAACACCTGCAGCAAACCCTCGGTCCGGCTCGCCGATCGATTCAGCCAGCCGTTCCCGCCGATCCGAATTGGAGCAGCAATGAATTCCATAGCGTTTCGTCAGAAGGCGCAGGGCCGGGACCGCCATCCCAGGCGGCCGCGACCCTGCGATCCTGCGCGGAAGACCGGCCTCGGCGTTTCAGTTGCCGATGGCGACTTCCTGAAAGTTCTCCTTGTTGATGACCGGAGTCAGTTCGAGATGCATGATGTGGTTGTAGACGCGATCCCGGGCGTCCTTGACCATCGGATGCGAACCGAGGTCCATCACCGGGTTGTACAGCTCGAAGAGGCTGATCCACCCCTTGAACTTGTACGAACAGATCACGTCCTGCATGGTGTCGTCTTTCCAGTATTCGACCTTGATGTCCTTGATCTTCTCGCGATTGGGAACGTTGCCCAAACCGAAGAGCTTCTGAATGGTCGCGAAAGGAACGTTCTTGTCGTCGAAGACGTCGGCCCAGACCTTGACCGTCGTGTTGAGCGTCGAGAGCACCGGCATCCCGGCCGCGTCTTTCTGGGTGCTCATGCTGAAGACGGCTTCGATCGCATTGAATTTGGTTCCATCGATGGTCACGCTTACTCTACCTGGCATTGATCTTCCTCCTTAAACTTCACATAGATTACGATTGGCGTGATGATCGGCCCCCAGATTGCGACTGAGTTTCCCATCATCACGAGAAAAATTTACGAATCACCAAACTTCCGAATTATCACCCGGCCGCACCGGCAAGCGGTCAAACCGGTCGATACGCACTCATACGCCGGCCCGACGAGCGAATGAGCGCACTCGTTCCCATACCCTCCTGAGATATATTTTCATCTTTTCCTGCCAATGCTGATCTCTACCGTTGGCCGATCCCGTCTGGGATAGAGTCTGGGTCTGGGTCCGAGTCTGGGTCTGGGTCCGAATCTGGATCTGGGATAGATCGGCCGGCAGCGTTGGCGGAACTATCAGTTTCCCAAGTCACCCATGGTCGGTTCATTGGTCAGCGGTTTGAACTCCGGAACATCGATCTTGACCCGAAAGACCTCCGCGGGGCCGGTCGGCATCACTTCAAGATAGATATCGCAGACGCCCTGCATCCGCTTATTGGAATCCTTGTCGACGAACAGCTTGTAATCGAGAATCGTGCCCTTGGAGACCTGCTCCTTGAGCATCCGTTCGAGGGGTTTCTCGATCTCTTCATCCATAAATTCCCGCGTCAGCACCTGCCCGGCGACCTCCAGGAGCCGGAAGGAGATCATCCGCTGCAGATAGGACAGGACCCGGTAAGCGGTGAAGAACTTGTAGACGCCGTATTTGTCGTCGGCCAGGCTGCGGCATCCGTAGAAACAGAGGTGATTATCCGTATCGCGCATGATCGGAATCACCTGCATCTCCTGCGAGAGGAGTTGCATCTGGCTGATCAGGCATTCGATCCGGGCCTTTTCGACGCCCTTGATCTGGCCGAACTTCATGCCGATCGGTCCCTGGACCACGCTGTCGCGCGCGCGATCGGTGCGGGCGATCGCCCCGGCGAAAGCGACCGAGGCCGGGCCGTAGAGATCGTCATCCTGGGTCGCCTTCTCGAACCAGTGCGCGTCGCGCAGTTTGAGAAAGCCGACCATGACCACGTCCGAAGCCGCCTTGTCCTCGATCCGTTTGAGGAACTCGTACCGCCCGTCGGGGCGGAACTGGTTGACGACCTGCTGATAGGACTTCTCGTCGCCGAGGTCGGTCACCAGCAGCATGCCGCGTTTGTAGGCGATCTCTTCCAGTTTCTCGCGGACGTCCATCGGGATCGGGCCGGAGATGACCATGTTGCAGATGTCGTCGCGAAAATTGGGATTGTCGTTGCGATTCTCGACGAAACGATCGATCGCCTCGATGGTGGCGCTCTCGCGATTCTTCATCTGGGCCGGATCGGCGTTGTAGATGAAGAATTCGACCGGTTTACGCTGTTTGCCGTCGGGGACGACCGAGTTCTCGAAGAAGAGCCAGACCTGGCGATAGCTGGTCTCGATCGGGCGCAGCTCCTCGAAGAGCTTGGCCAGCACCTCGTCCCGGATCCCTTCGCTCTGGTCGATCTGGGTCTGAAACTTCTGCAGCGTCTGCTCGTAGCTGTCGTTCTCCGAGAGCAACGCCTCGAAATCGGTGATCCGGTTGAGAAAGTCTCCGGCGGTCTCCGGGGTGAAGAGCCCCGAGAGGTCGGTCTTGGTCTCGCTGAACCGCGGATGGAGATCGGCGAAGATCTCGCCGAGCACCTTGCGGACGGCGGGCGTCTCGGCCGCCGCGAAGATCTCGTCAATGGTAGCGGGCTTGGTCTGCGATTCGGCCATTACGCACCTCCTTTAGAACTCTGGGCGACCTTCTCCAACTCCGCGCGCAGCGCGGCCAACGCGGCGATGATCTGTTTTCGCTGCGCCGGATCGTTCCAGGCCCGCTTGACCGCCGGTAACGACCAGCGATCCTTCAGGCGATAGAGCAGGTCGATCACGTTCTTGAGGTCCGCCAGATCGTTGCGTTTGCCGGGAACCTTCTTCTGGATATTTTCGGGGGTGAAGTCCTTCAAGCTGCGGAACTCCAGGTCCGCCACGAACTCCGTCCCTTCCGGTCCCGCCACCGTTGAAAAATACATCGCCGGATTGAACTTCTTCATCGCGTCTTCAACGCTGTCGACGCGCTGCGGCTGCTCGTTCTCGTCCTCGACCTCGCGGCCGACCCGATCCGTCGTCATCGGCAAGACAATGAGCGTGGAGTCGGTCGGCACCTCACGAAGCGCTGGGGTAATCCCTTTCTGTTTGACTTCAATAATTGGCATAGGTTGTCCTCAGATAAATCTACCGATCAATCTACCTCATCGAACCATCTCATCAATGTTAGAGCTCGTTTCGTACCGTTACTGGCCGCTCCTGCTCTGTAATACGCACCTCGAACCCGGTCAGATTTCTATCTTCAGATTTCCATAATCGGCAGCCGGTTCACCGGTTACCGCGATTACGGGAATCGCCGGGCTGGCGCCGGTCGTCGTAGACCTGAGTCTCTTCGAACCGGTGCCGGGGCTTGGCTCTGGAATTGGGCAGCTCCCGTTCCGGCGGAGGGGTCCGCAAGTTTGGAGAAGGGCGCGGCGGCACAGGCTTTTTCACCTGGTCTCGCATCTGCGGCAGGGAGGGAACCGGCCAGACGATGCGCGGGATCAGAAACCACAAGGCGGCGATGCCGCCGGAGAAGAGGGCGAACTTCCCGAAGAGCCACAGGATCTTCTTCCAATCATCCACCTGGTTCTGGATCGGAACCCTCAAGGCGGCGGTGATCTCTTCCGGCAGCAGCGCGCCCCGGGCGGCGCAACCGGCGGCCGCCCCGCAATCCCAGGGAATCACGCCCCGGATCTTCCGCTTGTCTTGAGTCTCGTACTCGATCTGGAAGTTCAGAGACTTGAGTTGTTTGTAATCGAGATAGCCCGGAAAGAAGGCGAATCTCAATTGATTGCTCGAGAGCTCCTGAACGTCGCCGAGCGCTCTCCGCAGGCCCTCCTCATCGGCGGCCGGAAAGTACTGCTTCCGGTCGCGCGGGTAGGTCAAGGCCCGGAGCTTCTCCTCATCGAAGTCGCGTCCGGCGCGGCCCACCCCGATCGTAAAGACCTGGATGTTGAGTTCGGCGATCTTGGCCATCAAGCGATTGAAACCGTCATCCGCGATCAACCCCGGCTCCTCGCCGGGATGACCCACGTCGTTGCGGCCGTCGGTCAGAACGATCAGGACCGGCAGCCGCGCGGGATCGGCGTCCCGGCGCCCTTTCAGTTTGTCGAGCGCGAAGTCGATGGCGCTGTAGAGCGCGGTATCGCCGCCCGGCGCCGGCAGATTGTCGATCTGGGAAGCCGAAGCCGTCTGGAAGGGCGCGTCCTCGATCTGGGCTCGGACATTGCGGTTGTTGAACGGCGCGACGGCGATCTGGTCCCCGCTCCGCAACGTCCGCAACAGCTCTTTCGCCGCGCCTTTCGCCGCCTTGAACCGGTCGGGAGCGAGGTCGGCCGCGGCCATGCTGCCGCTGGTATCGAACAGCATCACCAGGTCGCGACGGCTGCCGCCTCCGGCGCTGGTCTCCGGCGGAAAGACGTAGAAGGGCTGAAAGACTCTCTTTCCTTCACGAATCGTAATCTTGCTCCGGAGGGTCTCGAGATTCTCCTGCAACTTGACCTTGGCCGGCGTCCCGTCAGCCCCGTTGATGAACTGAAGATCGGCATGGAAAAAGGCGCGCGGGTCTCCCTCTTTCAAATAACGTAATTCAATCTTCCTCGCCTCTTTAAGCACCACTTCAGATGGCGAGAGCTGGGCGTCCGGTTGCTTCTCCGTCCGACAATTCAGACAGACCAGAGCGGCGAGACCCAGACCAAACGCAAGCAGGCTTTTCGGCAGACTCATCGGTGTTCTCCTTTGCTCAACGGGAGCGGGACCTGGCCAGTTCAGGATGAGGTTCGATGTAATAGCGGCGTTCCTTGGAGGTGAGAACCGCGTG
>DATEFT010000583.1:0-5358 GCA_035280505.1 Blastocatellia bacterium | reverse complement strand
GGTCTTGAGCGGCGGAGAGACGCCGAGGAAGAGACGGCTGCCGTCCGACGAGAAGCTGAGCGGCGCCTGGTCACTGATCATCAGGCCGCGACGGAACCCGGGAGTCTCGACCGAAACGATCGCGGCGGCCCGCGGAGCCTGGCGATCCCAGTGATAGAGCTTGTAGCGCGGCCGTTCGGAGGCGGCCTCGTCACGATCGCTGAGGAAGGCCAGTTGCGTCTGGCCTTCGTCCCAGGTCAGCCGTCGATACCGGCCGGCGCCGGCCAGCAGAGCCGCCGGGGCCTGGTCGCTGCCTGGAGCGATCACATAGACGCCGTTGGTCTCTCCGGTTCTCGAGGAGACGGTGTAGACGAGACTTCTGGCATCCTCGCTGAGGCTGTATTCGAGCACGTCGGCGAAGGCGCGCCGGCGCTGGCTGGCGAGATCGTACAGGACCAGCTCAGAGCCGTACTCCCCGGGCTTTTTGCAAGCGAGCCGATTGCAGACGCTCCTGGCGATCGAATCCGGCGCCCCCGCGCTCTTCGGCATCTTCTCCGCCGCTCCCTCTTCCGAGTTCGGCTCCAGCAGGTAGGCGATCACGTCTCCGCCCTCCGCCGGCAGTTGAAAGCTCCGGACCCGGTCGATGCGGATCACGCGGCCGGTGGAGAGATCCATCACCCCCAGCGCATTCTTCGGCAGCTCGGCCCTCTTCTTCTTCTCTCTTTTGGCCCCCGCAACCTCCTCCCGGCTCGGCTCGATGATGAAGAGAGCGAAGCGGCTGTCCGAGGTGAAGAAGGCGTGGGTCAACCGCTTAATCTGGTTGAAAAAACCGCCCCACGCCGCCGCATCCGAAAGGTCCAGCGGAAGAGGAGGGCGCCAGCCGCGGCCATAACGCCATTCAGTCCCGGTCGCGAGTTGACGAACGACTACCTCGCCGTCGCCGTCCTGGGGCATGAGCAGATAGGAGAGAAATCGACCGTCCGGCGAGAGCTGCGGCCCCTGAATCGAACGCCAACGATCATAGTCGCCGTGGGTCAGCGGTCTCTTCGGCGCGCTCGGCTGAAAGGCCCGGGCCGCGGTCAGGGATGGGAGAAACAGGCTCAGCACGCAGATCAGCATGAACAATCGGCGAGCAGGTGCACGAAAAGAGCATGAATACCAAAGTCTAGTTGTCATGAGAGGGTCACTCCTTCGGAATCGATGAGCATCGAGGTTCGGACTGATGATTGACCGGCAGCCGGCTCAGTTGGTTCTCAATTGGGGTTGGCCCTGGCCGCCGGGGGTTGGGGATTACAGCGACGATTTGACGATGGGGAGGGAATGAAAGTCTGAAAATATTTGTGATTAAACCGCGAAACACGCGAAAGACGCGAGGTCGATCATTTCTCGCATCTTTCGCGTGTTTCGCGATTCAATGGCGGGAAGCCAAAGATCTTATTCGGGAGAGGCGAAGACGAAGGTCAGGCTGCTCTCAACCTGGACCGGGATGCCGTTCAGGGTGGCGGGCACGAAGACCCACTTGAAGGCCGCGCCGACCGCCGCCGGGCGTAACTGGTCAGGCCCGCTGATGGCGGTGGCCTCGATCACGCGCCCCTCGACGGAGACGAGGATCTGGACCCGGACTCGGCCTTTGACCTTCGATTTTTTCGCCGCCGCCGGAATATTCGGCTCCACTTTGGTAATCGCATTGTCTCGCCACACGCCCTCCGAAACCTTGAGCGTCTCCGTCGGCAGGGCGGCCGCGCCCGGCCTCGGCGGAGGCGGCGTGGTCTGCGCGGTCTGGGTGCTTTGCGCGGGCGTCGAGGCGGTTGAGGCCGCGGTCGAGGCCGGCGTCGGCGTGGGCGCCGGCGGAATCACCGGAGCCGGAGCCACCATCGACGAGGCGGTCGCCGCCGGTCTGGGCGTCGGTTTGGGCGTGGCTTTGGCGGGTCTGGGCGGCGGCGGCGCCGATTCGTTGGCGACCACACTCTCGATCATCTTGACGTCGTCGACCTCCGGCGCCGGGACGCTCTTTTGAGAATCGCGAAGCGTCAGCTTCATCGAATTCCGATCGACCAGGGTCAAGGGCTGGCGCAATCCGTCCGGCAGATCGATCAGGCGCCGCAATCGAAAGAGCTCTCCCGACTGCTCGATCGCCGCATGAGAGAAGGCCGGATTGCCGGCGATCCCTTTCTTGAAGGTTCCGACCTCGATCATGACCACGACCTTGCGGCTATCCGGCAACAGCGCGTTGATTTCGACGCAAGCCGGCAATTCCCGGCCCTGGGCCACCAGCAAGCCCGGCTGCTCGCCGCACTCGCTCAATTGCCAATTCACCCCCGCTTGAGGTCCGACGATCTGCCGAAACCAGTCTTCCAGACTGCGGTTGGGGAGCCCAGGATCCAACCTGGAGACGAACATCCTCTGGACGCTGGCCACGGCTTGCGATTCAGAAATAGTTTCGCTCTGAAGCTGGTTGCTCAACATGGCGCAACAGATGATAGCGATCACTAAATTTGACATACGCACCTCAAGCGATTTGGAGCAGCCTCACTTCAACCTTCGGTTGCGAGCAACAATTCGGTTTCAGCCCCGAGATCAAGGCTGCGGACCGTTCTCCGCCTGCAATCGGACATAGCTCAAGATCACGCTCAAATGACCGAACCGGGGAAAGAGTAGACTCTTGCCCGGATCCTGAAAGCCGTATTCGCCGGCCACGGCCTTCAATAGCTCCGCTCCGGCGATCAGACTCTTGATCGTGAAATAGCTCCTCACAGCCTTTAGATCTCGATCGACCTGTCGTCGGGTCTCTTCGTCCCGAATCTGCGTCAAGCTGGGATTCAGCAACCCCCGAGGGGAATTGATAGCGCGTTGATGGAAAAGATTGATGTCTTCTACGGTAATCGGAATGAACGATTGTCTCTCTTCCGGATGCATCAGGGTCGTCAGGGCCCAGACGATCGATCCGGTCAGATAGATCCGCTTCCGATACTCCAATCCGGGTTTGGTCTCCAGTTCGTTCTTCAACGCCGATTTGATCGAACCATCGCACAACTGCTTGGCGTTGAGCGCGAACCGACGGACTTCAGCGTTCTCTCCGACCGCGGAGTTGACCTCGTCCGTCAGGACGGTCAATCCCTTCGGGACTCCGAGCGCCACAAAATCGTAGTACGGCGTCCCGGTCAACGGTTGTCTGATCTGCTGATATCCGCCTTTGATCTTATGACTGCCGACATCGATCCACATGGATTGATTGCGGTTGTTGTACCAGAAGGTCTCTTCCCGATAGCGTAACGGAATCGTGCCGATGATGCTGAGCCGCACCTCCGATTCGAGGCTCAAGAAGGCCAGGTCCTTACCCGTGCTCCGCTTGATCTCGCCGGTCAACTCCTCGAGGTTTTCGGCTTTGAGATCGCTGCCGCTGACAATCGAGACCTGCTTCGAGGGCACCCCGTACTGTTCCCGCAACCGGGTGTAGTAGTCGAGCACGATCTGAGTCGTCTCCTTGACGGCCTCGGGCGACAGCTTCCCGCCGGTCGTCTGCTTCAATAACGTGTTGGTGGCATCGGTATAGACGATCTGGGTGCCGCCCCCGGCGCCGGAGATCCGGATCACCGCGGCCTTGATCCCGTCCGAGTCGATCTCAATGCCGCCGTGCAAATTATCTTGATCGTTCTTGGGCGCAATTGGAGACTGTCCGCAGATCTGCGGTCGGCAGGTCAGCATGAAGATTCCGATTAAAAGAAAGGCACAGAGCGTCCTTCGCGCTTTAACGTCCGCGCAGAGACCGCGAATGAAAGACGTCTTGATCTGTAGTCTCAATCCCATGCGTTAAAGTCAGGCTCATACGTTGGTGTCGGATCCGACCGGCCAGCACTATCCTGCTCTGTTCTTCAGCTCCGGCATGACCTTTTCGGAATGTTCAGCTCGCGAGTCCGAGACGGCCTGTCCCTCGGGGCGCGCGCGGGGTTTCCAGATCTCCGCTTTCCGTTCAGGTTCTTTCTTGGCCTCCGCTTTCAGATGGCGCATCATCTCCCGCACCACGAAGACCAGCACCGAGAGCACCACCACAAACAGGGCAATGCACAAAACCAATTTCCAATAGAATCCAAGGCCACTCTCTTCTTTACGAGTCTCCGACCGGAGATCCGGACGGGTCTCGGGCGGCGGCTCGATGGCCGGGACGGTCGTCAACGGCGCGGTCGATTCGACCGGCGCCGACGGCGCCGACGGCTTCAAATCGATGCCCGGCGTGGACTGCGCCTCAGGCGTCGGCACGGACTCCGCCTTGGATCTGGAGAAGATAGGAGTCTGCTTCTTGTTGTTGGATTTCGATTGCGGCGCCGGCGACTGCACCTGCGGCGTCGGCACTCGTTCCGGTCTCGACCGGGTATTCGGTGTGGAACGGGTATTATCCTCGGGTTCTGGAATCAACTGCTCCGGACCATATTCGTGCAGCGATTTCTTCTTACCGGTTGGTAACTCCTCCTGAGCCTGCCTCGGCCTGCTACTCGGATTCTGAGCTAAAATTTTACCGTCCTGGCTCGACTCCGGCCGGATAGTCTCAGGGAAGAAGCCCCGGCGTTGATCTAGAGCATTCGTTAACACGGGCCCGCCCACAACCGTGATCATGCTGTACAACCACACAGCAGAGAGCAAACCGAACTTGATTGAGTAGCCCCTCATAATTAACCATCGTTTGGACACCGGCCAGCGCGCGTCCGGTCCACTAACAGTTCATCCCTGTATCAGAAGATATATGGTGCCTCCTATCCACATCAGGGCAACCACCAATAAGAAAATTATTACCCCAAAACCTACCAGCTTGGGCCTGTTCCTGAATGCAAATAATAGACTCTCTACCCTGGAGCGTAAAGCGATGGCCGAACTATTAGTATGACTCATTTGCCAGGCCGTCTGGCGAATCGCGGATCTAGCACTGCCCTTTGACTTTGAGTCACCTCTGATCTGCCGGTACCGCTCATCGATTTCGCGGCTCTTGGCCACAGTTTGAGCGATCATCCGGTCAACATCCTCATCTTTGTTGATCGGAACGGTAGTCCGGATTCTGGATTTGAACTCGATTTCGGCCTGCTCGGTCCTGGCCTTCGCTTCACTCGCGGCCACGGGATCCTCGTCGGGCGGGTTGCGATCTGTGCCCTGATTCTCCCGATGAACCTCCCAACTGGGACGGCCGCCCACGGCTGCCACCCCGGCTCCGCCATTCCAACTGTTGACTGTGGAACCACCGGCCAGGCTGCCGGAAAGTCCTCCGGTTGATCCACTGGAGAGCCCGCCGGTCGAACCACTGGCCACGCCACTCGCGGTGCTTCCGGAGAGGCTGCCGGTTGAACCGCCGGCCGCTCCGCCCGCGAGTCCGCCGGTGGTGCCGCCCGCGGT
>DATEFT010000582.1:0-3251 GCA_035280505.1 Blastocatellia bacterium | reverse complement strand
TTCTTTGATAGAAATGACCAGGTCTGAATCTCGTTTTATTCAGGGTTGCGAAAGGGAATGTGTGACTGAATGTGTAACCGACGGGGAAGGGATGATTCCGGCGGTAGTTGTAATTTGCTGATAATAAGGATGATAAAGTCGGGACGGCGAGATTTGAACTCGCGGCCTCTTGCACCCCAAGCAAGCGCGCTACCAGGCTGCGCCACGTCCCGAATTTTTACTTTTGACTCTCTCTGGGGATGGTCAAAAGCTGATCTCTCGTTCGCGATCCTCATGGATGAAGTTCACGAGCGGTTATTTTGTAACATCGCGACTGAGGGTTGTCAACAAATCCTCCACCATCAGTCTCAGTCGTTTGATCGTATCTCGTGAAAGTCTTGACGAGGGAGCCGCGGCTTCGGTCGGAGCCGGCGGCTCCGGCAGGCCCAGGTCCGAGGGGCTCGCGTTGGGCGGCACGATCTGCAGCCGCGACATGCCGCCGCGTCCGTCGGTCGACAGTTTCCGTTTCGCGCCCGCGATCGTGAAGCCTTCTTCGTACAGCAGTTCTCTGATTCTCAAGGCCATCTCGACGTCTTTGCGTCGGTAGGTGCGTTGGCCGGCGCGATTCTTCTGGGGTTGCAGCATGGGGAATTCGGTCTCCCAGTAGCGAAGCACATGGGCCTGAACCCCGACAATCTCGCAGACTTCGCCGATCTTGAAGAATAGCTTATCAGGAATAAGAGGAGCTGATTGCTGCATGATCGAAATTATTTCCGTCGGTCTTAATCACTCATACCGATCTGATGGCCCGCGATGGGCGGAAAACGAGCGCTCGTTTAGCCGGTAGTTCGATCGTCTCTCCAGTCGCCGGGTTGCGCCCTCGTCGGGGCCGCCTCCTCACCACCTCCAACGTCCCGAACCCAACGATGTGCACCCGTTTGCCATCCAGCAATTGTTGCTTGATGATGGCGAAGATTCGATCAACGATCTGCTGTGAATCCTCAAGCGAGATTCCGCCATGCCGTTCATAGATTGCTCGCGCCAGATCGGCCTTCGTCATCACTACTTCCTTCGCTTGTGATTTTGCGCCTTAGGCGTCTACCTGAAGCCAATGTTACGGCCACTCACTCAAGAGAGTCAACCATCCCATTTCGTCCCAGCGTAGCCTGTACACTACCGATCAAGTTTCAGTTGTGGGGAATCGAACTGGAGAGAATTGGTATCCGAGTCTTACCTGGACCACCATCGCGAGGATTGATGTCGATGATGATTGGCGGGGAGCCTGTGCCTGGAAAATGGCCTTCTCTCCTTTCTCGTCTATCTGATATAAATTGGGTCAGGCGTACTGATTCAATTCGCCGTGGCCCGGTCTGCCCGCGCCTCGAGGATCCTTTTGAGGGATCTTCTACATTATAATTACCGGATTGTTAAACATCGTCTACCGCAGTTCGGTTTAAACCACTTTAAACTTCCGGCGATCATATCTGATTGTCAAGGACGGTCTCAACCTGGTTTTGTTCATCTATCTCTTACGTTAACATAATCCCGCACCGGCGAGTGGAACGCAAGCTGCTTTGGTCGTTCGGTGCGAACAAAATCGCTTCCAGACATTCTCGATCAATGAATTCAATCCTCGAAGAGATTTCACAGCAATGGGCCCAACGTCCTTTCATCCCGCCCCCCGGGCTCCGCAATGGCCACGTCATGACGATCGTGGGATCTTTGCGCCACCGCGATTTTCCCGCGCTCCGGCAGACCAGATGTGAGAAACGCGAGTTTCAGACCGAGCCCGAGACCCGCGTCGTCGCCTACTGTCACTGGCAGCCGGACCGCCGGAGCCGTCCGACGGTGATCGTCATTCATGGTCTGGAGGGGGAGGCCGACGCCAAGTATGTGCTGGGCACCGCCGACAAAGCGTGGACGGCCGGATTCAATGTCCTGCGTTACAACGTCCGTAACTGTGGCGGCACGGCCCCGCTGACCCCGACGCTCTATCATTCCGGCCTGACCGTCGATCTGCACTACCTGATCCGCGAGCTGATCGAACACGACGGGCTCCCCGAGCTGTTTTTAATCGGTTTCTCCATGGGCGGCAATCAAGCGCTCAAGCTGGCGGGTGAACTGGAGGCCGGCGCTCCCCGGCAACTGCGCGGAGTCTGCGCGATCAGCCCGCCGATCGATCTGGAGAGCGGAGCCCGCGCCCTCGCGCGGCGAGAGAACTGGATCTACGAGATCCGGTTCGTGATCAGTTTGAAGGAGACGATCCGCCGCAAAGATCGGCTGTTTCCCGGCGTCTATGACGTGGATCGTCTGCGGGGGATTCGCCATCTCTGGGACTGGGACGAAGCATATCAACCTTACAACGGGTTCCGCGATGCGCGGGACTATTATGCCCGGGCCAGTTCGATCTCTTTCATCCCGCTGATTCGGGTTCCGACCCTCATCATTCATGCCGAGGACGATCCGTTCATTCCTTACGAACCTTTTACGGATCGGCGTGTCACGGGCAACCCCTCGGTGTTTCTGAGCGGGTCGAAGTACGGTGGACACGTCGCCTTCTGCGGCCGGCGACGGCCCGGCGAAGACCGAGCCTGGGCCGAGAATCGCGCCGTGGAGTTTTGTCGGCGCCTTTCATCAATCTAAGCTATAATTTCAAGCCATCTATGCTTTGGGCCCTGGTCAAACTCATGATCGTGCTGGTGCTAGTGCTGGCGAATGCATTCTTCGTGGCAGTCGAATTTGCGTTGGTCAGTGTTCGGCGTGCACGCATCGAGACCTTGGCGGCGGCCGGCAAGAGGGGAGCGAAGGCCGTGTTGCGGGCGCTCGATCACCTGGACGCCATGCTTTCAGCCAGCCAGTTCGGCATCACTCTCGCCAGTCTCGCGCTCGGCGCGGTCGGCGAATCGGCCATCGCCCAGCTACTCGAGCCGCTCTTGCTGAAGTTTCTACCCGCCGGCACCAGCGCGATCGTCGGGCATTCGATCGCCGTGGCCATGGCGCTGGCGGTGATCACCTATCTGCATCTGGTGCTCGGGGAGTATACGCCCAAGGCCTTCGCGATCGAGAAGGCCGAGGCCTTCTCGATCGCCACGGCGCCATGGATGGAGCTGTTCTACCGCACCTTCAAGCCGTTTATCTGGTTTATTAATGTCTCGGGAATCCGACTGCTCAGGTTCTGCGGGGTCGAATTCCGGCCCGGTCATCACACGGCCTATACGGAAGAGGAGATCCGCTATCTTATCAATTTGAGCCACCAGTCCGGCCACCTGCAG
>DATEFT010000581.1:0-2696 GCA_035280505.1 Blastocatellia bacterium | reverse complement strand
GGCCGCAGTGGCCGCCGGCGTCGGCGAGGGCCGGTCGGTGGCCTGCGCCTCGCTGAGCCTCAACTGCAAGCCCTGCTCTCTATTTCGATCCGACCGCTCCTGCGCTCGGCCGGCCGACCGGTAGCGAAGCGCCGGCGGAATGGAGAAGACCAGTAACAGAACCAGGACCAGACCGGGCAATAGTTTATTAGACATCATCGATTTAATGATCTCACTCTCTTTCGGCGGCGAATTGGACCTTGAGTACTTAAATGTTGAGGGGCCACGAGTATGAACGACGAAGACGGAGGATTGTTGCGAATATTCGGGCTGGAAAATATCATGCCGGAATGAACGTTCCAACGGCTGCGATCCTTGTGATCGGTGATGAAATCCTGAGCGGCAAGACCGAGGACCAGAATGCCCGCCTCTTGATCGGCGAATTGCGGGAACTCGGAGTCGCCTTAAAACGCATCGACGTGATCCCCGACGACATCGAGGAGGTCGCCGCGACGGTGCGCGAGCGATCGTCGCGCTACGATCACGTCTTCACCTCGGGCGGCGTCGGTCCGACGCACGATGACGTGACCATCCTGGGGATCGCGCGCGCCTTCGGCTGGCCCATCATTCGCCATCCGGAGTTGGAGAGGAGGATCCGCCTCTTCTGCGGCGATGAAGTTGACGAATCCCGATTGAGGATGGCCGACGTCCCCGAAGGGTCGGAGCTGCTCGAAGCGCCCGAATCGCGCTGGCCGGTGCTCGCCTGCCGAAACGTCTACATTCTGCCGGGCGTCCCGGAACATTTCCGCCGCAAATTCATGGCCATTCGGGAGCGTTTCCGCGTCGAACCGTTCTATGCCCGGGCCATCTATACCCTGGAAGACGAGTTCGACATCGCCGCCAATCTGCGGGCGGTGGCCGACGCCAACCCTCAGGTCGCGATCGGCTCTTATCCGAGTTTCTCCTCATCCGATTACCGGGTCAAACTTACGCTCGAATCGAAAGACGGCGGGGCGCTCGAGACCGCCGTCAAAGAGTTGATGAAGATGCTCGACCAGCAGAAATTCGTGCGCAGCGAGTAACCGCCATGTTACAATGTTGGTTTAAATCTTTCAGGCTCTTGCTAGCCCGCCTGAAGAGAACTCGCTTAAAGTTGCACTTTATGATTCAAACTGTTCGAGGAACCAGAGACATTCTGCCGGAAGACGTCGTCCTCTGGCACCGTGTGGAAGCGGTCGCGCGCGAGGCGTTTCGCCGTTACGGCTTCCATGAAATCCGCACGCCGATCTTTGAAAAGACCGAGCTCTTCGCCCGCGGCGTCGGTGAGGCGACCGATATCGTCCACAAAGAGATGTATACCTTCGTCGATCGCGGGCGCGAGGATCGGGAGGGCGAATCTTTGACCCTCCGGCCGGAGAATACGGCCTCGGTCGTCCGCGCCTACATTCAGCACCGGATGTTCGCGGACAAATCGCCGGGCGAATTGACCAGGCTCTACTACATCGGCCCCATGTTTCGCCGGGAACGGCCGCAGGCCGGGCGCTACCGGCAGTTCTACCAGATCGGCGCCGAGGTCCTGGGGACCAGCGACGATCCGGCGATCGAGGCCGAAGTGATCGAGATGCTCGACTGGTTTTTAAAAGAGCTGAAGATCGCCCACACCACGCTCCTGATCAACTCCGTCGGCGAACCGAGCCTGCGCGCGGCCTATCTCGAGCAGTTACGCGAAGCGATCCGGCCGCACCTCGACCGGCTCTGCGCCGATTGCCGCCATCGCTACGAGACCAATGCGCTGCGGGTCTTCGACTGCAAGAACGAGAGCTGCCAGCCGATCATGGCCGGCTGGCCGGTGATCACCGATTCGCTCGACGAGGCCTCCCGCGCCCACTTCGAGCAGTTCAAACGGCATCTGGATCTGCGCGGCATCGAGTACCGCGTCAATCCGCGGATGGTGCGCGGGTTGGACTATTACACCCGGACCGCGTTCGAGATCACCGGCCACGACGGGCTCGGAGCGCAGAACACGCTGGTCGGCGGCGGGCGCTACGACGGACTCTCGGAGACGCTCGGCGGCCCGCCGGCCAAAGGTTTCGGGTTCGCGTTCGGTCTCGATCGCATGGTCATGTCGCTGCCGGAGCCGGAGATTCAACGGCTGCGCGCCGCCGACGCTCCCGAGATCTACCTGATCTTCATGGGCGATCCGGCCCGCGAGCAGGCGCTGCTCGTGGCGCGGCAATTACGGGCGGCGGGGCTCGCGGTGCTCTTCGAACCGGAGGGGCGCAAGATCAAGAAGGCCATGGCCCAGGCCTCGAAGTCCGGCGCGCGTTACGCGCTGATCATCGGCGACGACGAGGTGGCGACGGGCAGGTACGAGCTGAAAAATCTGGCGACGGAAGAGCGGGAGAAACTGACGCTCGACGAGATCTTGGCCAAACTGACGTAAGATCTCAAAACTCAAATTTCAAAACTCAAATTTCAAGCTATGTTGGATCATCTAGGTCAAACCAAACGAACACATCATTGCGGCGAGTTGCGCAAGGAGCACGTCGGACAGCGGGTCACGCTCATGGGCTGGGTCAACAGCTTCCGCGACCACGGCTCGGTGCTCTTCGTCCATCTGCGCGACCGCGAGGGAATCACCCAGCTCGTCTTCGACGAGAAGTACGATTCGCAACTCCTGGCTCGCGCCAAACAGGCCCGCAGCGAGTATGTGCTGG
>DATEFT010000580.1:0-5524 GCA_035280505.1 Blastocatellia bacterium | reverse complement strand
GTCCTGATCGACGGCCGCAACGTGCTCGACCCGGAGGCCGTCAGAGCGAGCGGATTCCAATATCGAGGGATCGGCAGATGACCTGGGCCTGCGCCGGGTCGAATCCAGCCGGAATCTCGCTACCAACGAAGGAGAGTGCATGCGGGTCTTGATTACTGGTGGCGCCGGTTTTATCGGCAGTCACATGGCTGATCGCCTGATCAGCGAGGGCCACCGGGTAGTGGCGATGGACAATCTGGTGACGGGCGATCTGGCCAACATCGCGCATCATCGATCGAATCCCGATTTCGAATTCATCCATCACGATGTCAGCAATCACATCCATGTGCCGGGCCCGCTAGACTGGGTCCTGCACATCGCCAGCCCGGCCAGCCCGATCGACTACCTGCAGTTGCCGATCCAGACGCTCAAGGTCGGCGCCCTGGGCACGCACAATGCGCTGGGGTTGGCCAAGGCCAAGAACGCCAGGTTTCTGATCACTTCGACTTCGGAAGTCTATGGCGATCCGCTGGTTCATCCGCAGCAGGAAGAGTACTGGGGCAACGTCAATCCGATCGGGCCCCGCGGTGTCTACGATGAGGCCAAACGATATGCGGAAGCGATCACCATGGCCTATCATCGCACGCACGATTTGAATGTGCGGATCGTCAGGATCTTCAACACCTACGGGCCGCGGAACCGGATCAACGACGGCCGCGTCGTGCCGACCTTCATCAATCAGGCGCTGCGGGGAGAACCGATCACGGTCTTCGGCGAGGGCCAGCAGACGCGCAGCTTCCAGTATGTCGATGATCTGATCGAGGGGCTGTGCCGCCTGATGGAGGCGCAGTTCACCCGGCCGGTCAACATCGGCAACCCGACCGAGATGACCATTCTCGAATTCGCCAAGTTGATCCTGCGGCTGACCGACAGCCCGAGCCGGATCGAATATCGGCCGCTCCCGCAGGACGATCCGAAGACGCGCCGCCCGGATATCACGCGCGCCCGGGAGGTGCTGGGCTGGGAGCCGCGAGTCCCGGTCGAAGAGGGTCTGAAACGGACCATCGATTGGTACCGATCGAAAGTCTGAATCGATCGGCCGTCCGGATTTGTCAGTTAGTTGACTCTCCCTGACGTTTCGGGTAAAACAGAGAGCCCCGATGATCCTCAAAGAATATATCTGTAGTTACAATGATTTAAGTTCGAAGAACGCTAACGGGAGGAACCATAATGAGTCGTAGACCAACCATGTATGTAAAGATGCTCAAGATCGCGCTGATGGTGGCGGTTGGCGTCTTCTCGACCCTGATGACCATGACGACACTCGCCCAGAACGCACCCAAAGTCACCGGCGAGTTGTCGAAGAATGGCTCGGTCACTATTAATGGAGCAGCGGCCATCTCCGGCGCTACCATCTTCAGTGAGAGCCATCTTAAGACTGAACGCAACAGTGAGGCGACGATCAATTTGGGCAAACTGGGTCGGATTCAGTTGGGACCCGAGAGTGAAATGACCCTGCGGTTCGCCGACGGCAGCATTGGCGGAGAGTTGACTTCCGGTCACGCCGTCGTCAACGCCCCCGCCGGAGTCGCCGTCTCGGTGACGACCGCCGATGGGGTGGCCACTGCCGATGGCAAACAGGCTTCCGCCCTGACGGTCGATGTCTCTTGCGGTAACACGCGGGTCGCGGCCGGGCGCAACCAGGCCAAGGTCACCTCCGGCAGCAAGGTCGAGTTTGTGGCGGCCGGGAGCGAGGTCGCCGTCGGTCAACAACCCACCAATCCGCGGTGCGCGCGTCTGGCGGCCAGCAAGCCGTCACGGCTGGGCACCGGGGCGATTGCCGCTTTGGTGATCGCGGGTGTCGGCGGCGCCTTGATCGGCACCGTCGCCGCGTCGGAATCCGACGACGTCACCCCGAGTTCGGTGGTCGTCAGTTCGCCCCGACCATAAGACCCGGATTTAGAGTACGCGAAACACGCGAACCAGACGAAACATGCGAATCTCCAAGCGTGTTTCGCCTGGTTCGCGTGTTTCGCGTTCTTTTATTACCAGGCGGGCCCGGGCCCGACGGAAAAGCCGAAGACTGAATATATGAAGGTTCCTCTCTTAGATCTGGTCGCGCAGCATCAGACGATCCGCGACGAAGTGATGGAGTCGGTCGGCCGCGTCTTCGATCAGCAACAGTTCATTCTGGGAGCTGAGGTCGAGCGGTTCGAACGCGAGATGGCCGAATATTGCCGCGTCAAACACGCGATCGGTTGCGCCTCCGGTTCGGATGCCCTCCTGTTGGCGCTCATGGCCCTGGGGGTCGAGAGCGGCGACGAGGTCATCACCACCGCCTATACCTTCTTCGCCACGGCCAGCGCGATCACCCGGCTCGGAGCGCGGCCCGTCTTTCTGGACATCTCGCCCGAAGACTTCAACCTGAATGCGAGTCTGCTCGAACGGGCCATCACTCCGCGGACCAAGGCGATTATGCCGATCCACCTCTACGGCCAGTGTGCCGCGATGGAGCCGCTCCTCGAGGTCGCTCAAAAACATGGCCTGCCCGTCGTGGAGGATGCCGCGCAGGCGATCGGAGCCGAATATTTCGGCCGGCGAGCCGGGGCCATCGGTGAGATCGGATGCTTCAGTTTCTTCCCCACCAAAAATCTCGGCGGCGCCGGCGATGGCGGGCTGATCGTGACCAGTGACGATCGCCTGGCCGCGAAGCTCCGGCTCCTGCGGGCCCACGGCATGGAGCCGCGGTACTATCATCAGGTGATCGGCATCAACAGCCGCCTCGATGCTCTGCAGGCCGCGGTCCTGAGGGTCAAATTGAGGCACCTGGATCGGTGGACCGCCGCCCGCCAGGCCAACGCCGCGCGATACGACCGGCTCCTGACCGAGGCCGGGCTCGAAGAGATCAGACCGCCGAAGGTTCAACCCGGCGCCCGACATATCTTTCATCAATACACGATTCGGTGCCAGGACCGCGACCGGCTGAGAGCCCATCTGGCGGAGGCCGGCATTGGAACCGAGATCTATTACCCCGTCCCGTTGCACCTCCAGGAATGCTTCGTATTTCTCGGGTATCGCGAAGGTGATCTACCGGAGACGGAGCAGGCGGCTCGCGAGTGCCTCTCGTTGCCGATCTATGCCGAACTGACTGCCGAGCAGCAAGCCTATGTCGTCCAGCAGATTCTCCGATTCTATCGGGGAGCCCCTCAGTCCTTTGAAAAGTAGGTCTCTTGAAGCTTGATTCGAAACCGCGGAAGACGCGGAAGACGCGAAAGCTCGAAGCTTTGGCGTGTTTAGCGGTTTGAATTCCGCATCTCAAGGACCTGATTTCCAGTGTACTCAGTCTGCCTTAAGGACGACTAACTACCCCGAGAGTTCCCCCGTTCTGAGAGCCTCGATCTGTTTGGAAAAATTAAGCGGCCGATTTTAATAAAAGGCCGCGATCAACTGGGACGAGCGTCGCCAGTGGTATATCATGGGATTAATCAAGAGTGCTACAGAATAAGACCCTCGTTAATTGTAAAACAGAGGAGACTACAAATGGTTAAGTTGATTCACCGTCCCAGAAGGCTGAGACGTACCGCCACCCTGCGTGAGATGGTGCGCGAAACGCGGCTCAATCCATCAGCCTTGATCTACCCACTCTTTGTCTGTCCTGGGGAAGGTGTTAGGCGAGAAGTGCGCTCGATGCCGGGCGTCTTCAATCTCTCGATCGATGAGCTGGTGAAGGAGGCCGAGTCCGCCCGCCGGGTCGGCGTCTCTTCCCTCATCCTCTTCGGTCTGCCCGAAAAGAAGGACGAGCAGGGTAGCGATGCGTTCGCCGAGGACGGCATTACCCAGCGCGCGATCCGCGCCATCAAACGCGAGGTCAAGGATCTGGTGGTCCTGGCCGATACCTGCCTGTGCGAATACACGTCACACGGCCATTGCGGCATCATCAAAGGCGGCGACGTGCAGAACGATCCCACCCTCGATCTGCTGGCCAAGACCGCCGTCAGCCAGGCCCAGAGCGGGGCCGACATCATTGCGCCGTCCGGCATGATGGACGGGATGATCGAAGCGATCCGCACGGCGCTCGACGCCGCGGGTTATCCGGACATTCCGGTCCTCTCCTATGCCGTCAAATACTCTTCGGCCTTCTACGGGCCCTTCCGAGAGGCCGCCGACAGCGCGCCTAAATTCGGCGACCGGCGCAGCTATCAGATGGATCCTCCCAACATCCGGGAGGCCCTGCGAGAGGCCGAACTGGATGTGGCGCAGGGAGCCGACATGCTCATGGTCAAACCGGCCATGCCCTACCTGGACGTGATCCACGCCGTTCGCGAGAAGTTCAACCTTCCGCTGGCGGCCTATCAGGTCTCGGGTGAATATGCCCAGATCAAGGCTGCCGGTCGATTGGGCTGGATCGATGAGGAGCGGGTCATGATGGAGTCTCTGATCTCCATCCGACGCGCCGGGGCCGACTTGATCCTGACCTATTTCGCCAAGGATGTGGTGGCTAAACTCTAGGACCTCATCGTCCTGATCTTCACCGCGAGGGTGACGGGGGATCGGCAAATTAATCGGCCTCCCCCGTCTTTCGCGGCCCCTCAATAGGTCATATCATAAGGTCGCCCCATAGATTATGACTTGACGAGTTCTCAATTTAGATGTAATCTAAATACCGATGGCGAGGTTGCAACAAACAGAAGTAGAGACCATGGTTGAGTCGCGTGGGTTGAAGATGACGCCGCAGCGTCGAGCGATCGTTGAATTCCTGCAATCTGCGACCAATCACCCGACAGCCGAAGAGGTCTTGAAGGCGGTCAATGAGAAGTTTCCAATGACTTCTCGGGCGACGGTCTACAACACGCTCAACTGGCTCAAGGGAGAGGGGATGATCAGAGAGGTCTTCCAGGACGAAGTAGTTCGTTTCGATCCGAACACCTCCAATCATCATCATTTTATTTGTCGCAAATGCAACAAAGTCGAAGACGTCGAGGGTGAACTGATCAGTAATTTTAGGATCGACCCTCTGCCCGGCAATCAAGTCGTTGAAAATTTTGAGGTCACGCTTCGGGGCCTCTGTCTCGATTGCCGGGGCTCTTAAGCCGCGGTGAGCAGCTCGCTGCCGGTTTTTTTTGCTTATGGATTTAGACAGAGTCTAAATCTTGAATACATTTACAATAAAGGAGTAAAGAGAATGTTGACTGTAGGGGACAAGTTTCCCAGCTTCGATCTGAAGGCCGTGGTGAGTTTGGAGAAGGGCAAGGAGTTTAGAGATATCAGCAACGAGACCCACAAGGGGGAATGGCAGGTTATCTTCTTCTGGCCGATGGACTTCACCTTCATCTGCCCGACCGAGATCGCGGAGTTCGGAAAGCGCAACCGGGATTTCACCGATCGGGAGGCGCAGGTGCTGGGCGTGAGCACCGACACGCATTTCGTCCACCTGGCCTGGCGCAATAATCATCCGGATCTGAAGGAGCTGCCGTATCCGATGGTGGCCGACACCAAACGGGAACTTTCGGCGGCTTTGGGCATCCTACATAAAGATGCGGGAGTT
>DATEFT010000579.1:0-18466 GCA_035280505.1 Blastocatellia bacterium | reverse complement strand
CGCCGACCTCCCCGGTGCCCGCGACGCCCCAGAGAAAGCCGCTGCATCCGCGAGCCCAGATGCCCGCGACGCCCTCGGCCCCCCCGACCCCGCAGAGACCTCCGATGCCGCCCGTGGTGGTCCAGGAGGCCTTCACCCCTTTAGCAGCGTGAGGCCGTTTCTCTTGAGACTCTTCAATGCTTTCCGAGATGAAACGACCGACCTCTCCTGACGACCAGGCTCGACGCCTCTGATGCGGAGGCGCCGGGAACGATGAAGAGAGAACGCGAAGCACGCGAAAGCCGCGAGGCATCGAGCCCAACTCACTTGATCGCGCCTTTGCGTTCTCTAACGGGGCGGAGAACCCGATCCGGAACCACCTCCCAAATACCTGCCAATACCAACCGGCGTGCCTTTTAATATCCTCTAAGCCCGGGAATTTTCCTCATCGTCATCATTTTCAATCAAGCTACTTTTGATTTAGACTTCCTGTTTAATCATCCCTCTCCCGGCTCGATCTGTGTCTGTCAATCAATGGTATTGATCGGTAAGTTCAGGAAAATTTATCTAGAGATTGTGTTTGAATGTCCACTAACAAAAGACTCGTTCCGATTTTCATCGTCGTTTTCGTCGATCTGTTAGGATTCAGCATCATCCTGCCGCTGCTGCCTTATTATGCTAGCGAATTCGGGGCAGATCCGATTACCATCGGAGTCCTCATTGCGTCTTTCTCGCTGTGTCAGTTTATCGCGGCGCCGATCCTCGGCGACTTGAGCGATCGTTACGGGAGAAGGCCGGTTCTGATCTACAGCCAGCTCGGTTCCTGTCTCGGGTTCGTCGCGCTGGCGATGGCGCTGCATCTGCCGCATCCGCTGACCTGGCTCTTCGTCGCCCGAATCATTGACGGACTATCGGGGGGCAATCTGAGTGTGGCGCAGGCATATATCAGCGATATCACCCGGCCCGAAGAGCGGGCCAAAACCTTCGGCATGATCATCGGGGTCTCGTTCGGGCTCGGGTTCACACTCGGCCCGACCCTGGGAGCCGAGCTCTCGGTCTATGGCTATGATGTCCCGGCCTACGTGGCGGCGGGACTGGCGCTGATCAGCATGCTGGCGACCCTATTTCTGTTGCCGGAGACGCAGCATCAGCGCGACGAGAACCGACCCCGGGGATTGGGAATGTACACCCGGGTCTTCGACTATCTGAGCATCCCGGAATTACAGCGGCTGCTGCTGGTCTTTCTGCTGATGTCGCTGCCGTTTTCGCTCTATGTGACGATGTTTTCGCTCTTTGCCGACCGACAGCTCCATTTCACGGCCAAGGAGGCGGGGCGGTACCTCGGGTTCATCGGGCTGCTGGGCATCTTCTGGCAAGGCGGCGTGATCGGGCCGTTCGTGAAACGATTCGGCGATTTCCGGGCCTTGATGATCGGTCTGGCGGCCAGCGCCGTCGGGCTCTACTATCTGAGCCTGGTCGACGTCTGGTGGAAGTTGACGATCGTCGCGATCTTCTTCTCGTTCGGGCACGGCACGGCGCGCCCGGCGCTGACCAGCGTCGTGACCCAGACGGCCCCTCCGAACCGGCGCGGCGGCGTGCTGGGAGCCATGACCTCGATCGAAAGCTTCACCCGCATCATCGCGCCGATCATGGGCGGATGGATCATCAACCTGCATCCGTCATGGTTAGGATGGATCGGCGGCATCTCGTTCTCGCTGGCGGTGATTCTCGCCGCCACGATCAGTCCGGCGGTGAAGACCAGCGTCGAACCACAGCAAACTCCCGGTGCCTAGCGGTTTCAATGGTTAGAGGAGATCGATCATGAAAAGAGCCTTCGCCCTATTCTCGCTGGCGTTGTTCTGCCTCGCCTTCACCACCCGGATCCAGCCGGGTTCCGCCAAGACCGGAGAGGCCGAAATCCTGCGTGACGAATTCGGCGTCCCGCACATCTTCGCTCCGACTCTCGAAGCCGCCGCATACGCCGTCGGATATGCCCAGGCGGAAGACCGCCTGGAAGAGCTGCTGAAGAACTACCGCAAGGCGGAAGGCACCATGTCGGAGGCCTTCGGCCCGGACCAGTTCCAGCACGACTATCTTCAGCGGCGATGGCGGCACGCGGAGATCGCCCGGGAAAAATACGGCGAGGTCTCGCCCAAGATGCGGGCCTGTATCGAAGCCTTTCAGGAAGGGATCAAGCAGTTTATGAAAGAGCATCCCGAACAGGTTCCGAAATGGGCGCCGGAACTCCATCCGTGGCAGGTCGTCGCGCTGGCCCGCTACGTGATCTGGGGATGGCCGCTGGGCGAGGCGGGCGACGATCTGAAGCGGGGCGGAATCGAACCGGACCCCGTCGCCTACCGCGGCTCGAACGAGATGCTCCTCTCCGCCAAGAGGACGGCCTTCAAGGCGCCGATCGCCGTGATCGATCCGCATTTGAGCTGGTATGGCGAGTTTCGGTTCTACGAGGTCCGGATCTATGCGGGCGATTTCGCCGTCTCCGGCGTCTCGATCCTGGGAATCCCGTTTCCGTCGCTCGGTCATAACCGGTGGGCCTCGGTCGCCATGACCACCGGCGGCCCCGACACCTCCGATATCTTTGAAGAGGAGATCAATCCCACGCAACCACGCCAGTACAAGTATGAAGGGCAGTGGCGGGAGATGACGGTGCGGAAAGAGCAGATCAAGATCCGGAACGGAGAAGAGATCAAGACCCAGGAGGTCGAGCTCGAGTACACGCCGCACGGTCCGATCGTCGCGCGCAAAGACGGCAAAGCCTACGCCATGGCGATCCCCTACTTCAATGAAGTCGGCCTCATCGACCAGATCTACCAGATGTATCAGGCACGCAATCTCGATCAGATGAAGAAGGCCCTGAGCAGCCTGCAGTTGATGGCGCAGAACGTCATGGTCGGCACTATTCAGGGAGACATCTTCTACGTGCGCAACGGAAGAGTGCCGATCCGCGGTTCAGGCTGCAATCCCAACAAACCGATGCCCGGCAAGACGGCGGCCTGTGACTGGAAAGGCATCCATCCGTTCAAGGACCTGGTTCAGATCGCCAATCCTCCCCAGGGCTATATGCAGAACAACAACTGCTCGCCCTTCGCCATGATGAAGGACAGCCCTCTGCGGGCGGAGAAGTACACGGCGGCGCCGTATCTCTACAACGACGAGAACCGGCCTCCGCATCAACGCGCGGCCACCACCCTGGAAGAGTTGGACGCGGCCCAGAACGTCACGCTCGAGCAGATGATCAAGATCGTCTTCAGCACCCGGATTCATCATGCCGATCAGTGGCAGGCACGCCTGAAATCGGCGTGGGAACAGGCCGCCGCGAACGCCAGGACCGAGGAGAACGCCCAGGTCTACGAACTGATCCAGAAATGGGATCGGCGCAGCGATCCCGACTCGGCCGGAGCGCTGGCCTATTATGCCTTCAAAATCTCGCTTCCGACGCCGCTCATGCAGCGAGCCGTGGACGTCCCGACGGATCTCACCGATGCGCAACTGGTTGAGACCCTGGGCAAGGCGGCCACCTGGCTCAAGACCAATCCGGGCTCGATCGGGCTTCCGTTCGGCCGGTTCTTCCGGGTCGGGCGCGAGGGCGGCAAGACCTATCCCGTCGGCGGCGGAAGCCTGCAACAGGCCGGAATGGCCACTCCGCGAGCCATCAGTTTCAGGCGGGTCGCTCAGGAGATGGTGGGGCACGGCGGCCAGACCTCGACCCAACTGGTCGTCCTGACCGATCCTCCGCAATCGTTCACGATTCTTCCGCTCGGTGAGAGCGATCACCGCGAGTCCGGCCATTGGGACGATCAGGCCGAGAAGCTGTTCAGCAAGGGCCAGATGAAACCGACCTATTTTCTCAACCGGCCGGAGCTGCTCAAACACGTCACGTTTAAGAAGACCCTCAGCGTCCCGGCTCCGGCCAAGAGATGAGCCGGCAGATCCCAATCACGAAAAAAGGCGCTACAGTCCGATGAACTGTAGCGCCTGATATCGTGGTTACAGACCTCACTCCAGTAACCACTTGACACCGTCAATGGAGTTAACCACCTGGTATCTCGTTGCCCCACACATGAGTTAGCAACCCCGGTGCCACAACTCTCAAGCTCTGCCCCTTCCTCATATCCATAACGGCTGCAATCACTTGTTGCTCAGGCTGCGACTTTCCTCGTCGATCCGGCCGGCTCTTCAGGTAATTCTTACCGCTCGGCTAGGAAGAAGTTGCACACATGATGATGAAGCGGCGTTGAAGGCAGTCCGGGCCGAAGGTGAATGAGTATTTTCTTCATCGTCTTTCGGGATCAGCGCAGATACTGTCTCTCGATGGTCATGATCTTGGCCACCCGCTTCCCATGCCGTTCCTCGCCCTCGGGCGTGTCGAGCCAGGCCTTCACGATCTCGCGGACTTTGTCGAACGGGAGCAGGCGGCCGCCGAGCGTCAGCACATTGGCGTAATTATGTTCGCGACTGTTCCGCGCCGTGGCCTCGTCATAACACATGGCCGCCCGCACTCCCGGGACCTTGTTGGCAGCCATACACGAACCGATCCCCGCGCCGTCCACCACGATCCCGAGCTCGCAGACCCCGTCGGCCACCGAGCGGGCCACCGAGTGGGCAAAGTCCGGATAATCGACCGCCTCGTTGGAGAAGGTTCCGAAGTCGCGATACCGGTAACCCAGTTCTTCGAGCAGCAGCTTGAGCCGCTCTTTGGCCTCGAAGCCCCCGTGGTCGGAGCCGAGCGCGATCACCCGCTGTTTGCCCGCGGCGCGCCGGCGAGTCCGATGACGAACTTCGACCCGGCGGGCAGCGATCAGATCCCGGGCCGAAGGCGTGAGGATCGCATCCTCGCGAATCAACAGTCGCGCCCCCTCCGGAACGTCGCGAATGTCGATCTCGGTGATGACGTCCTTCACCGACTCGTCGATGACTGTGGGCCCCGCGGCCGCCTCGCCGTTGGGCGGGGCCGGCGTCTGTCCGAGCTCCTGCTGCAAGGCGGTCCGGACCAATTGTCGAACCTGTTCCCGTTCGTTCTTTTGATCTTCACCCACGATAAAGTCCTTAAGCTTTAAGATTCAAACCGCGAAAGACGCGGAACACGCGAAAGCCGGATAATCTCGCGTCTTTCGCGTGTTTCGCGGTGTAGTCAGTCGTTGAAGAATGATTTGATCCCACGAAGGGCCTGCGCAATCCGCTGCTCATTCTCGACCAGGGCGAACCGCACGTGCCCGTCTCCGCGCTCACCGAAACCGATGCCCGGCGAGACGGCGACGCCCGCGCGGGTGATCATCTGTTTGGCGAACTCCAACGAGCCGAGCTTGGCGAACTGCTCGGGGATCTTCGCCCAGACGAACATGGTCCCCTTGGGTGACGGGACGTTCCATCCGGCGGCGGACAGGCCCTTGATCAAGACGTCGCGGCGCTTCCGGTAGACCTCGACGATCTCCGGGACGATGTGATCGCAGTCCCGCAACGCGATGATGCCGGCGATCTGGACGGGCTGGAAGATGCCGTAATCGAGGTAGCTCTTGAGCCGGGTGAGGGCCGCGACCACCTGACGGTTCCCGACGCAAAAGCCCATCCGCCAGCCGGCCATCGAGTAGCTCTTGGACATCGAGAACATCTCGACCGCCACCTCTTTCGCCCCCGGAACCTCGAAGATACTGGGAGCCCGCCCACCATCGAAGACCAGATCGGCATAGGCCAGATCGTGAATGATCAGGTAACCGCGTTCACGCGCGATCGCCACGGCCTCCTCAAAGAACTCCTTCCCCACGCAGGCCGTCGTCGGATTGTGCGGGAAGGAGAGGACCAGCAGTTTGGGCTGTTGAGACCGAGGGAACTCCAACCGGCGCAAGGCCTCCATCATCTCGTCCGCGCCGTCGTTGATCGGCAGTTTGACCAGTTCGCATCCGGCGATGGTCGCCGCGAAGGAATGAATCGGATAACTGGGATCCGGAACGATCACCCGGTCTCCCGGTTCAACCAGCGCCAGCACGAGATGTGAGAACCCCTCCTTGGCGCCGATGGTGGTGATCGCCTCGGTCTCGGGATCGATCTCGACCTGATAGCGCCGCGCGTACCAGCGCGAAATCTCGACTCGCAGGTTCGGGATGCCCTTGGATGCCGAGTAGCGGTGATTGCGCGGATTGCGCGCCGCCTCGACCAGCTTATCGACAATGGGGTCCGGAGTCGGCAGATCGGGATTCCCCATCCCGAGGTCTATAATGTCTTCCCCGCGCCGCCGGGCCTCCATCTTCAACTGGTTGATGACGGCAAAGACGTAGGGCGGGAGTTTTTCAATCAAAGGGAAACGATAGTCCATAAATTTTCACCTGGGTCTGTTGATGGCTCGGGGTCGGCGCTCGATCGACCACCGGCCTCGCGAACAGCAAAAAGGTCGAACCTCTCGATCCGACATTATCAATTTGACACCGTGAAATCCAGCCCATATATTGCCGATTTCCGCACCAACGAATCACCCGAGAACTCAACGGCACTAAATAGCACGAAGGAGAATGTTGAGCATGTCCTCGAACCAAGACTCGACCACGGAGTTCAACAACCCCAACCTCGAAGTCCTCATCACATCCGAACAACTGCAGCGGCGGATTCGCGAGATCGGAGCCGAAATCACCCGCGATTACGCCGGACGCCGCCCGGAACTGATCTGTGTGCTGAAAGGGGCCATGATCTTTATGAGCGACCTGATGCGGACGATCGATCTCAACCTGACCATCGATTTCATCGCGGTCTCCAGCTACAGCCGGGGAACGACCTCGACCGGAGAGGTCAAGATCATCAAGGACCTGGATGAACCGCTGGAGGGCCGAGATATCATCATCGTCGAAGACATCCTCGATACCGGCCTCACCCTCAGTTATCTGGTCAGAAGTTTCCGCACCCGCGGCGCCACCTCCGTCAAGATCGTCACGCTCCTCAACAAACCGGAACGCCGCAAAGTCGAAGTCAATCCCGACTACATCGGGTTCGAGATCCCGGACAAGTTCGTCGTCGGATACGGTCTCGATTACGCGGAACGATACCGCAACCTCCCTTACATCGGGGTGGTCAGATAATAGATTATGTGAAATTTGGATCTGAACCGCGAAAGACGCGTATTTCGCGTGTTTCGCGGTTAAAAAAACAGAGGCGAATTACTCGGTTCCCGGCCTCAAACTATTTGCCCTTTGGTTTGACCTCGAAGGTGATGACGCCGCTGATCTGAACCGGCTTGCCCTCGAATTTCGCGGGTTCGAACTTCCAGCCCCGGGCGGCCAGAATGGCCGAACCGTTGAGGTCGGCCCGCCCCTCCACGGCGCGCGCGAAGACGACTTCGCCCATGGTCGAGATCAGGACTTCGACCTTGATCGCCGCCGGGACGGGCACCGTCGCCTGGGCCACCTCCGAGGGCTGCCCGGTGGAGCTCTTCGCTCCCGGATCATTGGGATCGGAGACCGGTTTGAGCATCCGAACGTTCGGGAAGTTCGCCGTCAGCCGTTTAATCGGCCGCCCGCCCTCGATCAGTTTCATCATCGGGTCGTCCAGTCGCTCTTCCTCCTCCCGGGTTCGGGGAAACTCCGAAACACGGATCGTGGGCTGGCTGAAATCCGCCGCCTCCACGCGTCTTCCCTCACCCGCGACTTCGGTGATCTCGATCGCCCGGCGCAACGCCTCGATGGCCAGGCGCTGGTGCTCTTTCGCGCCCGGATCGCCGGTCTTCGCCAGGGCGGCTTCGGTATGCAGCAGGTTCCTGATGTTGTAGGCCTCAACGAAGTTGTTCGTGACGGCCAGCGCGCGATCCACGGAGGCGAGACCGCTCTCGACCGCCGTGTTGACCTCGGCAGCTCCCTGTTCGGGCAGACGATAGACGAGCCGCCCCTCTTCAAGCTGACCGTATTTGGCGACCACGTCGTGAGCTTCGCGCCAGTAGGTCAACGCCACCTTGTAGTAGCAAAAGGCCTTGACCGAGTCCTTCTGTTTGGGCAACTCGACGCGGCGCGAAAAATAGTCCCGCGCTTGCGCCTGATTATCGAGCCGGAAAGCGGTCTCGGCCGCCAGCCCCAGGGCTTCATCATTCTCCGGCTCCTGTTTGAGGGCGGATTCGAACTTCGCCAGCGCCAGTTTGAACCTGGCCGAACGGTAGAGGAGCTTGCCCTGCGTGATCAGGTCGGGCACGCTGCCCTCGAGGGCCGCGTCCTGACTGACCGCCGGCACGTTCCCATCGGCTTTCTTCGCCGGGTCCTGGGATGGCATCGACCAATTCAAGATGATGATAGATAACAGCAGAAATTTTATGTTCATACCCGGTGGATAATAATTGCGACCGTTTAATGACTCTCCTTCAAACTTCGGCTTACCTGCTCCTGATACTGCCTGGCGCGTGCCTTGATCGCCTCTTCGTTTAGCGTTAAAAGTTTATGATTATGCATTAAAATCCGCCCATTAACAACGGTGGCGGAGACGTCGGAGGCTTTGGCCGCATAGACCAGATGCGAGTAGAGATTGTAGAGCGGCGTCAGGTGAGGGGCGCTCAGATCGACCAGGATCAGGTCGGCGAGCTTTCCCGCCTCGAGCGAACCGAGCTCCTGCTCCCGGTGGATCGCGCGGGCGCCGCCGATGGTCGCCATCTCCAGCGCCTGCCGGGCCGGAACGACCTGGGGATTCTTCGAGATCAGCTTATGCAGTTTGGCGGCGGTATCGATCTCTTCCCACAGGCTCAGATCGTGATTCGAGGCGGCGCCGTCGGTCCCCAACCCCAAACGCAACCCGGCCTCCAGCATCCGCGGAACCGGGGCCGCGCCGGAACTGAGCTTCATATTCGACTGCGGGCAATGGGCGACTCCGACCTCGCGCCGCTTGAGAATCGCGATCTCGTTCTCGTCGACGTGAACGACGTGGGCCCCGATCACGCGGGAGGAGAGGAACCCGATCTGCTCCAGGTAGGTCACCGAATGCGACTGGTAGGTCTTCTCCATAAACTCGGTCTCGGTCGGGGCCTCGGCGATGTGGATCACCAGCGGGACATCGAACCGTTCGGCCAGCGCGCGCGCTTCGTTGAGATGTTGGGTCCGGACCGTGTAGGGAGCATGCGGAGCGATCGCGGGGGTGATCAGCGAATCGCCCTTCCACCTCTTCAAGAACTGTTCGGTGTAAGCCATCGCCGCCTCCCAGGTCTTATTGTCGGGGACCGGAAAATCGATCACCGTCTCGCCCAGCACGCCGCGCAGGCCGGCGCGCTTGGTCTCTTCGGCGATCGCATCCTCGAAATAGTACATGTCGACGTAGGTCGTCGTGCCGCCCCGGATCATCTCGACCAGGCCCAGCCGGGTCCCCACGCTGACGAATTCGCGGGTGACGTTCTTGGCCTCGGCCGGAAAGATATATTTGGTCAGCCAGTCCTGCAGATCCAGATCGTCGGCCAGGCCGCGGAAGAGGGTCATGGGAATGTGGGTATGGGTGTTGATCAACCCGGGCAGCACCGCCTGGCCTCGCGCCGAGATGGTCCGCCGGGCCTGATAGCCTTTGGCCTTGAGGGCGGCCATCTCACCGACCTCGACGATCCGCTCGCCGCGGATGGCGACGAACCCCTCGGGATAGAGACGGCGTTCGCCATCCATGGTCACCACCGCGCCGCCGACGACCAGCAGGTCGACCGGAGTCTCGATCGGAGCCGCGATCGAGACCGGCCGGCCCGGAACCGAGATCAGCGCGGCGATCACCGATACGATGCCCAGCTTCAGAAATATCTTCACCGTCAACTCCCCTTCCTTCATCGACTATGGAAAACGCGCTGCACGACCTGATTCCCCTTCTTCTCGACCATGCGCCACGAGCTGTTGTCGTTCATCGTAATCCACCGCCGCTCCTCGGCGCGGTAGTGCCAGTCTTTGTCCGACTGATAGAAGAGCTGCAGGCCCTTGGTCTCGATGATCCCCACGATCTCGTTGTCGTGGTGGTTCCGCTCGTCGAAATCCGTCAAGGAGTGCTGCCCCATCTCCGAATAGACTTCGTGCAGTTCGAGCAGCAGATCGTTGACCTCCTGGGCGAGCGGGACGGCATTCAGGCCCAGGCGCTGCGCCTCCCTGATCGTAATCGGGTAGGCGTGGTAGGGATAGTCCTGGTTGAGCGTCTTACTGATTCGTTCGGACTTCTCCGGATCCGACATGTGATAGGAGAGAATCTCGTTGCACAGGCGGACCGAGAGCGAACTGCTCCGATCGACGGCGCCGATCACCAGCGGGTGAATATGGTTGAAGACGGCGCTGTAGGGATTCGGCCCCTCATCCTTCGACTCCGCGCGCCAGAGGTTGATGATCCGGTTCAGTTCGTCCAGGCTGACGCTGACCCGATGATTATTGCTGTCGATCGGAGAGAGATCGTGGGTCAACGACGTATCGACCGCCGACAGATAGGCCAGCGGCCCCATCTGAATCTCATCCGCGCCGATCGCGACCATGGTCGCGGCCGAAACGCAGTTGAGCGGGACCAGCACCGTGATCCGCTCGAAATACCGCCGCAGCAGGTGCACGATCCGCAGGGCGGAGGTTCCCGAACCGCCGTCGGATTTGATGAAGAGCGAGAGCGCCGGTTGCGGCCCCAAACGCCGCAGCAGGGCGTAGAAAGCGAGCACATCGCTCTGGCAGACATCGCCGTTGGGGCCGTCCCAATAGGTGATGAACGTGGTCCCCATCTGCTTCCCGATCTCCGTGACGAGTTTCTGGGTCTGGGCAAATAGAACGGGCGGTCGATTGATTTTAGGTTTGGTTTTCATCTTCTCCATGTATGTTGGGAATAATCCGGCCAGGGGAGATCCGGCGGTCAAAGAAAACTCTGATCGAAGGGAGCCGGCAAGAGGTAGCCGATCGTGCGCGCTTCGAGGTGGCCCTTCAAATCGGCCATGAGGACCAGCACGTCTTCACCGCACAACTCCATAATCACCTGCCGGCAGGCCCCGCAGGGTGGAATGGGAGCATGCGTATCGGCGATCACGGCCAACCGGGAAAAGCGGCGGACGCCCTCGGAGACGGCCTTGCCCAGCGCCACCCGCTCGGCGCAAATCGAGAGGGGGTAGGACGAGTTTTCGACGTTGCAGCCCGTAAAGATCCGGCCGTCCTGAGATTCCAGGGCCGCCCCGACTTTGAATCGGGAGTAGGGCGCATAAGCCTGTTCCCGCGCCTGGCGGGCCAGCTCTACCAGTTCTTGATCGCTTCTGAGGTTCATTTCAGTCTCTATCGCCCGGCTTGAGCCAGTTCCTGTTGCAACTTCGCGCGGATCTTGCCGGAGATGAGATCGATGCCGACCTCATTATATCCCCCTTCGGGGATAATCACATCGGCATATCGCTTGAAAGGCACGACGAACTGCTCGTGCATCGGGCGCACGGTCTCCAGATATTGTTTGATGACGGAATCGGCCGAACGCCCGCGATCCTGAACGTCGCGTCGCAGACGCCGAATGAAACGCAGGTCGTCCGCCGTATCCACAAAGATCTTGATATCCATCAATTCGCGCAGGGCGGCATCGACGAAGATCAGAATGCCTTCGATGATCAGAACCGGTTTCGGCTCGAGATGAACCGTCTCGAGCCTGCGCGCATGCAACGCGAAATCGTAGACCGGCATCTCGATCGCCTCGCCGGCTCGCAGGGCCCTGACGTGATTGGTGAAGAGATCGTTATCGAGCGCGTCCGGATGATCGAAATTGATTTGACGGCGCAGTTCCAAAGGCATGTCGCCCAGGTTGCGATAGTAGCTGTCCTGTTGAAGGAAAACGATCTGTTCGTCGCTGACACACTCCAGAATGCGCCTGGCGACGGTGGTCTTGCCGGAACCGGTCCCGCCGCAAATCCCGATAATCATGGATCTCCGTTCAAAGTCTGATGAGAATTCGATGCAACAGCTCGGCGAACGATCGGCTCACGCTCTGACCCATCGACATCACCTCTTCGTGATTGATGGGTCCTTCCTGCACCCCGGCCGCCGCATTGGTGATCAGCGAGATGCCCAGCACGGCCATCCCCATCTGCCTGGCCACAATGGCCTCCGGCACCGTGGACATGCCGACGGCATCGGCGCCGAGCATGCGCATCATCCGGATCTCGGCGGGCGTCTCGTAGTTCGGCCCCTGCAGCGCCAGGTAGACGCCGGCTTTGAGCTGGAGGCCGATCTCGGCCGCCACCTCCTGGGCGATCTGCCGATAGGCCCGCGAATAGACCTCGGTCATGTCCGGGAACCGATCCCCCAACCGATGATCGTGCTGGCCGCGGAGCGGGCTGATCATCATCAGGTTGACGTGATCGCTGATCAACATGAAATCGCCCGCCTGGAAGTTCTGGTTGATCCCGCCCGCCGCATTGGTCAGGACCAGCTTCTTGACCCCCAGGCCTCCCAGAGCGCGGATCGGCAGCGTCACATCGTCGAGCGAATATCCCTCATAGTAATGAAAGCGGCCCTGCATGACGGCAATCCTGATCGAGGTCGACGGCAAAGTCCCCACGACCAGGCACCCGGAATGCCCATCGACGGTCGATCGGACGAAATCCGGGATCTCCCCGTAAGGAATGACGACCTGGTCGATCAGCGTCTCGGCAAACGCGCCCAATCCTGAGCCCAACACGACCGCCACGTTGACCTCGCCCGGGATCCTGGTGCGAAGATAACGCGCCGAGTCCTGCGCGCGGTCGAAAATTGAAGTGTTCATCTGAAATGGTCCTCCAATCTACTCTTTGGTATAAGCCACGCCCAGAGATTTCGGCGGAGTCACACGGCGAATCAAGCCGGCGAGCACCACCATCGTCAGCACATAAGGGATCATTTGAATAAATTGATTGGGAATCCTGACCGTCCCCTGCATGCGAATGGCGATCGCTTCGGCGAACCCGAAGAGCAGGCAGGCCAGCGTCGCCCCCAGCGGATCCCATTTGCCGAAGATCAGGGCGGCGAGCGCGATGAATCCCCGGCCGGCCGTCATATTCCGGGTGAAGAGCGAGTTCTGTCCGATCGAGAGGTAGGCTCCGCCGAGCGCGGCCAGGACGCCCGAGATCAGAACTCCCGTATACCGCATCCGGATCACGCTGATGCCGGCCGTGTCGGCCGCCTCCGGGTTTTCGCCGACCGCGCGCAACCGTAATCCCAACCGCGTTCGGTAGAGCACGTAGATCGAGACCGGAACCAGGAGCAACGCCAGATAGACCAGAGGTTTCTGGTTGAAGATCGAAGCCAGGACGGGCATCTGATCGGGCCGGAAGATGGTGAGGTCGGGCAGGACTTCGTCCCGCGGCAGTTGCGGCGTCGCGCCGGTCGATTCGAACAGGGCGCCCGAGAGCAGGGCCGGCGTCCCCAGAAACAGGATGTTGATGGCCGTCCCGCTCACCACCTGATCGGCTCGATGATGAATGGTCGCCCAGGCATGCAACGCCGCCGCCAGCAGACCGGCGAGCATGGCCGCCAGCAGACCGATCCACGGGTTGTGAGTGAAGACGGTCACGGTCGCGGCGGTGAACGCCCCGGCCAGCATCATCCCTTCCAGCGCGATATTGACCACGCCGCCGCGTTCGGAATAGAGCCCGCCCAGCGCCGCAAAGATCAGCGGGATCGAGAGCCGAATCGTCGATGCGATCAGCGTGTAATTGAATATGTCCCCGAACATCAGATTTTCTATGCTATGATCGAAGTTCTCGATCTTCTCTTCATCAACCGCGAAAGACGCGAAAGGCGCGAAATTGACGGGTCTTCGCGTATTTCGCGGTTTAAATTCCAGTTCTCAAAAAACTACTTCCGAAAGAACGACAGCGGGAGCATCCGGGTCAACCAGCCCCGAAAGAGCGCTTCGATCGAGACGAACAGAATGATGATCGCCTGCAGCACCTGGACCAGATCCTTCGAGACGTGGTCGGTGAAGATGTCGACGAAGAGCCCGCCCCGATTGAGCGCGCCCAGCAGAATGGCCGCCAGGACCACGCCGACCGGGTGATTGCGCCCCAGGAGCGCGACGGCGATCCCGGCGAAACCATAGCCCGGCGAGAAATCATGGTAGTAGCGATAACGGTAACCGAGCACCTCGTTGATCCCGACCATTCCCGCCAGGGCGCCCGACAAGACCATGGCCAACACGATCTGCCGGCGGACGCTGATCCCGCCGTACTCCGCCGCCGTCGGATTGGAGCCGACCGCGCGGATCTCATAGCCCCACTTGGTCCGCCACAGCAGGACATAGACCAAAAAAGCGGTGAGCAGCGCCAGCAGGAATGAGACATTGAGCGGGATCCGCTGTGGGAAATCGATGCCGATCGGCTCCAGCAAGGTGTGGAAGCGGGCCAGATGCGATTGTTCCGCAATCTGGGTGGTCTGCATAATCGGATCGCCCGGGGCCTTGTAGTGGCTCTGAGTCAGATAGCTGACGAGGCCGATGGCGACGAAGTTGAGCATGATCGTGTTGATCACTTCGTGCGACCCGAACGCGGCTTTGAGCCCCCCCGGAATGGCTCCCCAGAGAGCCCCCGCCATCATCGCCGCCAGCATGGCCGCCGGGATCAGGATCATTCCCGGCAGTTTGGCGAAGGTGATGCCGACCCAGGCCGCCGCAAAGGCGCCCACGTAGAGTTGTCCTTCCGCCCCGATATTGAGCAATCCGCATTTGAAGGCGACGGCCACGGCCAGGCCGGTGAAGATCAACGGCGTCGCGTAGAAGAGCGTATATCCCCAATTGTCATAGCTGAAGTTGCCGAGCGCATCGAAGAAGCCGAAGGCGCTGGTGAACAGCAGCCCATAGACCTTGAAAGGGTTGTCACCGATCACCAGCACGATGAGGCCCCCGATGATCAAAGCGGCGAGGACCGCCACCAACGGGAAGACCAATTCGCGGAAGAGGGTTTTCATATGAGGCTTAGTGTCCCGGTCCCAAAAAGATGGCATTGACCATCATCTGATTCAACCCGTCCATAAACGCGCGATAGTTGGGATCTTCGGCGAAACCGACGACATGGCCCCGTCCCAACGGAGCATGCATCAAAAAGGCCTTGTTCGGCAGTTGTTTCTTCGGGTCATCCCACATGAACCCGCTGACCAGCATCTTCTCTTCGGGCATGTAGATCGCGACGTTCGTCCCCTTATCCAATTTGAGCAGGGAGAAGATCCGGTTGCTGTCCACCATGACGGTGGTGGTTTCGCCGTAACCGAATCCGAGCCAGTGGGTGCGATCGATCCTGACGCGGGCGATCGCGCCCGGCGTCGAGCTGGGATACTCCTCCGCCGGTTCGACGGCCCGTCCGACCGCGTCTCTAAAGGGGTCTCTGAACCGCTCGCGGGGCGGGTCCTTGGGCGGGAGGTCTTTTTTGTTCGCGTCCTTCGCGGGAGCCTGTTCCCGGCCGGATTCCGGCACCTCTCGTTTCTCGACTTTAAGCTCTCCCAGCTTGTCCCGCTTCTCGCGCCTGACCGGCAACAGATTGACCTTCTCATCCGCCATCCAACTGGTCGCCCCGGCCAATCCGATCAGAACCCCGCCCTCCTCCTGCACCCATTCGCGCAGACTGGCGCCGTCACCCAGTTGCGCGGTGTAAGAGCCCATGACGTCGGGCAGGATGATCACGTTGTATTTGCTCAAATCCGCCGCCGACAACTGCTCCGCGCGAATGGGCGTCACCGGATAACCGAACTGCTGTTCGATCACATATCGAACCCAGCCGGCGGAATTGACCGAGGTCGGCCAGTTATAGACCAGCGCGATGCGCGGTTTGGGCAGAAAGAAGACGTTATCGCTGCCGAAATTCGGCCCTTCGTCGACCCATGACGAATCGGTCGAATAGACCTCGACCCCGTAATCGGCCGCCAGCCGGGCCATCCGCTGGTGAAGATCGGCGGGGTTGTCCTTGACCTTGACGATCAGGGTTCCCGGCGGAAAACCGGTGCCGTTGAGCTTCAACGCCTTGTCGCTGCTGTGGACGCGCAGGTCTTGACGGAAGAGTTCCGCCAATGCCGCCGCCGCGTTCTGCGTGCCCCAGGGCAGCAGATAGGCCAGCCGGGCCGGCCCGCCGTGCAGTTGCCCCGTCACCCGCGGCGGTTCCTTGAGCAGCGTCGCCCGGACATTCGAGACCTGCTCGGCCGCGTAGCAGGGGATATCGAACAACAACGGAAGCGACCAGGCGGTGACGTCATAGAACTCCTCCGGTTTCCGCAACCGGTTCCGCCGGCGCTGCTCTTCGAGGAAGTCCTCATCCTGAACGGTCTCGCGGTCCATGAGCGTCTTGGCCAGACGCTTGGCCGGTTGGGCGAGGGAGACCAGATAGCTGCCCGCGGGAAATTCGCGGGCCTGTTCGTGACCGTCGAGATAGTCCCGAGTCCGGGGATTGCTGAACGGTTGATCGGCGCGCCTCACTTCGATTCCCGATTGAATTAAGACCGCGGCCAGCCGCGCCGCGCGCCCGGGATCGGCGCCCGGCATGAAAATATACTCCTTGACCGGTTCGTTCCGGCCCTCCTCGACGGCGGTCCGCCGATAGTCATAGAAATAACGCAGCAACCCTTCCCGATTCTTGGCCGTGTTCTCGATGGTCGCGAGCGAGGCGATGAAATGGTGCTGCACCGCATCGCGATAGTGCATCGTCGTCTCGTCGTTGCGCCTGGCGACCAGCCCCCGGGTGGAGGCCTGCTCGTAGGTCATCCCGATCGACCCCTGAAACAACGGCCAGCCTTCGCCATAACCCGGATAGAAGGAGTCGTAGTTTTCGCGGGTGAAATAGTCGAACCGGAACCGGTCGAACCAGCCGGCGTTGTTGCGCCCGAACCGGGCCAGCCAGTCGAGCTGGGCCTTGGTGAGATTCGGATTCCAGGGCATGGCCGGCGGCGCGAAGTAGTAGGTGTTGTTGGTCCCCATCTCATGGAGGTCCGCCACGACCTGCGGAGACCATTCCAGATAGAATTTGGCGCGCCCGCGAGTCTCCGGCTGGGTCTGAACAAACCAGTCGCGATTCAGATCGAAGAGGTAATGGTTGACCCGCCCGCCCGGCCAGACCTCGTTGTGCTCGGCCGCCTGCATATCGGGCTCCAGAAACCGCCCCGTCGTCTGCCGAAAATAGTTGATGAACCGATCACGTCCATCGGGATTCTGCATCGGGTCGATCAGGACCAGGCTGTTCTTCATCGCCGCCTCGACCAGCTCATCGTTCTGTGCGGCCAGGAGGTGATAGGCGGTCAGCAGCCCGGCCTCGACGCTCGAAGCCTCGTTGCCGTGGACGCCGCAGATCAGCCAGACGATCGAGGGGCGCGAACCGATCAGGGCCTGGGCCTCGGCCGCGGTGGTGCCGCGAGGATCCGCCAGTTTCCGCATCCCGGCCTTGATCTCATCCAGCCGCGAAATGTTCGCGGGCGAACCGATCACCAGCACGTAGAGCGCTCGTCCCTCCCACGACTCCGCATACTTGACGATCCGCATCCGCGAACCGGCCGCCTGCTGCAGCGCGTTGAGGTAGGCAACGGCCTCATGATGCATGGTGATCTTCTCTCCCCACTCATGACCGACCACCTGTTTGAGCGTGGGGATCGACGGATCGTACTTGGCTCCCGGGAAAAACTCGAAACTCTGCCCTGAGGTGATGGAGAAGGATGAACAGTAGAAGATAATGCCGAAACATAGCCCAAGGCCTCGAAAAAGATTCACGCTTTCATGCTCCTTGTCTCTGGATTGACAATAATGACAGATGTTCTCAGGCGCATCGGGTCGCGTCAGAGAAGTAACACGCACCCAACACAGCGTCAAGCCTTGCGCTCATTTCCGAGTTTGACTATTTTGGCTCGGAACTTTACAAGTTAGGAGTGGCAAGCGACAACATTAAGATACCCTAAACCTGTACTATGGAGAAGTTAAAGATGAAACTTAAAAGATCGATCATCACGGCTCTGACACTGGCTGCGACCTTCAATCTCCTCCTCATCTCGGCGCCCGCTCAACGACCGGTGCTCAGTCCGCGGAAGTCGGCGGAACTGACCTACAATGCCAAGAAGATCTCGGTGGACTACGGCGCCCCCTCGGTGCGCGGCCGTAAAATCTTCGGCGAGCTGGTCCCCTATAATCAGGTCTGGCGTTTCGGGGCCAACGAAGCGACGCTGTTCAAGACCGACGCCGACCTGACGGCCGGCAACGTGTCGATCCCCAAAGGATCCTACACGCTCTACGTGCTGCCGTCCGAAAGCGGCTGGAAGCTGATCATCAACAAACAGACCGGCCAAATGGGAACGTCCTACAGCCAGGATCAGGACCTGGCCCGGGTCGAGATGAAACTCGAGAAGACGGCCGCCCCGGTCGAACAGATGGTGGTCTCGCTGACTCAGGGAGGTAAAGATGTGATTCTCAAGATGGAATGGGAGAACACCATCGCCTCGGTCAGATTCACCGAGAAGAAGTAACCCTCCCGGTCAATCACCGAAAGCAACGCTCCAGAAGCCAAAAAGACGCGAGCCACAGCGGGTTTCGCGTCTTTTGTTGCTTC